>NZ_JBITGE010000011.1:0-186338 GCF_044456785.1 Micromonospora sp. NPDC050795 | reverse complement strand
GACGTGATGACCTTCGCCGACAAGGGCTACCAGGGCGCCTGCGGCAGCGTGCGCACGCCGTTCAAGCGGCGCCGCTTCCGGCCAAAGCTGTCACGGTCGACTCAGACCGGTTCTCCGCAGCCCAGGGCGCTAGAAGATTGAAGGGTGCCCGGCTCGACACTGCTGGCGTGCCCACACCGCGCCCGCGAAGGTTGAGGACACATGCGCACCACCACGATCGGCGACGTGAAGGTCCTGCTGCCGGACCTCGAACCGGACGACCTCGACATCACCACGGACCTCGCCGGCGGCCTCACCGAGGCCCTCGTTAACGGCGTAGCGTGGCACGGCTCGCACCTTGAGGACGCCCGCATCCGCAGCAGCCTGATCACCGGCGTGGACCTGAGCGAGAGCACCTGGGAAGCCGGAAGCGTCTACGGCTGCGAAATCACCCGCACCGACTTCTCCGGCGCGACCCTGACCGGCATCGCCATCGACCGCTGCGCCATTACCGGCTCCCGGTTTACCGGCACCAGGCTCACCGACGTACGCCTCAAGGACGTGCTGTTCGACGGCTGCCGCTTCGACTACGCCACCTTCCACCGCGTCGCCGCCGCCGGTTCGGTCGCGTTCACCGACTGCACTTTCACCGACGGGGCGTGGTCTTCCTGCCGACTACGGAGCATCGCGCTGCGGTCATGTGACCTCGCCGGACTCGAACTGGACTCCTGCCAACTCGACGGTACCGATCTGCGAGGCAGCCGGCTCCAGGGCCTCAAGACGCCGCTGGACAACCTGCGCGGCGTCACCCTCGGCGAGGACCAACTTCCTGAACTCACCCAGCTGACCGTCGCCGCCCTCAAACTCACTGTGCGCAACAATTGAAGCCGAGGAGGCATCGTGCTCGCTGAACCCACCGGCAGCCCGGACACGATCCTCGTCTGCATCCGGGGCAACTCCGCCTCCGGCAAGAGCAGCATCGGCCGCGAACTACGACGCCGACACGGCCGGGGCTGCGCCCTGGTCGAGCAGGACTACCTGCGCCGCATCCTGCTGCGCGAGCGGGACAAGCCCGGCGGCGCGGCACCGGCGTTGATCGGGCAGACCGTCCGGTTCGCGCTGGACCACGGGTACCACGTGGTGCTGGAGGGCATCCCGCACACCAGCCGCTACCTCAGCATGCTGACCTCTCTGCGGGACGACCACCGCGGCCGCTCACTGTTTTGCTATCTCGACGTGTCCCTGCCCGAAACCTTGCGCCGGCACCTCACCCGCCCGCAGGCCGACGAGTTCACCTCCGAGCACATGAGCGGCTGGTACGCAGCCCATGACGTCCTGGGCTGGCCCGACGAACTCGTCCTACCCGAGACCACCGGACTGGACGAGGCCGTCGAGGCCCTCGCCGCTGCCGCTGGGCTACCCCAGACCGGACGCGACGACGACCTGCTACCGAACGCTCCATCCCGGCGTAGGCGTCATCGGCGAGGTGAGGGCGCGGTGTAGCGACATAAGCGATGCCGACGCCCAGAGGCGTGGTCTACCCGCGACTCCCGTGCTGATTGCGTCCGGTATGCACGGCGGCTGCGGCGATCATGACAGCACCGGCTGCGGCGACGACGCGGACACGGCGAGGTCGTTTGGCGGACAGGGCCGTCGTCAGCAGCCCCCACCCGGAGGCCAGCGCGAGCGGCAACCGTCCCCGCCGGCTTCGCGCGACCGCGCCGGCTGCGACGGCGGAGGTGGCGAGTAGTCCGGCGGCGGACGCGGCAACTGTGCGCGGTGCGTCCGGAGCAGTGCCGGAGGCGACCTTGGCTGCGGCGATGTTGACGGCGCTGGCCACTGTCGTCCATCCCAGGAGGAGGCCCGTGCTCAGCGGTGTGAGCGCGGTCCACGTGGTCGTGTTCGGTGCGCGTTGCAGGCGCAGGTGAGCGGTGGCGGCGAAGCCGGCGGCGGCCGGCAGGAGGAACGGCGTGAGCGCGAAACGGTCGCTCTGCGCGGCAATCGACCAAGCGGTGTTCATCGCATAGGCGCCAACCAGCGGCCACCCGACCGCCCGACTCATGGGCTCACCCCGGCCCTGCGCCAGGCACTGACCGATGGTCGAGGCGATGCATCCGGCGAAGATCGGCGCCCAGACCGCGAAGGCGTAGTCCGGAGGCGTGATCACCGTGTCGTAGCGGTCAGTCTGCTCTCCGTCGCCGAACAACGCCCCGAGAACGGGTGTGGCGACGAACGCCGCGCACGCGCCCGTGAGGGCGATTGATCGTACGCCATCGTCCATGATCTCTCCGATCATCGGCAGAGCGGATCGGTGAACCTGACGCCGACCGTACCGCAGAACTGAGCGATGGCGCCCTGATGCTCGGCGCTGCCACTCTCGCCCACCACCGGCGCGACGACTCCGTACGCGCCGAGGCGAAAGACTCCGACGGCGATCCGCCACAGGCCGCGGTGCTCGCGCCAGCGTCCTGCCCGGCGAAACGTCGGCGGTGACGGCCTGACGGCCGGCCGGCTAACGAACGCCGGCCGGCCGACTTCAGTCACCCCACGATGTCCCAGGTCGTTCGGCACTTCTCGTCGGCGCCGTTGGCGCCTTTGCGTTCACATGCTTCGACATAGACCCGCGTGCCCGCCAGCAGCCTGACGTAGTAAGGCTCGGAGCAGGTGCCGCTGCCGTTCGCCGCGTGGAGCGTGACCTTGGCGTACACGGGCTCCCACCAGATCCGGCCAATGGTACGGCGGCCGTCCGCCTCGCCCTCGTCGCAGGCTCTGAACGCCGCATCGATCCCGGAGTTGGTGTAGATGGCGAAGCCGTTGCCGGCGGAGTACGGGTCGGCCGAATACACGAGGATGGGGTACCCCGCCGAAGCGGTGCTCGTGGTGGCCACGAGCCCGGTGGCGGTGAGCACCAACGCCATCAGCGTGGCACCGAACCAGCGTGAACTCTTGCGGATCATCGGCAACCTCCTACCGTCAAGAAACGACCGGTGTGGTCGTCACGATCGATGGTGGGCGCGATCCGTTTGTGAATGACAGCCGCGGGGACAGTTCCGAACAGGTCCGAACACTCCGAACGTCTCCGGTGCGCCGCTTCTCCGGTCGAATTGTCATGCAACCCCAGGCCACCGGCTTCGTGGCGATCAGGAGCCGCCTGCCGAACGCGGCGCGTACATGATCAGGGCGACGCCGATCAGGCAGATGCCGGCGCCGATGATGTCCCACCGGTCGGGCCGGAACCTGTCGACGATCACGCCCCAGGCGAGGGATCCGGCGACGAACACGCCGCCGTACGCGGCGAGAATGCGCCCGAAGTTCGGGTCGGGTTGGAAGGTGGCGACGAATCCGTACGCACCGAGGGCGATGACTCCGGCGGCGATCCACCACAGGCCGCGGTGCTCGCGCCAGCCCTGCCAGACCAGCCACGCCCCGCCGATCTCGAACAGGGCGGCGACGACGAACAACAGGATCGAGCGGACGACGGTCATCCGTGGACCGTACCGATGGTGGTGAGGGGGATGGGGCAGCACGGCTGCCGGGCGCACTCGACGAGGTCGTCGCGGCCGGCTTCTAGCGCGGCGCGCAGTGTGTCGGCGATGACCTGCACATCGGCGATCTTCGCCTCGACCTCGGCGAGCCGGATGCAAGCCGGACGCTCGGCAGGCTTGCCGACCGGTCACCACAGTTGAAGGTCATGGTCGATGACCACCGTCCCGGGGTTGCCGGCGTCCGTGGACGCCGGCAACCCCCTGGGTCAATTGGCGTGGGTCAGGCGGGTGGTGATGCGCAGGCCCAGCAGGGTGTCGTTTATCCACGGCACCCGCTCGCGGTGCAGGCCGGCGGTCATCTGGTCCGCCCACACCTCGTACCGCTGCAGGAGCGTGTTGGCGCGGGACCGCGCGCTGGTGATCAGGCAGTCGCCCAGTGGGTCACCGGGCAGGTTCGACGAGTCGACGGCGGGCTCGCAGGCGTTGGGCAGACCCAACCGGGTGTACGCCTGGAGCAGCCGCGCCGCCGTGTTCACCTTCTTGAGGGCGGTGGGTATCGCTCCGCTGACCTGGGTGCTCTGCTCCCGTACCCGGTCGTACATGGACTTCTGCCGGGCCTGGAGGATACCGCGCAGGGTCGGCGTCAGCGTGGTGTCCAGTGCCGCGTTGGTGGTGGCCGTCGCGGCGTCGCCAACGTCGCGGTGCTGAAGATCGAGCCCGCGAGGCCGCGGCCGGTGATCGCCGCCGCGTACTTGGAGATCGCGCTGATGGTGGTGAGGACCGCCTCCCCGATCACCTTGGACTTCTTGCCGGCGTCGGGGTCGGCGAACCCGATGATGGTGGAGACCATGCCCACTCCGGCCTTGACGTCGGAGATCGTCTGCTGCCGAGCCTTGTCCCGGTCTTCCGCGGCCTTCCTGGCCGCCGCTGTGCACTCGGCGCTCGGCGGGCCTTCGGGCGGGCACTTGCTGGTGTTCTCACCGATCTCGAGGCGGATCTCCAGGCTCAGGCCGAGCAGCTGGGCGTGCAGGTTGGCCAGCTGCTGCTTGGCGGCCGCGACGTACGCCACCGAGTCGTCCCGCAGTGCCAGGATCGCGTCGAGGTCCACGTGCGAGAGCCCGGGATCCTGCCGGAGTTCCTCGTAGGTGCTGGTGATGTCCACCCCGATGGGCGCACCGAGGACGGCGTTCCACGCGGTGGCGACCGGCGGGCTGGCTGCCCCCGCCTGTCGGGTCGCGGACCACGCAGCGGCGAGAGCGTCGTCACGGCCGCGCAGCCACTGGGCGGTCCGCAGCGCACCGGAGGCGAGTTCCTCGCGGGTGTCCCACGGCTCGACCGTCTTGCCGATCACGGCCCGGACCAGGCCGGTGATCTCGGGCGAGGTCCGGGTGTCGCCGCCGGGCGCGCCGAGCAGGATGTCGACGGACTTGAGCAGCAGGTCCTGTTCGGGCAGCAGGAGGTCGAACGCGGTCAGCGAGCCGTTGAGCAGCTGCTGACGTGCGGTGAGCTGGGTCTGTGCCTGTTCGGCGGTGGCGTTCGGGTGCAGCCGGTGCCACTGGACGAACTCGGCCGACAGCACGGCGGTCTTGATCCGAGCGGCACCCTGGAGGTGGATCTCGGCGACCTGGCCGAAGGCCCGGTCGGTGAGCGCTGCCTGAGGGATGGGGACGGGGACAGGATCGGCCGACGCGGGCTCACCGAAGAGCACGCCTGCCGCGGTGACTGTGATCATCGCCAGCACGGCAGTCCCGCGCCTGGTGCGCGTGGAACGTGTGAGTGTCATGCCGCGAACGTATTGAGCTGCCGGAAAGGGCGCTGAAACCGCGCTGACTCGCGCTCAGCCGGCGGCAGGTGACGCGGCCGGCGCGTCGAGGGCCGGTGCCACGACGGCGAACGCCTGGTCCATCAGCTCGGCCAGGTGCTGCTCGTCGTCGCCCGGCTGCCACCGCTGAAGCACCGTGTCGAGTGCCAGCAGTGCCATCCCGGCGGCCATCCGTGGGTAGGGGTCGGTGTGCGGGTCGAGGTGACAACGGTTGGCCAACTCGGCGGACAGCTCGGTGCGCCACTCGATCTGGCGTTCCAGCCAGCGGGCGTGCAGGGCGGGGGTGTCCAGGATCAGACGGACGACGACCCGGGCCCGCTCGGAGTGCTCCGGGTGGTCGTTGCAGGCGGCGAGCGGCACCCAGAGTGCGTGGCGCAGCGCGACCGACGGTGGCTCGGCGGGCGGGCGGGCCGCGAGTTCGGTGATGATGTCCGCGCTGGTGTCGGCCAGGAACCGGACGACCACGTCCTCCTTGGACGCGAAGTAGCGGAAGAAGGTACGCCGCGACATGCCGGCCGCCGCCACGATGTCGTCGACTGTCACCGCGTCGAAACCCTTGGTCGCGAGCAGCATCAGGGCGGCATCACGCAACTCGTCGGCAACGAGCTGGCGTTTGCGCTCGGCCAGGCTGTTGTCCGTACGGGATTTCATCAGTCGATGCTACGTCATCCGCTGCCACATGATGCCGACCTTGACATCATGCGTATTTCTTGACACTGAGTGCCACAAGTAGCACAGTGGGTCGCATGACTGTCGATGGTTGGTCCACTGAACAGATTCCCGACCTGAGCGGCCGCACCTTCGTCGTCACCGGTGCCACGGCGGGCCTCGGCCTGGTCACGACCCGGGCACTCGCCGTCCGCGGTGCGCGCGTCGTGCTGGCCGTCCGCGACGAGGAGAGAGGTCGCCGGGTGGCGGCCGACATCGCCGCGGCCCGGCCCGGCGTCGACCTGGAAGTCCGGCGGATCGACCTCGCCGACCTCGACTCGGTGCGGGAGTTCGCCGACGGGATGCACGCCGACCATCGCCGGGTGGATGTGCTGATCAACAACGCTGGGGTGATGGCCATGCCGCGCACCCTCAGCCGGCAGGGTCACGAGGTGCAGTTCGCCACGAACCACCTCGGGCACTTCGCTCTCACCGGGCTCCTGCTCGACCTCCTGCTGGCCGGCCGCGATCCACGGGTGGTCACCGTCACCTCGATCAACCACCGGCAGGCGAAGATGCGCTTCGCCGACCCGACCGGCGAGCGGGGCTACTCTCCGATGGGCTTCTACAACACATCCAAGCTGGCCAACGCCATCTTCGGCTACGAGCTGCACCGGCGGCTCAACGCCGTGGCGAGTCCGCTGGGCAGCTTCCTCGCCCACCCCGGCTACACCGCGACGAATCTGCAGAGCAGCGCCACCACGCCGATCTGGCGACTGCTGCTGGGCCGGATCGGCAACCCGCTCCTCGCCCAGCCGGTCGATCGCGGTGTCTGGCCGCAACTGTTCGCCGCCACCGACCCCGGTGCGCAGCCGGGCCAGCTCGTCGCCCCGGGCGGGCCGGGCGAGCTGCGCGGCCACCCCGCGCCGGCGAAGCTCTCCACCGCCGCGACCGACCCCGAGCACGGCCGCCGTCTGTGGGAACTGTCCGAACAGGCCACCGGCGTACGGTTCGGCGCGCTGCGACCGGCGAGCTGATCGCTGCGCATCCAGCAGCCGTCACGTTCCGCCTTGCCAGATCGTCGTGGCCGGCTCGTCCTTCAAGCAGGCGCAGCAGGGCAACCTCGGAGCGCAGGTGTACGCGAAGGGCAACTTCCACGTCTACCACTACCGCAACGTGGACGTCACCCCCGGCATCATCCAGATCCAGAACGCCGACGGCCTCCTGTTGCAGCGCAACCGGATCGAGCACACCGGCGCGGACGGCATCAGCATGGTCAACGACGTGCAGGGCACGCAGTTGATCGGCAACGCCACCAACGACATCGCGGGGTCGGCCATCAATGTCGGTCATCCCCAGCACGTCTACATCGGCGACGGCACGTCGACCAACCGGGAGAAGTTCTCCGCGTCGGTCGAGGGGCTGCCGAAGAACATCGACATCAAGAACAACTACCTGTACGACAGCGCCGTCCTGTTCAACGGGCACAGCCCCATCTCGGCGTACTTCGCCGACACCCTCACCATTCAGCGCAACCGGATCGAGAAGGCCCCGTGGTCGGGCATCACGCTCGGCTGGGGCTGGTGGAACTTCGACGGGTCGTCGGGATCGATCCAGCCCAACCGACCCACCACGACGGCGAGAAACAACACCATCAGCTACAACCACATCATCGACACGGTGCAGCGTCTCAGCGACACGGCCCCCATCTACACGCTCGGGAGCCAGCCCGGGACCACCATCACCAACAACTACCTCCAGGGCGTCCCGTCGGGCCACAAGTACGGGCTGCACCCGGACGAGGGCTCGGCGTTCATCACCTTCCGCGACAACGTCCTGAGCATCGACAAGAACGTCACCTGGATGATCAACTCAGATGACTTCGGGCGGAAGCACGATCTGAGCATCACGCAGATCTACGGCCCGATCAACAAGGTCTCGAACAAGAACCTGCCGAACAGCACGGTCGCCGACATCCTCGTCTCCTCCGACTATGTCTGGCCGGCGGCGGCGTACGGCATCGCGGCGAACTCCGGCCTTGAGGACGCCTACCGGGACATCATTCCGGCGAGCGGCTTCTCCGCACCGAACTACGTGCTGCCGGCCAGCACCTTCGCCACCAGCGCCACGGCGTCGATCCCGATCCGGAGCATCGGCGACGCCACCAAGTCGGTCTGGTTGGCGCCGTACGGCACGACCACCTTCACCGCCGGGGCGACGATGACCAGGGCGGCCGGCAACGCGACGTCCATCGCCGTACCGGCCACCCAGGGCGAGTACCGCCTGTACGTCGTCGACGCACAGGGCAACCGGTCGGCCGAGTCGACAGCGATCGTCCGGCAGCAGCAGGGCGGTGGCAGCGGTACGGGGCAGGGACAGCTCGTGGGCGGTCAGTCCGGCCGCTGCGTCGAGGTGCCCAACTCCTCGACCACCAACGGCACCCAGGTGCAGCTCTACGACTGCGGCAGTGGCACCAACCAGCGGTGGACCCAGACCGCCAGCAGGCAGTTGACCGTGTACGGCAACAAGTGCCTGGACGCTTCGGGGAACGGCACGGCCAACGGCACCCAGGTCATCATCTGGGACTGCCACGGCGGCACGAACCAGCAGTGGAACATCAACAGCAACGGCACCGTGACGAACGCCCAGTCGGGGCTCTGCCTCGACGCCAACGGCGCCGCCACCGCCAACGGTACGAAGCTCATCCTCTGGTCCTGCAACGGCGGCACGAACCAGTCGTGGACGCTGCGTAGCTGACCGACCAGACCCCGGGGCCAGGCCGACACGGGCCTGGCCCCGGCTATTTCTGGTAGCCGTAGTTGTCGCAGGTCCGGCGGCCCTGGACACAGTTCTTGGTGCGTTTGTTCATGGTGTCGACGTCCCACATCACGAACGCGTCGCCGTGCATCGACGAGGCGCTCTTACCCTCCTTGTCGGAGGAGAGGTAGTAGCCGGCCGGGGTGCCCTTCGCCGGGTACTGGATGTCGAAGGTGATCGCCGGGATCCGGACCGGGTGGCTGGTCGGGCAGGAGTTGCCGCTGCCGTACGCCACATGGTCCTTGTGGTTGGGGCTGTCCAGGTGCTTGCCGTCCCAGCAGTCGGGGAACTGCATCATGAAGTGCAGCGTCGCGTCGCCCCCGCAGATGGGCCAGTTGCCGTTGGTGCTGCGGGCGATGCCGTCGAGGTCGCCGGGGCCGTAGAAGGCGCAGTAGAACTGGCCGGTCGCGCCCCGTGGGGTCGGCTTCTTCTTCTTGGCGTCGCCGGAGATCATGCGCAGGCCGTTGGGCATCGGCATCTGGCCCGTGGAGTTCTTGGCCAGCGAGCGGTAGTAGACCCGGAACCCGCTGGTCTCGACCGGCTTTCCCGTCGCGTTGTCGTAGAGCGTGGGCACCCAGTAGGCGGAGTGGTCCTGGACGGGCTTGCAGGAGGTGGCCGTGAACTTCGTCAGGTCGCCGGCGACGGTGCTCGCGTCGACGGCCTTGTTGCCGACGAACGAGTGCATGTGGGACGCGCCCGGTAGGCCGGGGGCGACGATCGGGTCGTCCGGTAGCCGGTGGCTGTACTGGCAGTCGGCCCGGAACTCCGGGAGGTTGCCCACCCCGGACGGCACGGGGTCGATCTTCAACGCCCGGTACGCGTCGGCCTGCGCCTTCCAGGTCGCCCGGTCGACCGGAATCCAACCGGTCGCCGGGGCCTTCGGCGCGGCAGCGGTCGACGGTGTCGCACCGGCCGACGGGGTCGTGGCGGCCGACGGCGTCGCGGCGACCGATGCCGCCACCCCGGGCGACGCCGGCTGCCCGGCCGGTGGCGACGGGTATTCGAGGGCGTTGGCCGCGTTGGACGGCTCGGGCTGCGCCGTACCGTTGGCCAGGTACACGCCCCCGGCCGCGATGATGAGTACGGCCGCCATGCCGACGGCCACGCCAGCTCTGTTGCGGCCGAGCCAGCCCGGAACGCGGTGGCGGGGCGGCGGCGGGCTTTCGTACGACACGGGTCACTCCCAACGAGCAGACGCCAGGATGACCCGAACGGCCACGGCGGCCGAATGGTAGGCGCTTGCGGCCCGCGCCCGGAAGGTCTTTAAACCTTCCTTAAAGTACGCAGGGCCGTGTCCGGAGAATGTCGGCTTCGGAGGTGCTGCCGGACTGTGCACGGGTAATGCTGGGCGATGACATCGACCTGGAAGCCCCACGAGAAGCACGGCGGCCTGTCGGACAAGGACAAGCGCGAGCTGCCGGAGACCGTCTTCGCGTTCCCCGGCAAACGCAAGGAACCGATGACCGATGCGAGCCACGTCCGCAATGCCATAGCCCGGTTCGACCAGGTGCAGGGCGTCTCCGACAAGGACCGCGACCTGGCCTTCCAGAACATCCTCGCCGCCGCCAAGCACTACGGTGTCGACGTAGCCGAGACGAACTGGCGCCAACTCGGCAAACTCCCGCACACGCCGAACCCCGCCCACTGACGGGCGCCCACACGATTCGGCTCGCTCGCCGGATAGGTCCGCCTGCGCCGGGTAAGCGGCGCGGATGCCCGCCAAGCAGGAGCCGGCAGCTGACCACGGCCCGCCCCCGCACCGGGTGTCGCGGGCCGACCGAACCTGGGCCGGCCTGCGCGAGCGGGTGCGGCACGGGCTGCGCACCCGGGCCTGGCGCCTGCGCCTCTACTGGCTGCTCGCCGTGCAGGCCGGCGTCGCGGCGACGATCGCCTGGTTCGTGGGGTACCAGTTCCTGGACAATCCAGCCCCGGTGCTCGCACCCACCACAGCGGTCGGCATCGTGGCCGCCGCGATGGGCTCACGCCTGCGGCGCACCATCGAACTGCTGGTCGGGGTGGTTCTCGGGCTCGCCGTCGGTGACACGCTCATGCCGTTCTTCGGCATCGGGGCCTGGCAGACCGGTGTGGTCGTCGTGCTGGCGATCATCGTCGCGGTGCTGCTCAAGGGCGGGGGCTCCCTGCTCACCCAGGCCGGTGGCACCGCGGTGCTCATCGCCACCCTGGAACCGCCCGTACGTGACCTCTCCGTCCCTCGCTTCGTCGACGCCGCAGTCGGCGGACTGGTCGGGTTGGCGGTCGGTCTGTTGCTGGTGCCCATCCACCCGCAGCGGACCGTGCGGCGTCTGGCCGAACCCGTCCTCGACCCGGCCATCGCCGCCATGCACGACCTGGCCACGGCGCTGCGTCTTCGGGATCTTGACGGCGCCCAGCGGAACCTGGGCGCCTTACGCGGCCTCGGCTCCCGGCTGACCGTGCTCGACGAGGGGCTCGGCGCCGCCCAGGAGGTGGTGCGACTGGCGCCACTGCGCTGGCGGGAGCGCCCATCCCTGGCCTTCTACACCGAGGCCGTCCGACACATGGAACGCAGCCTGTACGCCTGGCGTGCGATCGCGAGGAGACTCACCAGGGTCCTGCGGGACGGCGAACCGGTGCCGGAGGAGCTGCCAGCGGCCATCGACCTGCTGGCCGACAGCGTGCAGACGCTGCGCTGCGCGATCCGCGCGCGGGCAGAGCCGCAACAGGCGCGCCAGCAGATCCTGACCGCCGTCGAGTTGGTCGGAAAGGCGCAGGGACCCGCCGCGTCGGATCCCACCCGCCCGCACACCCACCGGCTGGGCTACTCCGGCATGATCGCCGCGGGTGACTTCCGCACGTCGGCACACGACCTGCTGATGGCAAGCGGGCTCAACGCCGACGAGGCGGCAGCGCTGGTGCGGCGCACGGCCGACCGGGACGAGTGGGACTGAACCGCCCCGGCACCTCCGTCAGGTCGCCTTCAGCGAGGCGAGGACGTCGAGGTAGTGCGGGTTCTTCATGACCCCCAGCACGTTGCCGAACGGATCGACCACGGCCGCGGTGATGAACCCCTCGTCCCCGTGCGGAGTGATCGGCTGGTACTCCGTGGCACCCGACGCCAGCAGCCGCTCGACTGTGGCGTCGAGGTCGTCGACGCACCAGTGCATCACCACACCGCCCGGCCCGGTCGCCGCGCCGGCCGGTGCGTACCTGCTGTCGATGATGCCCAACTCGGCCTGGTAGTCCCCGATGCGGAACTCGGTGTAGGCCGGGCGCCCGTCGGGGCCGGGGCGCATGAAGTACGCCTCGATCCCGAGGAAGTCCGCGTACCAGGCCGTGGCCGCTGCCACGTCGTCCGCCCAGATGTTCAGTGTGGCGAATCCTCGCAGGCTCATCGGGTGTCCTCTCGTCGATGTGGTTGGTGATGACGCTATCGACGATTGCGGAAGGTTTGCTTCCTCAATGAGCGGTGGGTCTCGACGTTGTTCGAGGGACCACGGAAACAGGTGAACACCTCAACCAAATTCTTGCGATGTCAACAAAGCACTTCCCGGCCCCGACCGGTGCATGTACGCCGCTGCCCTCGACCGCCGACAGCCACGTCGGTTGGAGCGGTTTCCAGGACGTCACCTTCTACCGGAGCGCGGACTGCTCCGGGCAGGCGACGGGTGTGGGCACGCTCCGGACCTATCCGGCCGGGCGGTACACGAGCTTCCGCGCGATCTGAGCGACTGATTCGCGTACCGGGACGGGGCGAGGTCGACGGCGCCCCCTTCCGGGTCGCCCGAACCGACCCCCGCGCCGCATCTTCCGTCAGTTCCCGGGTAGTCGCTGCCATTGCCAGCACGGATGGCGGGGGACAACGTGCAGAGCTACCCGGCAGTCGAGAACCACGGTCTGATCGGTGACCTACAGACCGCAGCGTTGGTCAGCACGGACGGCACCGTCGACTGGTTCTGCGCGCCGCGCTTCGACTCGCCGAGCGTCTTCGGCGCGCTGCTCGACCGCCGCAACGGCGGCCACTTCCAGCTCTCGCCCGACGGCGTCGACTACTCCAGCAAACAGCTCTACCTGCCCGGTACGCCGATCCTGATCACCCGCTTCCACAGCGCTGACGGTGTCGGGGAGCTCTTGGACTTCATGCCCGTCACCGGTGCGGAGGCCACCGAGCGGCATCGGTTGATCCGCCTGGTCCGGATGGTCCGGGGGAGCATGCAGTTCCGCTTCCACTGCCGCCCGCGGTTCAACTACGGGCGTGATCCGTACGAGTTGGAGGTACACCCCGAGGGCGATGTCTTCCGGAGCCCGACGCTGACTCTCACCCTCACTCCCTTCAAGGGCTCGTTACGGCAGTTCGAGGCGAGGGACATCCGCCGCGACGCGGAGGGCGTGTCCGCGTCTTTCAGCCTGCACGCGGGCGACATCGGCGGGGTGGTCCTGGAGACGGCCTGCCCGGGCGCGCCCCGGGCACTCACCACCGACGAGGCGTGCGAACTGCTCGCCGAGACCCGCGACCACTGGCGGCGGTGGGTGGGCCGCTCCCGCTACAAGGGCCGCTGGAGGGAGGTGGTCGAGCGGTCGGCGATGACCATCAAGCTGATGACGTACGCCCCGACCGGCGCCCTTGTCGCCGCGCCCACCGCCGGGCTGCCCGAGCAGATCGGCGGGCAGCGGAACTGGGACTACCGCTACACCTGGATCCGGGACGCGTCCTTCTCGGTGCACGCGCTGCTACGTCTGGGCTTCACCGACGAGGCCGAGAAGTATCTGCTCTGGCTCGACGCGCGCATCCGTGAGGCACGGGACGACAACATGCCCCTGCAGATCATGTACCGCATCGACGGCTCACCTGACATCCCGGAGGAGGTGCTGAGTCACCTGGAGGGCTACCGCGGATCGGCACCGGTGCGGATCGGCAACGGCGCGGCGGGCCAACTGCAACTCGACATCTACGGCGAGGCGCTCATCTCGTTGGAACTCGCGGACCGCAACGGTCTCATCCCGCCGTACCAGGGGTGGCGCAAGACGGCAGGGTTGATGGACTGGCTCTGCGACCACTGGGACCAGCCCGAGGACGGGATCTGGGAGACCCGGTCCGGCCGGCAGAACTTCACGTACGGACGGGTGCTCTCCTGGGTCGCGTTGGACCGGGCCATCCGGATCGCGCGACGCCGGGGCCGCCCCGGCGACATCGCCCGCTGGTCCGCCGAACGCGACGCCATCTACCAGCAGGTGATGACACGCGGGTTCAACCAGGAACGTGGCGCGTTCGTGCAGCACTACGGTTCCGACATCCTGGACGCCTCGCTGCTGGCGATGCCCGGGCTGAACTTCATCTCGCCGACCGACCCGATGTGGGAGTCGACGCTGCGGGCCATGGACACCGACCTCGTCTCCGACAGCCTGGTCTACCGCTACGACCCGAGGGCCTCGCCGGACGGTCTCGCCGGCACCGAGGGCACCTTCAACATGTGCACCTTCTGGTACGTGCAGGCGCTCGCCCTGGCCGGCCGGATCGACGACGCCCGGTTGACCTTCGAGAAGATGCTCACCTACAGCAACCCGGTCGGCCTCTTCTCCGAGGAGATCGCTCCGACCGGTGAGCAGATCGGCAACTTCCCGCAGGCGTTCAGCCACCTCTCGCTGATCAGTACGGCGGCCCACCTCGACGACCTGCTCGAGCAGCAGGGCTGACCGTTCACGTCAGAACAGCGTCAACGGCTCGACCGGGATCGGCTCGGGCAACGCCTCAAGCCCGGGTACGCGTGCCCGTACCTCGTCGTGGAACCGGCGGGCGAGCGTCGGTGCTTCCGCGTTGTCCGGGGTGTGGATGAACATCGTCGGCGAGCGCCCCTCGCGTAGCCAGGTCACCGTCACGTCGATCCAGCGCTGCCACCCCTCGACGGTGCGTGTCGGGTCGTCACGGCCGAGGTAGCGGACGATCGGCTGGTCGGTCAGCGCGAGGGACCGGAGTGGCACGCGGGGCTTCTTGGTCCAGGCGTCCCGCTCCGCGTCACTGGTCGGCGGGCTCGCGAAGAAGGCGGTCGTGTCGAAGGGGATCCACTCGGCGCGGGCGGCGGCGAGGGTCGCCTTGAGCAGTCGGGCCGCTGGCTCCTCGGTGAAGAACGCCTGATGGCGCACCTCCACCGCGTACCTGTGGGACCGCGGAAGCTGTTGCAGGAAACGGCCCAGGGCCGGTACGTCGGCGGGGGCGAACGAGCCGGGCAGTTGGATCCAGAGGGCGTGGGCGCGTGGGCCGAGTGGTTCGATGGCGTCCAGAAACGCGCGCAGTGGTTCGTCGACGTTGGTGAGTCGGCGTTCGTGCGTGATGGCCTTGGGAAGTTTGAGGACGAACCGGAAGCCGGGGTCCGTCTGGGCGGCCCACGAGGCCACGGTTTCTCGGGCCGGGGTCGCGTAGAACGTGGTGTTGCCCTCCACGGCGTCACACCAACTGGCGTAGTGCCACAGGCGCTCCGTGGGCGGCAGCCGGTGGCCCGGCCACGACCGGTGACTCCACATCGCGCACCCCACGTGCAGACGCATGACCGCCCTCTCGACTTGACCGGAGCTCACCGTATCCGGGCCGGCGGACCGGCGGAGCCCACGGTCCGGCAGGTAGGGTCCGTCGCCATGCGTGTGCTGTTCGCCAGTCTTGCGTCCGTCGGTCACACCTATCCGCTGATACCGCTGGCGATCGCCGCCCGGGACGCCGGGCACGAGGTCCACTTCGCCGCCGGGACGGAGGTGCACGCGCCACTCGCCGCGAACGGCCTGCGGCCGTTCCGCCCTGGCGACGCCTTCTACGAGGTGTACGCCGAGGATCTCGCACCGGAGCTGGCGCGGCTGCGGCCCGACCTGGTGGTGCACGAGTGGGGGTTGCCGGGGGCGGCCGTGGCGGCTCACCGGGCCGGGATCCCGGGCCTGTGGCACGGGTTCGGACGGATGTTTCCCGAGGGCATCGGCCTGGAACTCCCGACCAGGAACGCCGAGGTCGTCGGCCGGCCGCACCTGGACATCTGGCCGCCCTCGCTGCAGGACAGGGACTTTCTCGCCACCGAACGCCGGATCGAGCTGCGACCGGTCGCGTTCTCGACGCCGGCCCCACTGCCCGCTCGCCTGGGCCGGCCGTTGATCTACCTGACCCTCGGCACGGCGTTCGGTACGCCTGAGCTGCTCCGCACGGCCATCGCCGGTCTGGCGACGCTTGGCGCGCAGGTGGTGGTCGCGGCGGGCCGGGTGCCAGTGGAACAGCTCGGAGAGATCCCCGACCAGGTCAGCGTGTATCCGTGGGTGTCGCAGGCGGAGTTGCTGCCGCTCGCCGACGTGGTGGTGCACCACGGCGGCAGCGGCACCACCCTCGGCGCGCTCGCGGCGGGCGTACCCCAGTTGTTGCTGCCGCAGGGCGCGGACCAGTTCGCCAACGCGGACGCCCTCACCGCGGCCGGGGTCGGTCTTCGGCTCCTCCCCGGGGAGGTGGACGCGAGCGCCATCGCCGAGCAGACACACCTCCTGCTGCCGCGGCGTGGTCAGGTCGACCAGCGCGACGCCGCACGACTGATCTCCGAGGAGATCGCCGGCATGCCGTCGCCGGAGGCCGTCGCGCAGCTCCTGCCGGAGTACGCCGCCTGGCGGAACCACCATCGTCAACTCAGGGTTGACGAGGCGGGTGCGTCAACCTATGGTTGACGCATGACAGATCCTCTTCAGATCGGCAGCACCGTCAAGCTCGACGACCTGATCCAGGCGATCAAGACAGCGCACACCGACGCGCTCGACCAGCTCACCGACGCGGTCATCGCCGCCGACCACCTCGGTGAGGTCGCTGATCATCTGATCGGGCACTTCGTCGACCAGGCCCGGCGCTCGGGCGCCTCCTGGACCGACATCGGCCGCAGCATGGGCGTCAGCAAGCAGGCCGCCCAGAAGCGCTTCGTGCCGAAGGCGACCGACGCGGCCGCGCTCGACCCCAACGCCGGCTTCGGTCGGTTCACCCCGCGCGCCCGCAACGTGGTGATGGCCTCGCAGGAGGAGGCCCGCGCCGGCGGCAATGCCGAGATCGGCCCCGAGCACCTGGTGCTGGGCCTGCTGGCCGAGCCGGAAGGGCTGGCCGCCAGGGTGATGGCCGGTCGCGGCGCCACCCCCGAGGCGGTACGGGAGGCGGTCGCTGCCGTCCTGCCACCGCGCGCCGAGCAGGTGCCGGACCTCATCCCGTACGACGCGCGCGGCAAGAAGGCGCTTGAGCTGACCTTCCGGGAGGCGCTGCGCCTCGGGCACAACTACATCGGCACCGAGCACATCCTGCTCGCCCTGCTGGAGCAGGAGGACGGCGCCGGCGTGCTCACCAACCTGGGCCTGGACAAGGCAACGGTCGAGGGCGACCTGGCCAGCGCCCTCGCCGCCGCCGTCGGAAAGAAGTGAGAAACCGGGGTCAGGACGCCTCAGGAAAGCCGTAACGCAGGGCGTGCTCCGGATCGGCCGGGTCGATCTGGCGTACGCCCGCGTCGGCGAGTCGCTTGTTGACCTCGTCGAGATGCTCGCGCACCAGGCGGGCCTCCTCCTCGGTGACCCGGCCCCGGTGTGGCTTGCCGGCGTGCTCCAGCGTGCCGTAGTCGATCTTCTCGGTGGTCTTGCGGGCCTTGGGCGGGCGGACCCGTTCGGCCGTCTTCAACAGTTGCGCCATCGGCACGTCGGTGGCCATCGCGTCGAACTCGCTGGCGGTCAACACCACCCGGCGGGGCTCACCGTGACCGTGCCGGTCGTGGATCTCCACCACCGCCACGTCCAGCGCGGCGTCGTCGATGTTCTCCACCTCGCCCGGGGTGGCGTCCAACTGCACGGGCCCGGCGACCAGGTCCGGGTGCTCCAGCACGACGACGCGGACCACCCGTCGTCCTGCTGCAGGACCGTGCCGGTGAAGTCGGAGACGTGGATCGTCTTCTTGCCCATGCGCGGGGGTTCTCCTGTCGTAGGCCGGGATGGCGGACCACAAGAAATTACCCGACAGGTGTGCGAAAGCCGCCGCTGGACCTCCTCCGGTGTGTCGGCCCCGGGCGGACGTCAGAGGCTGCCCTTCGGTCCCACCCGCTCGGTGGTGCGTCAGTGGTTGTTCAGGCGGTGCCGACTGGAGCTGCCGACGGACAGCTTGTTCAGGCCGGCCCACGACAGTGCGCCGCCACCGACCGTCCGAGGGTTCCGGTAGCGCGGCTGGGGCGGATTGCCTCCGACGGCCTCGGCCGCCCGCCAGAGTCGCTCGGGGTCCTGCTGGTAGTGGTCGCTCGGCTGAATCGGCATGCGTTCACCGTCCCAAACAAAGGTGTCCAGATATGGAAATACATATGACGGTCGATCCCAGTGCTCGGTTCCCGGACCCTTTTCCGCTCGGCCCTGACGTATCCTGCGCCCGGCCCTGCCGTCCGGCGTACGGTGATCGACGACGGGTCGGGTGACGCGGGGAGGTGCGCATGCTCGACCGGCGACTTCACCTGCACCTGGCCACCTGGCTCGGCCAGTGGCCGGCCGGGCCGGGGTTGCACGTGGTCGCCTCGCAGCGGCGTGCCGAACCGGCCTGGGACGGCCGGCTACGCCCCGCGCTCGCCGTGGACACCGGGCAGAGCGCCGTGCTCTCCGTGGCGCCCGACCGGGTGGCGGCGATCCGCGCGTTGGTTCGCCGTACGCCGGCTCGGTTGCTCGCCGCGCTGCCGGAGGCCGTCGGCCGCCCCGAATTCTGCGTACACGACGGTCCCTTCCGGTGGAGCCGGACGCCTGCCCCGCTGCCCGACGTGGGGGAGTGGACCGAGCCGACCGCCGCCGGGCTGCCGCCGTGGCTGCGACTCTTCGACCGGCCGGTGCTCGTGGTCCGTGACCCGGACGGCGCCTATCTGGCCGGTGCCGCGATCAAGCGGCACGACGCGTACGGGCACGAGTTGGCAGTCGGCACCGTGCCGGCCGCCCAGGGGCGCGGCCTCGCCCGTCGGCTGGTGGCCCAGGCTGCGCGGCGGGTGCTCGACGAGGGAGCGATCCCCACCTACCTGCATGAGCGGGACAATCACGCCTCGGCCCGGGTCGCCGAAGCGGCCGGTTTCCCGGACCGGGGCTGGCGCGCGTACGGGGTCTATCCGCGCTGACCGGCCCGAAGCCGCAACTGTTCGCGATCTTGCACTTTCTGTCGCGACACACCCGGGCATCCCACGCATTTCGACGACCGAAACTGCAAGATCGACGAGGCGGGGGCGGGGGTGGGGGCGGGGTGGGGTGGGGTGGGGTGGGGTGGGGTGGGGTGGGGTGGGGCGGTGATGGGCGCGGACCGTGGATCCCGGGCCGGATCCACGGTCCGCAACCTCCCCCCAGGCCCCGGTTCCGGGTGTAGCGGCGGGCCGCCACGTGTCGATCACGCTACGTATCGAACAGGCTCGGGGCAAGGTTGAAGCTGTCGGTTCGGAGTGTCGAAAAGCGGACTTGACCTGCTGCTTCGTTGGCGAAGGAGGTCAACCGGGTCAGTGACGGAGCGTACGAATCAGGTCGAGCACCTGTCGGGTCACCGGCCGAAGGACCCGGAGTCGGGACAGCGCCACGAGCCGATCGACGAGTGGCACGGCCCCGTCGATCAGTTGGCGGGTCTTGGTCTGGCCCGGCGATCGGTCGTGCACCCAGTAGAGGATCACGCCCATGTACGCGAGCCAGAGCAGCTCGGGCAGCTGTGGACGCAGCTCGGCGTCGACCTTGGCCGTCGAGCCGGTCAACACCTCGCCGAAGAGGTCGATGGCCGCCTGTCGGGGGCCGGAGGACTCAGCGGAGAAGGGGCTCAGCGGCGAGGTGGGTTCCGCCGCCGTCTTGAAGAAGGTCGCCGCGAATCCGTGTGAGGGCGTCAACACGTCGATCCCCGCGTGCAGCACTCCGGCGAGCCGGGGACCGAACGCCTCCTCCCGATCGAGCACGGGCTGCGCGGCGGCCCGGTGCTCGACCTGGGACTGGGCGTAGAACTCCTGAATCAGGTGGTCCTTGGAGCCGAAGTAGTAGTAGGCGTTGCCCACCGCCACGCCAGCCTCCTGCGCGATCGCCCGCATGGTGGTCTGTGCGTATCCGCGTTCGCGGAACAGCCGCATCGCGGTGTCCCGGATCAGCTGCCGGGTCTGCTCGCCCCGGGCGGTGGCTGGGTCACCCGCAGTGGTCGTCTGCGCAGGCTGTTCGGTCATCGAGGTCACCGTATCCCGCCGGTTCGTCGGTCGGCTCGGCCCACGGGTCGCGGATCCGCTCGCGGATCGCCGAGGCGGCGGCCACCGTCTGGCGGGCGAGGGGCAGCAGGTGCGGTCGGGCCAGCCGCTCGGCCGCGGACCGGTGGTCGGTCAGCGCCCAGAGGCAGGCGAACCAGGCACCGTCGCCCGCGTACACCTCGCCGGTGTCGGCGATCACGGTGAGGTCGCGCAGCGTCGCGTCGTGGTCCAGGCCGGGAAAGCGCCGCCGGGCCTCGGCGGACCCGGCCGGCACGAACTCCAGGGGTACGAGCTGGGCGCGGGACGACAACCAGCGGCGGGCGGCGCGGCAGATCGGGCAGGCGGCGTCGAACAGGACGGTGAACCCCCGGATCCCACCGCCCCCGAGCGCGGTGGGATCCGGGAGCCGGCCGATGCCGTCCGTCGGGGGCACGGTCATCGGGTTTGTGGGTTGTTCGTCGGGCCGACGCCCGGCTGCGGGCCGGCCGGCGGAGGTCCTGCCGGGTGTGCAGCGGTCGGCTGCGGTCCGCCCGGGTACGCGCCGACCAACTGCGATCCGGGAGGGGCGGACGGCATGGGGAGTCGGCCGATCGGGGCGAGCGGGGGGTGGGTGGCGAGCTGGCGGAGTCGGTTTCGGCGGTAGCGGCCGAGCGCGAAGACGTTGAAGAAGTGCAGCGCGCCGAGCACCAGCAGCACCAAGCCGATCTTGAGGGACAGCTCCTCCATGGCCTGGCTGGTCGAATCGACCGGGTCGGGGTGCTTCATCGCCACCGTGACATAGCCGAGGTTGAGCAGGTAGAAGCCGACCACCAGGAGGCTGTTGACAGCCCGGGCGAGTCGTTCCTCGGCGAACACCTCCTCCAGGAAGACCTGCCCGTTGCGGGACAGTGCTCGAGCCACCCAGATGGTCAGGCCGACGCTGACCGCGAGGTAGATCACGTACATCCAGACCTTGATGTCCATGTGGACGCCCTTCTTGAACGTGTTCAACTACCGACGCCATCAGACTAGGGCCGATGTTGAACATGTTCAAGAAGTGGCGACCAGTGACTGTGGACACTTCGGTGCGGTGCTGGAGCGCGACATCCGGCCGAGCGGTTCAGCCCGGCCGGAGGACGCCGTGGCTCAGCCGGCCAGGCCGAGCACCTCGGCCGCCGCGCGACCGTTGGCGTGGCTCGCGCCGTAGGTGGTGACGAAGGCACGGACGCCAACGGGCCGCCACTGTGCCGGCCAGCCCATCTCCACCACTGTCACCGGGTGCTGGGCCGCCAGGTCGGCGACCAGTTCCGGGCCGCCGGGCAGCCGGTGCAGGTGTCGTCCGACCAGGACGATGGGACGGTCGCCCGCCAGTCCGCGCAGCGTGGCCGGGTCGGTCTCGGCGGCGATCACCCGGATCTCCGACACCCCGTCCAGGTGCGGACCGAGGCCCCACGGCACCCGACCCTCGGCGATCGTCGACTCGGTGTGCAGTTGCACCACAAGTGGCTGGTCCAGGCCGGTGAGCAGGCCATCCACCCGGACCGCTCGACGCGCTGCCGCGTACCCCAGCTCGGTGTCGCTGGTGGCCGGCGACCCGCTGGCGGCCCGGGTCCAGGCGGCGAGATCGGCGGCGCGGCCGGCCGCCTCCTCGACCCGCGCCTTCGTCAGCCGGCCGTCGGCGAGCGCGTCGACGATCTCGGCGGCCACCCGTTCGACCAGCTCGGCGTCGACCTTCGCGCCGATGCAGAGCAGGTCGGCGCCCGCGCTCAGGGCTCGGACCGCAGCCGGCCCGACCCCACCGGCGGCCACGGCGGCACCCTTCATCTCCAGCGCGTCGGTGATGACGGTGCCGGTGAAGCCGTACTCGGTGCGCAACAGGTCGACGAGGACGGCTCGGCTGAAGGTGGCCGGGTCGGCGCCGGTGAGCGCCGGCACCCGGATGTGCGCGGTCATCACGGCGCGCGCCCCGGCGGCGACGATGGCCGCGAACGGCGGTAGGTCCCGCTGGCGGAGCAGGCCCAGCGGAGCATCCACTGTGGGCAGTTCGTGGTGGGAGTCGGTGACGGTGGCACCGTGCCCGGGGAAGTGCTTGGCGCAGGCGGCCACGCCGGCGGCCTGCAACCCGGCCACGGCGGCGGCCGAGTGGGCGGCCACCCGCACCGGATCCGCGCCGAAGGACCGGGTGCCGATCACCGGGTTGTCGTCGGCGGTGTTGACGTCGACGGTGGGGGCGAGGTTGACGGTGATGCCGAGCGCGGCCAGTTCGGCGCCGATCGACTGGTAGACCCGTCGGGTGAGGGCCACGTCGCCGATCGCACCCAGGGCGGCGTTGCCGGGGTACGGGCTGCCGGTGGCGTGCGCCAGCCGGGTCACGTCGCCGCCCTCCTCGTCGATCGCGATCAGCGCGTCGGGTCGACCGGTGCGCAGTGCGGCGGTGCTCGCCGCCACCTGCGAGGGGTCGTGCACGTTGGTGCCGAACAGGGTGTGCCCGGCCAGCCCGTCGGCCAGCAGGTCGACCGCCCAGTCCGGCGGAACCGGTCCCGGGTACGCGGCCAGCAGCGTGCCCAGCGCGAGCCGGCGCAGTCCTGGATCCAACCCCACGTGTTTCCCCCTTCGGTGCCCTGCGGGTACGAAACGTCGTACCGGTGGTGGTCTTGGCCCTGCCGACTCGGCCGAGCGTCCCACCGTCGGGTGACCGTTACGCTACGGCTACCCGTTCGCAGGTCGGTTTACAGTTAGCAAAGTTTACTAAAACTAGAGGACGTGTCATGAGTGCGACCCGGCTGCCCGGCACCCCCCGTCTGTTGCGGGCGCTCAACGACCGTGCCGCGCTGGAACTGCTCCTCGAACGCGGCCCGCTGACCCGGGCCCGACTCGGCGAGCTGACCGGCCTGTCGAAGGTCACCGCCTCGCAGCTTGTCGAGCGGCTGGAGGAGCGCGGCCTCGTCGCGCGGGTCGGCGAGCAGGCCGGCGGGCGCGGGCCGAACGCCCAGCTCTACGCCGTCCGCCCGAGCAGTGCGCACGTCGTCGGCGTGGACGTCGGGCCGGACCGGGTGGTGGCCGCGTGCGCCGACATCACCGGCGCGGTCATCGGCCGGGTGGAGCAGTCGACCCGGGACACCGACGACCCGGTGGGCGTGGTGCACAACGCCGTCGTGCAGGCGGCGAGCAGCGCCCAGGCGCAGCTGAGCAGCGTACGACGGATCGTGCTCGGCACGCCGGGCCTGGTCGACCCCGGCACCGGCGACATCACCTTCGCCTTCAACCTGCCGCGCTGGCACAGTGGACTGCTCGCCGCGTTGCGGGACGACCTGCACACACCTGTGGTCTTCGAGAACGACGTCAACCTGGCCGCCGTGGCCGAGGCGCAGTCCGGCGCGGCGCGAGGGCTGTCGGACTTCGTGCTGGTCTGGGTGGGCGCCGGCGTCGGCCTGGCGATCATGCTGGGCGGGCGGTTGCACCACGGCAGCAGCGGTGCGGCCGGCGAGATCGGCTACCTTCCGGTGCCCGGCGCGCCCATCCCGCGCGACGTCTCGCGTCGCGCGAAGCCGGCCTTCCAGCAGCTGATCGGTGCGGACTCGGTGCGCGCGGTGGCCCGCGAGCACGGCTACCCGGACGCCGACGCCGCCGAGGCGGTCCGCGCGGCCGTCGCGGCCGGCGCTGACGGCGGCCCGATGCTCGACGAACTCGCCCGTCGGCTCGCGCTCGGCGTGGCCAGCACCTGCGTGGTGCTGGACCCGCCGCTGGTCGTGCTCGCCGGCGAGGTGGGCCAGGCCGGTGGCGCGGCGCTCGCCGACCGGGTGCAGCAGGAGGTCGCCGCGATCACCCTGGTCCAGCCGCGAGTGGTGCCGACCGGGCTGACCGAGGAGCCGATCCTGCACGGCGCGCTGCGCACCGCCCTCAACGCCGTACGCGACGAGGTGTTCGGCTCCACCGTCGGCTGAGCCCGCTGCGGCGGTCATGTGAAGGAATATTTCACCGCGCCACCGCAGCTTGCAAGCTCCTGCCGGGCGTCGGCTCGGCCGTTCCGTCGGGCCGCCTGGACCAGGGCGACCCGACGGCCTCGACTCAGATCAGGTCGCGGCGACGGAACACGGCGAACGCCGCCGCGGTCAGACCGCCGGTGATCACCAACAGCACCAACAGCGCCGGCAGCCAGGTCACCGTGTAGAAACCGTCGCAGTAGGGGAGTTGGCCGCTGCCCCGGCAGACCTGTTCGTCATAGAACCGCGCCTCGCCGTTGAGCCACGCCCCGATGTGGCTGGACAGCATGAACAGGTCCGACTTGCGCGCGTCGAGGATCTCCAGGACCACTCGGCCACCCAACTCCCAGACCACCGCGTACGCGGCGAGCGCACCGAGCGCCGCCGACGTGTGCCGACCCAGCGTGGCGATCGCGAAGCCCAGCGCGGAGGCCAGCAGCACCAGCACCAGGCCACGGCCGTGCACCGCGCCGAGTGAGCGCCAGAAGTCACCGTCCAGCCGGCCCGGCAACCCGAAAGCCTGCCCGATCACCCAGAACGTGGCGAGATAGACCACCGACGCCAGCAGGGCCAGGACCAGCACCGCGCCGAGCAGGGTGCCGAGCTTGGTCGCGAGCACCGTCAACCGACGCGGTCGCCAGAGCAGCAGGTTCACCACCCCGCCCGAGGTCAGGTCCGCGCCGATGTAGGAGGCGCCGACCAGGAACCCGAACAACACCAGGAACGCGATGAGGAAGTACAGCAGCGGTTCGGCCTGCTCGGCGAAGGTGAACACACCCGGCAGGAAGTCGGCGGCGATCGGGAGGCGGTCCTGCCGGATCGGGTCGATCTCGGAGCAGTCGCTGGGGAAGTACCTGTCCGTGTCGGAGGTCGAAGTGCTGTCCTGGCGGGCCAGGCACTCCTGGTGGGTGGCCTCCATGTCACGCCGCGCCTCGGCGGCCTGCGTCCGCGCCGAGTTCAGCTCACTGACGCTCGGTTTGTGGGAGCCGGCAAGGGTGGTCGCCGCCGTGACGGCGAACGCCAACGCCAACAGGACGACCATGAGCTGCACGAAACGACGCGCGGACAGTCGCTCCAACTCGGCACGCACCAGGTTCACGCGTCCACTCCCCGATCGAGGTCGATCACAGATTCGTCCTGCGGCAGCGACGGGTCCCCGACCTGCCGGGGCACCGACGGATGCTCGTACGCGCCGGTCAGCTCCAGGAAGACGCTCTCCAGATCCGGCCGCAGCGGCGTCAGCTCGCCCACCCACAGACCCTGCTCACCGAGCACCCGGCTGATCGCCGTCGGGTCGCTCACCCCGCTCACCACCAACGCTCCGCCGTCCACCACCGCCGTCAGATCGGCCGCGTGCAGCAGCTCGACGGCCCGCTCCGGCTCGGCCACCCGGACCAGGAACTCGTGCCGGTCGTGGCCCGCCAGCACCTCGTCCACCCGACCGGTCGCGACCCGCCGCCCCCGGGAGATGATCGTGACGTGGTCGCAGATCAGCTGGATCTCGCCCAGGATGTGACTGGACACCAGCACCGTCACCCCGTTGGCCGCCAGCGACCGCATCAGGTCCCGCATCTCCCGGATGCCCGCCGGGTCCAGCCCGTTCGCCGGCTCGTCCAGGATGAGCAGACGCGGGTCCTTCAACAGCGCAGACGCCACCGCCAGACGCTGCTTCATGCCCAGCGAGTAGCCCTTCACCCGCTCATCGCCCCGGTCGTGCAGGCCCACCAGATCCAGCACCTCGTCCACCCGCGAGACCGGCACACCACCGGCGCGGGCCAACAGCCGCAGCGTCCGGTAGCCGGTGAAGTTGCCGAAGAACTGCGGGCTCTCCACGATGGCACCGACCTGACCCGCCACCCGGGGCAGCAACTCCGGCGACGGTTCGCCGAGCACCGTCATCCGGCCACTGTCGGCGCGTACCAGCCCGAGCAGGGCCCGCAGGGTGGTGGTCTTGCCCGAGCCGTTGGGGCCCAGGAAGCCGTGGACCTGGCCCGCCTCGACCAGCAGGTCGAACCCGTCCACCGCCACGCGTGGGCCGCTGCGCAGGCTGCGGAAGCTCTTGCGTAGACCTTCGATCTCGATGACCGCGCTCATCTGCGCAGCTCCGTACGTCGGCTGGGCATGGGCCGTCCTTCGGGCTTGGTGATCAATGACACGGCGCTTCACCCTATGGCTGAGGTGCCGCCCATGGGGGGCACCCCGGCGCTGCGTGGTTGGATGGTGCGGTGAACCCGGATCTGGTGGTCAGCCTCGACGGCGTCGGCGTGCGCCGCTCCGGCACCGCCCTCCTAGAGGACCTGACCTGGCGTGTCGAACTGGACGAGCGGTGGGTAGTGCTCGGCTCCAACGGCGCCGGCAAGACCACACTGCTCAACCTCGCCGCCGGTCGGCTGCACCCCACCACGGGTGTCGCGCACGTGCTCGGCGAGCGGATCGGCCGCACCGACGTCAACGAGCTGCGTACCCGGATCGGGCTCACCACCGCCGCGATCGCCGAGCGGCTGCCCGCCGACGAGCGGGTCAGCGACGTGGTGGTGACCGCCGCCTGGTCGGTGGTCGGCCGTTGGCGGGAGAACTACGACCGTGGCGACGAGGCGCGGGCGCGGGCACTGCTGAGTCAACTCGGCGTCGGTGGTCTCGCCGAACGCCGCTACGGCACCCTCTCCGAGGGTGAGCGCAAGCGGGTGCAGATTGCCCGTGCCCTGATGACCGACCCGGAGCTGCTGCTGCTCGACGAGCCCGCCGCCGGGCTCGACCTGGGCGGTCGGGAAGACCTGGTCGCCCGACTGGCCGAGCTGGCGTACGACCCGGACGCCCCGGCGATGGTGCTGGTCACCCACCACGTCGAGGAGATCCCGCCCGGATTCACCCACGCGATGCTCCTGCGCGAGGGCGGGGTGGTCGCCCAGGGCCTGCTCACCGAGACGCTGACCGGTGACAACCTCTCCAAGACCTTCGGGCTGCCACTCGTCGTCGAGCGGTCGGGCGACCGCTTCACCGCCCGCGCCGCCTGAGCGCCGGACAGGCGGAGACGGCCGTGCCGCAGACCCGGGTCGCCGTGGTGGGCAGCGCCAACATGGATCTGGTCGCGATGGCACCCGCGCTGCCTCGACAGGGCGAGACCATGCTCGGCACCGACTTCGTGATGGTGCCCGGCGGCAAGGGTGCCAACCAGGCCGTGGCCGCGGCCCGTGCCGGCGCCTCCTGTGCCTTCCTCGGCGCGATCGGCTCGGACGCCTTCGGCGTCACCCTCAAGGCCCGCATCACAGCGGCCGGCGTGGACACCAGTCAGCTTCGCGTGGTCTACGGCACCTCGGGAGTGGCGCTGGTCATGGTCAACGCCCAGGGGGACAACGCCATCGTGGTCACCCCCGGCGCGAACGACGCCCTGGTCGGCCTCAGCGAGGAGGAGCTGACCACCGTCCGTACGGCGGACGTCCTGGTCGCGCAACTGGAGATCCCGGTGCAGACCGTCACTGCCGCCGCGGTGGCCGCCCGCGAGGCCGGCACCAGGGTGATCCTGAACGCCGCCCCGGCGCGGGATCTCCCACCCGAGCTGCTCGCCGCCGTGGACCTGCTGGTCGTCAACGAGGGCGAGGCGCAGGCGCTCGCCGGCCGGGGTCGGGAGGAGCCGCGCGCGCTGCTCGACCTGACTCCCCGGGCCGTGCTCACTCTCGGCGGGGAGGGCGCCTGGTACGTCGACCGGGACGGCACCGAGGTGCACGTGCCGGCGGTACGGGTCGACGTGGTCGACTCCACCGCCGCCGGTGACGCGTTCACCGCCGCGCTGGCCGTCGGCTGGGGCGAAGGGCGCGACCTGGTCGACGCGGTGCGCTGGGCGTCGGCGGCCGGCGCTGCCTGCGTCCGCAAGCTCGGCGCCTCGGTGGCGCTGCCGCAACGCGCCGAGATCGACGAGCTGTACGCGCCGGCCTGACGGCAAGCACGGCACACCGGCTGGCTCGCCCCTGCGGGGCGGTCGTCAGCCGACGGGCTCGTCGGCGAGCTTCTCGCCGCGGCGGCGCAGCATGCCCAGCCCGGGGATGCCGGCCACGGCGAGCTTGAGGTCACGGGTGACGTCGAGCAGGTCGTGCAGGTCGGGGCCGACCCGGTCCAGCGTGGCCAGGATCGGCAGGATGTCCGCCGTCAGATGCTCCCGGAGCTTCGGCAGCTCGTCGATCAGGTGGATCGCCGCGGTGATCTCCTCATGGCTCAGCTCCTCGACGAACCGCTCGGCCATCGGTGCGGCCCGGCGCAGCGCCGGCTCGTACGCCGCCAGCAACTCGGCCGCGGTGGCGGCGGCCTCAGTCGCGGTGCCCACGGTGACGGAGGCGCGGTTCGCGACCCGGTCGGCCTCGGCGACCACAGCGGCGGCGGCGGTGGCCACCTCGGTGGCCGTGTCGATGGCGGTGGTCGCGGCGGCGCTGATGACGGCCACCTCGCGGACCGCGCCCTCGGCGTCGGTGAGCACCTGGTCGGTCCGATCCAGGGTCGTCTCGATCCGGTCGACCACGCCGTTGATCCGGGCCAGCAACTGCTCCACCCCGTCGAGCACAGCGAACGCGCGGGCGGGCACGGCGGCCATCGAGGCGGCCGAGCCGAGCGCCTGGTCGAGGGCGGAGCGGGTCAGACCGACCACGGCGGTCGGGGTGGGGAGGGGAATCGCCATGGGGTCAAGTGTGCGTCGGCCGTGCCACAACCGCCCGTCGGAGCAGGTCAGCGTGACTGTCGACCGGCGGTTTCGGCGCGGGCCACCCGCAGCGCCCACCAGATCAGCGGCACCTGCAACGGCACCCGGCCGTACGCGATGGCCCGCTGGGTCGGGCGCCGGCGCCGCCAGTCCACGGCCATCTTCACGTTCGCCGGCAGGACGGCGACGAAGAGAGCGGCGGCTGCCCGTCCGCCGGCCCGCCGGGTGGCCGGGTTCGCGACAGCCGCAGCCACCACCAGTTCGGCGACCCCGCTGGCGTACGTCCAGAAACGGGGCGGGCCGGGCAGCGCACGCGGCACGATCGCGTCGTAGACGCCGGGGCGTACCAGATGGGTGACGCCGGCCGTCGCGAGCAGGCCGGCCAGGGCGACGGCCTCGCGGCGGCGGGTGGTCATCGGTGGTCCCCCTGTTGTTCGACGGCGCGCTGCACGGCCCGGTAGATCTGCCCGAACCGTAGCGCGTCCGGTGTGCGCACCAGCAGGTCCTCCCGACCGTGGTGCTGCACCCACAACTCGTGCACGTGGCTGCCGCGCTCGTAGGAGCGGTCCAGCCAGCCGAGGGGGATCTCCAGGAACGGTGCCAGCGCGAGCGCCCCCGCCGCGCAGGCGGCCAGGATGATCAGCGCCAGCTGCCAGTTGCCTCGATCCTGAGCCGACCAGGCCAGCGACAGCACGCAGACCACGGCGACCAGCGGCGGCAGCGAGAGCAGCAGGACCAGGACACCGCGCCCCAGCACACGGCCGCGCACGGCGAGGGTTTTCTGCCCCCGTGCGTGCCAGACGAACGTCACGTCGGACAGGGCGATCACGTGACCACCCGCCCGGATCGACTCGGAGGTCACCTGCACCGCGTCGTCCCGGTAATAGAGGGTCATCACTAAGCCTAACCACCGCGGGGCAAACCTCGCCCGGTTCGGCCTCGGCATCGGGCCTTCCCCGACGCGTTCTCGGCGCGGTCTGCCGTGCCCGTGCCTCAGACGGAGCAGGCTGGCTAGCGGCGCGTGGCGGGGTGGGCCGGCTGGCTGTGCTCCACCGCGCGTTGCACCGCCCGGTAGATCTGCCCGAAGCGCAGCGCGTCACCGGTGTGCAGCAGACGCACCGGCTGGCCCCGCCAACGGGCCCAGATCTCCAGTTGGCGGCTGCCCCGGGCGTACGAGCGGTCCAGGTGTTCGAAGAGGAAGTCGGCGACCGGCCCGACGGCCAGGCCGACCAACACCGACGCGCCGACGATCGCGATCGTCACGGTGGGGGAGCGGTGCAGCCAGACGGCCACGCCGATGCCGAGCACCGCCGCGACCAGCGGGCCGGCGAGGGCTGCGCCGATCGCGCCCCGCCCCACCAGCACACGCCAGGAGCGGGTGCCCCGGCGGTGCCAGATCATGGTGATGTCGGCCAGCTTGTAGCTGCGACCGTCGACGCGAAGGGTGGTGGAGGTGACCTGCACCGACCTGTCGTCGTAATACGTGATCATGGCTGGACTCCCGCCCACGGGGCTGACACCACACTACTTACCCAAACGAGCCGGGTCGTAAGGTTGGCACGCGACTTCGACGAGGAAGTGAGGGCAGCGTGGGCGAGTTCGTTCGGCTGGAGACCACTGACGGCATCGGCACGATCCGGCTGGAGCGGCCGCCGATGAACGCGCTCAACACCCAGGTGCAGGAGGAGTTGCGCGCCGCCGCGACGGCGGCCACCGCCGATCCCGAGGTCCGCGCGGTCATCGTGTACGGCGGGGAGAAGGTCTTCGCCGCCGGCGCCGACATCAAGCAGATGGCTGACATGTCCTACGTGGACATGGCCGACCGGGCGGCGAACCTGTCCAGCGCGCTCGGCGCGATCGCCCGGATCCCCAAGCCGGTGGTCGCCGCGATCACCGGGTACGCCCTCGGTGGCGGCTGTGAGCTGGCGTTGGCCTGTGACTGGCGGATCGCCGCCGAGGACGCCAAGCTCGGCCAGCCGGAGATCAAGCTCGGCATCATCCCGGGTGCCGGCGGCACCCAGCGGCTGGCCCGCCTGGTCGGCCCGGCCCGCGCCAAGGATCTGATCATGACGGGCCGGATGGTCGACGCCGAGGAGGCCCTGCGGATCGGCCTGGCCGACCGGGTGGTCCCGGCCGCCGAGGTCTACGAGGCCGCTGTCGCCTACGTGAAGCCGTACCTGACGGGCCCGGTGCAGGCGCTGCGCGCGGCAAAGCTGGCGGTCGACGGCGGCCTGGACATGGACCTGAACTCCGGCCTCGCCTGGGAGAGTCAGCTCTTCGCGGCGCTGTTCGCCACCGACGACCGGCGCGAGGGCATGGCGGCCTTCGTCGAGAAGCGCAAGCCCGGCTTCACCGGCCGCTGACTATTAGTCGAGAACAGTTCACATTGTTCCTACCGGCCAGTAGCGTGGGGCGTCGGTCATAAGGAACGAAGGGGAGCGGCGGATGACGGAGCGGATCGAGGGCCACGGCGGCGAGTTGGCGCTCGCGGCACTACGCGCGCACGGCGTACGGGAGATGTTCACGCTGTCCGGCGGGCACGTCTTTCCGCTCTACGACGCGGCGTACAAGACCGACTTCCCGATCTACGACGTCCGGCACGAGCAGTCCGCGGTCTTCGCCGCCGAGGCCGTGGCCAAGCTCCAGCGCCGCCCCGGCCTCGCCGTGCTCACCGCAGGGCCCGGTGTCACCAACGGCATCTCCGGCATGACCAGCGCGTTCTTCAACGCCTCGCCAGTGCTGGTGCTCGGCGGGCGCGCGCCCGCGTTCCGCTGGGGCTCGGGCAGCCTCCAGGAGATGGACCACCTGCCGCTGGTCGCCCCGGTCACCAAGCACGCCGAGACGGTGTTCAGCACCGACGACATCCCGCGGGCGGTGGGTGCGGCGCTGAACGCCGCGCTCACCCCGCACCGGGGCCCGGCGTTCCTCGACTTCCCGCTGGAGACGGTCTTCTCGGTCGCGGAGGCCGAGCTGCCCACCGTGACGGGTGTCGACCCGATCGCCCCGGACCCGGAGGAGGTCGGCCGCGCGGCGTTGCTCATCGCCGGGGCGCAGCGGCCGGTCATCATCGCCGGATCCGACGTGTACGCGGGCGACGCGGTCGCCGCGCTGCGCGAGGCGGCCGAGGCGTTACAGGTGCCGGTCTTCACCAACGGCATGGGTCGCGGCTCGCTCCCGCCGGAGCACCCGCTGGCGTTCGCCAAGGCCCGACGGGCCGCGCTCTCCGGCGCCGACGTGGTCGTGGTGGTGGGCACTCCGCTGGACTTCCGGCTCAGCTTCGGTGACTTCGGTGACGCCAAGGTGGTGCACATCGTCGACGCCCCCAGCCAGCGGGCGACGCACGTGCAGCCGGCCGCCGCACCCGCCGGTGACCTGCGTCTGATCCTCTCCGCGCTCGCCGATCACTCCGGTGACCGGGCCGACCACTCCGACTGGATCGCCGACCTGCGGGTCGCCGAGGACGCGGCGAAGGCTCGGGACGCGGCGGAGATGGCCGCCGAGACCGACCCGATCCGCCCGGCCCGGATCTACGGCGAGCTGCGTCGGGCGCTCGCCCCGGACGCGATCACCATCGGCGACGGCGGCGACTTCGTGTCGTACGCCGGGCGGTACCTGGAGCCGGCCCAGCCCGGCACGTGGCTGGACCCGGGCCCGTACGGCTGCCTGGGCACCGGCATGGGTTACGCGATGGGCGCCCGGGTCAGTCACCCGGACCGGCAGATCTGCGTGCTGATGGGCGACGGCGCGGCGGGCTTCTCGCTGATGGACGTCGAGTCGCTGGTCCGCCAGAAGCTGCCGGTGGTGATCATCGTCGGCAACAACGGCATCTGGGGGCTGGAGAAGCACCCGATGCGTGCCATGTACGGCTACGACGTCGCCGCCGACCTCCAGCCGGAGCTGCGGTACGACACGGTGGTCAGCGCGCTCGGCGGGGCGGGGGAGACGGTCGCCAAGGCGGCCGACCTGGGCCCGGCGCTCCAGCGGGCGTTCGACTCCGGAGTGCCGTACCTGGTGAACGTGCTCACCGACCCGACCGACGCGTACCCCCGGTCGTCGAACCTGGCCTGAGTCGCACCCGCCGCCGCCGTCGCTCCCGCGCCGGCGGCGGCGGCGCGCTCACACCTCCGGTCGGTCGCCCTCGCGCGGCGGCTCACCGTCGCGGCGGCGCAGGTCGTCCTCGCGTCGCCGCAGGTCTTCCTCCCAGCGTTGGAACAGCTCCTGGTCCTGCTGCTGGGCGCGTTCCTCGACGGAGCGCAGGAACTCCGGGTCGTCGTCGGGGGCCACCGGCCGAGGACGCTGCCGCTCGCCGCCGCCCGGCCAACCCTTGCCGGCGCCGGTGCTGGGTTCCCGGCCGACGATGAACCAGGCGATCGAGCCGACCAGCGGGAAGAACAAGATGATCAGCACCCAGGCGATCCGCGGAAGGGCGCGGATCTTGCCCTCCTCGGCGGAGAGACAGCTGATCAGCGCGCAGACGGCGAGGACAATCTGCACCAGGAAGAGGAGTACGCCAAGCCGGGCCATGCCCCCATGATGACGCACCGGCGCGCGTCACCACAGTCCGCGCAGGACCAGCAGCACCCCCAGTAACGCCAGCACCACGGTACCCACAGTGACCAGGGGCAGTGTCCGGCCGCCGGTGCGGGCCGGGCCGGTGCCCGTGCCCCGCGGCCAGCAGAGCACCAGCAGGGTGCCCCACACCAGAACGGTGCCGGCGGCGATCAGCGCACCGGTCGGGTCGCCCGTCGCCGCCAGTCGGACGGCGAGCACGCTCACCACGGTCACCGTGAGCAGGGTGCGCCGCCAGGCCAGCCGGGTCCGCTCCGGTTGCAGCCCCGGGTCGCGTCCGGTGTTCACCGCCCGCCGACCGCCCGCATCAGGACGGCGACCACCAGCAGCAACGCGCCGCCGCCGACGGCGAGCGCCAGGATGGCGGGGAACCGGGACGCGGGCAGCTCCTGACCGAGTCGGATGGCCCGCTCGGTACGCGCCCAGTGGTCCACCGCGCGGATCGCGACCGCCGCGCCGAGCAGCAGCAACGCCACCGCGATCACCTCGCGCAGGTGGCTCATCGGCAGGGGTGGCAGGAACTGCGCGGCGGCCAACCCGCCTCCGACCAGTGCCAACCCGGTGCGCAGCCAGGCGAGGAAGGTCCGTTCGTTGGCCAGAGAGAAGCGGTAGTCCGGCGGTTCACCGACCGAACGCAGCTCCGTCGGGTCGAACCACCGCCTGATCGCCTCCCACACAGTGCGAGAATATCCGTTTCCCTTCCCGCTTAGCCTGGTCCGGTGACTGATCTCGACGTACAGACGCTGCGCGACGCCTACGACAACCAACTCCGCCCGGAGATCCCCGACCCGGTGCCGGCCGGGGTGACCGTGGAGCGGGACGGGCCGCTGGTCCGCATCATCGGGCTCGACGCCGGCGGGTTCCTCACGTACCGCACCCTGGGCGGGTTGACAGGTGACGCGCTGGACGAGCTGATCGCCCGGCAGGTGCAGCTGTTCCGTGAGCGCGGCCAGTCGGTCGAGTGGAAGCTCAACGAGCACGACGAGCCGGCCGATCTGGCGGACCGGCTGCGCGCTGCCGGCTTCGTGCCGGAGGACCGCGAGACCGTCGTGGTCGGGCCGGTCGCCCCGCTGGCCGCCGCGCTGCCTGTCGTTCCCGAGGGGGTACGCCTGCGTGAGGTGACCGCCCGGGAGGACCTGGAGCGGATCGCCGCCATGGAGGAGGAGGTCTGGCAGGAGGATCGCTCGCACCTCGTGACGGGCCTGGCCAAGGAGATCGACGCCGACCCGAACTCGATCACCGTTGTGGTGGCCGAGGCGGGTGGGACGGTGGTGAGCGCGGGCTGGGTGCGGTTCCCGGTGAACACCGGCTTCGCCACGATGTGGGGTGGCTCGACCCTGCCGCAGTGGCGGCGCAAGGGCATCTACCGGGCGTTGGTCAACTACCGGGCGCGGCTCGCCGAGCAGCGGGATCGGACGCTCATGCAGGTCGACTGTTCCGAGGACAGCCGACCCATCCTCCAGCGGCTCGGCCTCGTCGCGGTCACCACCACCACCCCGTACGTCTACACTCCGTGATCATGGAACAGCGGTTGACGGACGAGGAGCGCCTGACCCTCAAGACCGGTGCCTTCGGTGCCGTCTTCCTGGTCTCCAACGCCGACCCCGGTGTGCTGGGGGTGATCCGGGAGAGCATCGCCGCTTCCGGCGCGCTGGCCGGTGCCAGTGGCACTGTCAAGGAGGCGCTGAACACCGGCCCGCTGCCGCGACTTCCGCGGGACTCGCAGCTGGAGATCGAGTCGGTGGTGCTGCCGGCGCTGGGTGAGGCGGTTCGGATCCTGCGCGAGAAGTCCCCACGCGACGTGGACGCGTACCGCGATCTGGTGTTGACCGCGGCGGACCAGGTGGCCCGCGCGCACGACGGGGTGGCGCCTGCCGAGGCGGCGGCCATCGACCAGATCCGGGTCGCGTTGGCCGAGCCGGCCTGACCGGCCGCGCGTCGGTGAGCTGTGTCACTCTGAGTGCTGCGGGAGCGCAACCTACTGGCAGGTAACATTGCGCCGTGGGCAACTGCACAACCGCCCTCGGTTGACCTGGCGTCGACCGACGCGCGACGCTGCGCCCCATACCGGGCGAGCGAATCGCAACACCACACAGGAGGGTCGTCGAAGCGCGATGAACATCGTCGTACTCGTCAAGCAGGTGCCTGATTCGGGCGCGGACCGCAACCTGCGCAATGACGACAACACCGTCGACCGCGGTTCGGCGAACAACGTGATCAACGAGATGGACGAGTACGCCATCGAGGAGGCGCTGAAGATCAAGGAGGCGCACGGTGGCGAGGTCACCATCCTGACGATGGGTCCGGACCGGGCGACCGAGTCGATCCGCAAGGCGCTCTCCATGGGCCCGGACAAGGCCGTGCACGTGCTGGACGACGCCCTGCACGGCTCGTGCGCCGTCGCCACCTCGAAGGTGCTCGCCGCCGCGCTCGGTCAGCTCAACGCCGACCTGGTCATCTGCGGTGCCGAGTCCACCGACGGCCGGGTCCAGGTGATGCCGCACATGATCGCCGAGCGGCTGGGCGTCGCGGCGCTCACCGGTGCCCGCAAGCTCACCGTCGACGGCGCGACGCTGACCGTCGAGCGGCAGACCGAGGAGGGCTACGAGGTGGTCACCGCCGCCACCCCGGCCGTGGTCTCCGTCTGGGACACCATCAACGAGCCGCGCTACCCCTCCTTCAAGGGCATCATGGCAGCCAAGAAGAAGCCGGTGCAGACGCTCTCGCTGGCCGACCTCGGAGTCGCGGCCGACGAGGTGGGCTTCGACGGCGCCACCAGCGCCGTCGTCGAACACACCAAGCGCCCCCCGCGCTCCGGCGGCGCCAAGATCACTGACGAGGGCGAGGGCGGCGTCAAGCTGGTCGAGTTCCTCGCCACCGAAAAGTTCGTGTGAGAGGGGGGTCTGACATGTCCGAGGTTCTCGTCGTCGTCGAAGCCACAAAGGAATTCGGCGTCAAGAAGGTCACCCTGGAAATGCTCACCCTCGCGCGTGAGCTGGGCACCCCGAGCGCTGTGGTGCTCGGCGGCGCCGGCGCCGCCGAGGCGCTGAGCGGCAAGCTGGGCGAGTACGGCGCGGAGAAGATCTACGCCGCCGAGGGTGACGAGATCGACGGCTACCTGGTGGCCCCCAAGGCGACGGTGCTGGCCGAGTTGGTCAAGCGGGTGCAGCCGGCCGCCGTGCTGCTGGCGTCGGCCCAGGAGGGCAAGGAGATCGCCGCCCGGCTCGCCGTCAAGCTCGACAACGGCATCCTGACCGACGTGGTCGGCCTGGACGCCGACGGCACCGCGACCCAGGTCGCCTTCGCCGGCTCCACCATCGTCAAGTCCAAGGTCACCAAGGGCCTGCCGTTGGTCACCGTCCGGCCCAACTCGGTCACCCCCGCCCCGGCGGCGGCCACCCCGGCGATCGAGCAGCTCAGCGTGTCGGTCACCGACACCGACAAGCTGGCCACCGTCGTCGAGCGGGTCGCCGAGCAGAAGGGCTCCCGCCCCGAGCTGACCGAGGCCGGCGTGGTCGTCTCCGGCGGTCGGGGCGTCGGCAACGCCGACAACTTCAAGCTGGTCGAGGAGCTCGCCGACCTGCTCGGCGGTGCCGTCGGCGCGTCCCGCGCGGCCGTCGACTCCGGCTTCTACCCGCACCAGTTCCAGGTGGGCCAGACCGGTAAGACGGTCTCCCCGCAGCTCTACGTCGCCCTCGGCATCTCCGGTGCGATCCAGCACCGGGCCGGCATGCAGACCTCGAAGACCATCGTCGCGGTCAACAAGGACGGCGAGGCGCCGATCTTCGAACTGGCCGACTTCGGGGTGGTGGGCGACCTGTTCAAGATCGTCCCACAGGCCGCCGAGGAGATCCGCAAGCGCAAGTAAGCCAGCGATACGTCAGTGGCCGCCCGTTCGCACGGGCGGCCACTGCCGTATGGGAGCTGATCGGCGAGCCGGGGAGCTGAGCCGGCCCGCCGATCAGCCCGTCAGGGAGCCCCTCAGCAGGCTGTCGCCGGAGTGGCGGGTGTTGTTGTCGTACTGCTCGGCGGAGACGTCGACCACCGAGTAGCTCTTGAGGTCGACATTCGGGGGCAGGGGTAGCAGGGCGTCCGAGCCGCCACCCAGGGTGCCGACCGAGAACATCTCCATGGTCGTCGGATTAATGAGCCAGACCTCGTAGTACCCCGGGACGCTCGGGAGATTCGCCACATGCAGATGTAGTTGGCCGTCCTGGAAAACCCGGGCGTCACCCCTGGCCGTCGGCGGGGTCGCGCCGTACGCGGCCAGCGGAGCGCTCGCCACCACCACCGGCGTCGGGGTGGGCGTCTGATCGTCCGGTCGGAGCACCGAGACGGTGCCCACGACGCCGACCGCCGCGGCGGCGGCCGCAGTCACCGCTGTGGCCACCCAACCGGACCAGCCGCGACCCCGGCGGCGAAATCGCCGTGCCGGGTCCAGCCGGGTCACCGTCGACCCGGCCGCCGCGTCGGAGGTCCGCTCGGACGTCGTGGCATCGGCCTGCTCGGCCGTCGTGGCATCGGCCTGCCCGGCCGTCGTGGTGTCGGCCTGCCCGGGCACTCGGTGTCGACGGGTCTCGGTCAGCAACGGCCCAGCCTCCGCCGCCCTGACCTGGGCCTCGATGCCCTGCCAGACGTGCTCCGGTGGGTCGGGCAGGTCGGCCAGGCCCTGCGTCTCGGTGCCGAGCCCCGCCACCTGCTGAAGGCTCGCGACCTCCGCGCGGCAGAGCGCGCAGGTGGCGAGGTGGGCGCTCTCCCCGTTGTCCGCCTCGCTCTCACCGAGTGCCAGAAATACCAGCCGGTCGTGGTCCAGGTGCTGCACCGTCCACCTCCCATCTGCGCTTCAAGCTCGCCATGCCGCGTCGGATGTGACTCTTCACGGTGCCCAACGGCACGCCGGTCACCGCGGCTATCTGCTGGTGTGTCAGGTCGTCGTAGAAGGCCAGCTCCAGCATCCGTCGCTGGTCGTCCGGGAGGCGAGCCAACTCGTCGGCGATCACCAACCGGTCCACCACGCGGTCCGGATCTGGCTCGGTCTGCGCCGGCTCGGGCAGTTGTCGGACCGTCTCCACCACCCGGGTCTCCCGGGCCGAGGCGCGCATCCGGTCGATCACCTTTCGCCGGCCGATGCCGAGCAACCAACCGATCAGCGACCCCTTGGACGGGTCGAACGTGTCGCGGCCCAACCAGGCGGCGACGAACGTCGCCTGGGTGACGTCCTCGGCGTCGCTGCGGTTCGCCAGCATGGACGTGGCCAGATGGAGCACGGCACGACCGTAGCGGTCGTACGCCTCGCGCAGCGCTACGTCGTCGCCGTCACGGAACCTGCGGTCGAGGTCGTCCACCGGAGGGTCCGGTTCCTGTCGTAGCGCCGTCATCGGGCGGCTCGCCTTCGATGGGGCATGCCCGACTGTAGCTGCCACAGTCTCCGCCCCACTTCCCCGGTCGATGTCATCTCACCTGCTCTTCGTCTCCCGACCCTGTTGCGGATGCGGTCGGGGCCGGAAAAGAAAAGTGCCTCCGGGGCGCATCCGCCCGTCCGACAGCCGGCGTAACCCGTTCTGCAAGCCAGGCCTGACGAATCAGCAGTTATCACCAGGAGGCAGACATGCAGCTCTCGTACTTCCGTCGGGTCGCCGCGGGCGGCGCGGTAGCCGCGCTGGCCTTCGCCGGCGTCGGTGCGCTCACCGCCGGCCCCGCGTACGCCGCCACGTCGAAGGTCTCCGTCGTGCACGGCATTCCGGACACCCCGGTCGACGTCTACGTCAACGGCAAGAAGACGCTGGACAACTTCAAGCCCGGTGACGTCGCCGGCCCGCTGAACCTTGAGGAGGGCGACTACGACATCGCGCTCACCAAGCCGGGCGAGCCGATCGGCAGCGCGATCCTCACTGTCGACAACGCCGCGGTGCCGGGCGGTGCGAACATCAGCATCGCGGCCCACCTCGACGCCGCCGGCCAGCCGAAGATCACCCCGTTCGTGAACGACGTCTCGAAGGTCGACGCCGGCAAGGCGCGGCTGATCGTCCGGCACACCGCCGCCGCTCCGGCGGTCGACGTCCGCGCCGGTGGCAAGCCGGTCTTCGAGGACCTCACCAACCCGAACGAGGCCAAGGGCGACGTCGACGCGGGCGAGGTGAAGGCGGACGTGGTGCTCGCCGGCACCGACACCGTGGCCATCGGCCCGGCGGACCTCAACCTCAAGGAGGGCACCGCCACGATCGTCTACGCGATCGGCTCCGCCGAGGGCAAGACCCTCGACGTGGTGGCCCAGACCATCACCGGCCTGCACTCCGCCCCGGGTGGCGTGCCCAGCGGTGACGGCGGACAGGCCGGCACGGGCGTGGACACCTGGTGGTACGTGCTCACCGGTGCCGGCGTACTCCTGCTCCTTGGTGGTGGGGTGCGGATGGCGACCGCGCGGACCGGCCGCGAGTGACGGTGCGCAATCGCGGCGCGCTGGCGGCCATGGCCGCCGGCGTTGCCGCGCTCACCGTCGCCACGCTCGTGGCGTGCGGCTCCCAGCCGGCCGAGGACGTGGGCGGCGACGAGGCGGCCAACCTCGCTACCGCCACCCCGACCCCGTCGGCCAGCGCGGCCGACGGCCAGTCCGTCCCGGTGACCGTCGGCGAACTGCCGGCCGGGGCGGAGATCGTCCCGCCGGTGCGGCTGGTGATCCCGGCGATCGACGTCACCGCCACGATCAACGCGGTCGGCATCAACAAGCGGACCAGCGATTTCGAGGTGCCGCCGAGCGTCGACAAGATCGGCTGGTACCGGTACGGACCCGGCCTGGAGGCGAACGCCGGCTCGATCGTCATCGCTGGTCACGTGGACAGCGCCCAGCAGGGCAAGGGCGCGTTCTTCCGGCTGCGGGAGCTCGATCAGGGCGACACCCTGACCGCGACCGGCAGTGATGGCGAGGCCCGCAAGTACCGGGTCGTGGCCCGGGAGGAGTACGACAAGACCAAGATCCCGCTGGACCGGTACTTCGCCCGCGACGGCAAGCCGCGGCTGACCCTGATCACCTGTGGTGGGCCGTTCGACGCCAAGGCGCGCAAGTACCGCGACAACATCGTCGTCACCGCGGTGCCCGCCTGACCGGGCCCGCGCACGTCGGGCCGGGGTGGAGTTCCACCTCGGCCCGTACGCGCAGTCCCCTCCGGCATCCGGTCCCCAAGGTGTCGGCCGTACGCTGAACGGTGATGGCTTACCTGGATCACGCGGCGACGACTCCCATGCTCGACGAGGCACTGGAGGCGTACGTCGCTACCGCCCGCGAGGTCGGCAACGCGTCCTCCCTGCACGCGTCGGGCCGCCGTGCCCGCCGCCGGGTCGAAGAGTCACGCGAACAGGTGGCCGCTGTGCTGGGCGCCCGGCCCTCTGAAGTGATCTTCACCGGTGGTGGCACGGAGAGCGACAACCTCGCGGTCAAGGGCGTCTTCTGGGCCCGCCGCGCAGCCCGCTCCGACCGCCGCCGGGTGGTCTCCAGCTCCGTCGAGCACCACGCGGTGCTGGACGCGGTCGACTGGCTGGCCCAGCACGAGGGCGCCGAGGTCGGCTGGCTTCCGGTGGACGCCGTCGGTCGGCTCGACCCGCAGACCCTGCGCGCCGAGTTGGCCGCGCACGCCGACCAGGTGGCCGTGGTCACCGCCATGTGGGCGAACAACGAGGTGGGCACCGTCCAGCCGGTGGCCGAGCTGGCCGCCGTCGCCGCCGAACACGGTGTGCCCTTCCACACCGACGCCATCCAGGCTGTTGGACAGGTGCCCGTCGACTTCGGCGCCAGCGGGGTCGCCGCGCTGACCGTCACCGGGCACAAGTTGGGCGGCCCGATGGGAGTGGGCGCGCTGCTGCTCGCCCGGGACGTGCCGGCCACGCCGCTGCTGCACGGCGGCGGCCAGGAACGCGACATCCGCTCCGGCACCCTGGACACCGCAGGCATCGTCGCCTTCGCGGTCGCCGTGGAGACGGCGGTGAAGGGTCAGCAGGAGTACGCGGCCCGGGTGGCCGCGCTCCGCGACGACCTGATCGAGCGGGTCCGCCAGGCGGTGCCCGAGGTGATCTACAACGGTGACCCGACCGATCGGCTGCCCGGCAACGCGCACTTCTCCTTCCCCGGCTGTGAGGGCGACGCGCTGCTGCTCCTGCTCGACGCGCAGGGAATCGCCTGCTCGACCGGCTCCGCCTGCTCGGCCGGCGTGGCCCAGCCCTCGCACGTGCTGCTGGCGATGGGTGCCGACGACGACCGCGCCCGCTCCTCGCTGCGCTTCACACTGGGCCACACCAGCACCCAGGCCGACGTCGACGCCCTGATCGCGGCCCTCCCGGCAGCAGTCGACCGAGCCCGCCGAGCCGCAGCCCTCCGCACCCCCCGCTAACCCCCCACCCCCTGATTTCCGCGATCTTGCACTTCCTGTCGTCTGTTCGCGTCTTGTGCGGCATATGTCGCAGCAGAAAGTGCAAGATCGCGTGGGCGTGGGCGTGGGCGTGGGCGTGGGCGTGGGCGTGGGCGTGGGCGTGGGGGTTGGGGGTTGGGTTGGGTTTGTGGGGTGGCGGGGGGTTCGGGGCTGGTGGATAGGGTTGTGGTGGGGGAACGGGCGGGGACGGGGAAGGGGAGTGGGTCAGTGAGGGTTCTGGCGGCGATGTCGGGTGGGGTTGACTCGGCCGTGGCGGCGGCACGGGCGGTGGCGGCCGGGCACGACGTGACCGGCGTACACCTGGCCCTCGCGCGCAACCCACAGACCTACCGGACCGGGGCGCGCGGCTGCTGCACCCTGGAGGATTCCCGGGACGCCCGGCGGGCGGCCGACGTGATCGGCATCCCGTTCTACGTGTGGGACATGGCCGACCGCTTCCACGAGGACGTGGTCGACGACTTCGTCGCCGAGTACGCCGCCGGTCGTACGCCGAACCCCTGCCTGCGCTGCAACGAGAAGATCAAGTTCGCGGCGGTGCTGGACCGGGCGGTGGCCCTGGGGTTCGACGCGGTGGTGACCGGGCACCACGCCCGCCTCGGCGCGGACGGGCTGCTGCGGCGCAGTGTCGACCTGGCCAAGGACCAGTCGTACGTGCTCGCCGTGCTCACCCGCGAGCAGCTCGACCGGTCGATCTTCCCGCTCGGTGACCTGACGAAGGCACAGGTCCGCGCCGAGGCCGCCGAGCGTGGCCTGGCCGTGGCCGACAAGCCGGACTCACACGACATCTGCTTCATCGCCGACGGGGACACCCGCGGCTTCCTGGCCGGCCGGCTCGGCGAGGCGCCCGGCGACGTGGTGGACGCCTCCACCGGCGCGGTCGTCGGCAGTCACAGCGGCGCGTACGCGTACACGGTGGGGCAGCGTCGCGGGTTGCACCTGGACCGGCCCGCCCCGGACGGTCGACCACGCTACGTGCTCTCCATCACGCCAAAGACCAACACGGTGACGGTGGGCCCGGCCGAGGCCCTGGACGTGTCCGACGTGCACGCCGTACGTCCGGTCTGGACCGGCGGCGCCCGGCCGGACGCCCCGGTCGAGTGCGAGGTGCAGTTGCGCGCGCACGGCGACGTGGTGCCGGCGACAGTCGCCCTCGACGGTGACCGGCTGCACGCCGAGCTGCGCCGACCGGTACGCGGCGTCGCCGCCGGTCAGGCCCTGGTGGCGTACCGACCGGACCCGGCCGGCGACGTGGTCCTCGGCTCCGCGACCATCACCGGCTGACCGCACGGCCCGGGTGTTTCCGGGATAGCCTTCGCCCGTGACAGATCAGGCGTGGCCCTGGCCGGCCGGCGCGGCAACCGGAATCGGCTCGCTGCCCGGCACCGACATCGGCGAGGCTCAGCGGGTGGTCCTCGGTGAGCTTCCCGAGCTTCCCCACCTGCCCGAGTTGCCGGCCCGTGGCCCCGGAGCGGACATCATCGGCCGGTCCGCCGGACTGCTCGTCGAGCTGCCGGTCGAGGTGTACGCGGGGCGGTGGCGGGTCGCCCCACGCCCAGGCCGCGACCTGCGCCGGGCCCGCGACCTGATGGAACGCGACCTGGACCAGCTCGCCGAGCAGGCCGAGGGGTACGCCGGGCCGATCAAGGTGCAGGCCGCCGGCCCGCTCACGCTGGCCGCCTCGCTGGAGTTGCCGATCGGTGGTCGACTGTTGCGCGATCCCGGCGCGGTCCGCGACCTGACCGGCTCCCTCGCCGAAGGGCTTCGCGCGCACGTCGCGGCGGTCGCCCGCCGGCTGCCCCAGGCGTCGGTCCTGCTGCAACTGGACGAGCCATCACTGCCGACGGTGCTGGCCGGGCGGGTGCCGACCGAGAGCGGGTTCGGCGCGTACCGGGCGGTCGAGTCGGTGGACGCCGCCGCCCTGCTGCGCACTGTCGTCGAGGCGGTCGGCGTGCCGACGCTGGTGCACTGCTGCGCCCCGCACGTGCCGCTGGAGCTGATCCGCTCCGCCGGCGCCGTCGCGGTCGCCCTCGACCTTGATCTGGTCACCAAGCTCGACCCGCTGGGCGAGGCGATCGACGCCGGCCTCGGGTTGCTGGCCGGGGCCGCGCCGACCCGGCCGCCGTCGGCCGGTGGCGCGCCGAACTCCGCGCAGATCGCCGAGCGGGTACGCCAGGTCTGGGACCGCCTCGGCTTCCCTCGTCGCCAACTCGCCCAGCAGGTGGTGGTCACCCCGGCCTGCGGCCTCGCCGGCGCCACCCCGGAGTACGCGCGGGCGGTGCTCGCCGCGTGCCGGGACGCCGGGCGGCGCCTCGCCGAGGACTGAGGTTTCCTGTCGTACCCGGTGGGCAGGATGACGGTCATGATTGGACAGCTGCGTTCAGTGGTGATCGACTGCCCGGATCCGCGGGCGTTGGCGGCGTTCTACGCCGAGTTGCTCGGCGTCCCGCTCGCCGAGGGCGACTCCGATGACGACTGGGTGGTGCTGGGCGGCCCGCCCGGTCACCAGCCGCGCCTCGCCTTCCAACAGGCGCTCAACCTGCGCCCACCGGTCTGGCCAGATCCCGAGCGCCCACAGCAGTTCCACCTCGATGTGACGGTGGACGACATCGAGGCCGCCGAGAAGGCGGCGCTCGCGCTGGGTGCGCGGCGGCTGCCAGGTGAGGGTGAGGGCTTCCGGGTCTACGCCGACCCGGCCGGCCACCCGTTCTGCCTGTGCTGGGATTGAGGCTGACCTGGGTTGCGGCGGCCGGGCATCATGGCCGCCGTGACCCCCACCTCTGCGCTGCGCGCCTCCGGTTCACTCTTCGGCCTCGCCTACGGTGACGCGCTGGGCAAGCCGACCGAGTTCCTGACCGTCGCCGAGATCGAGCGCCGGTACGGCCCGACCGGTCCACGCGAGCTGGTCGGCGAGCCCGCACTGGTCACCGACGACACCCAGATGGCCCTGGCGGTGGGTTGGGCGCTGCACGAGGCGCCGTCGTTCACGCCGGAGGCGGTCGAGCCGCTGCTGCGGCGACGCTTCCTGGCCTGGGCGGTCAGTCCGGACAACAACCGTGCCCCGGGCATGACCTGCCTGCGCGCCTGCGCCGAGCTGAGCCGTGGGGTGCGCTGGCAGGAGGCGACGGTGGTTGGCTCGAAGGGCTGCGGGGCCAACATGCGGGTCACCCCGGTCGGGTTGCTCGACGTGGACCTCGACACGCTCGCCGGGTTGGCCCAGTTGCAGGCCGGGCTGACCCACGGCCATCCGACCGGGCTGGCCGCCAGCGAACTCACCGCGTACGCGGTCTTCGCGCTGCGCGCGGGCGCCACCCTGCCTGAGGTGCCCGCGCTGCTCACCGAGCGGGCGCTGTCCCAACGCCTGGTCTACCGGGAGCGGTGGCTGGGCGACCTCTGGCAGCGCCCGGGGGTCGGCACGCCGGAGGAGTTCATCGCGCGAGGCTGGGACGAGTGCCTGGCAGTGCTGGGCCGACTGACAGACACCCTCGCGCAGCCGGACGACGGTGGCGACCCGTGCCGGGCCACCGGAGAGGGCTGGGTGGCCGAGGAGGCGCTGGCCACCGCGCTGCTCTGCGCCGTACGGCACGCCGACGACCCGGTCCCGGCGCTGGCCCGGGGCGCGACCACCGCCGGCGACTCCGACTCGATCGCCGCCCTGGCCGGCGCGTTCGTGGGCGCGGCCGTCGGCATGGCCGCCTGGCCGAGGGAATGGGTCAACCGCATCGAGTACGCGGACCAGCTCGCCACACTCGGCGCGACCTGGGACTGACCCGGCGCGGCCGGCGTGGCCTGCCCCGACCGGCGCGGCCGGCGTGCTCTGTGCCCCGACCGGCGCGGCCGGCGTGGCCTGCCCCGACCTGCGCGGCCGGGCGCCGCTCATGACCAACTCGGGTTCCTGTAAACCGGGGCATCCGAGGGCTCAGGACACCACGACTTTCAGGAACCCGAGTCGATCATGGCTGGCGGGCGGGCATGAAGGCGGTCGAGAGTGGTCAGGCGGTGGGAAGGTGGCGCAGGCTGCGGACCTTCCGCCACAGGTCGGCGTCGCAGCGGCCGGCGTGGTCGGCGAAGGCGGCCGAGTTGAGTCGGATCGGCTCGGTGAGGCTGAGGTAACTGTCGTGCTCCGCGCCCGGGTCCCAGTCCCGGGTCGGGATCCGCACGTGGTCGTCCCGGTCGCTCTTGTCCTGGCTGGTGATCTTCAGGACGTCGGCGCCCCGGGAGTCGGCACGCAGCACCAGGCACGGGCGCACCTTTGACCCGCTGCCGTCGGCGTACGGCACGTCGGCCCACCAGATCTCGCCGGCCGCCGGGGCGTCGCCGTGCCGGTCGGTGTCGCGCGAGCGGGGTTTGGTGGAGGGCCGTTCGGCGCCACGGGGCCGCGGCGGGGTGGACCGACGGCCACCGGCGTCGCCCCGATCCGGCCGGGTGCCCGGACGCCGGTTGGCCACCCGGTGCCGCCAACTGTTCCACGCCCAGCCGGCCGCCACGGCCAGCAGGATCGCCACCGCCCAGAGCAGTGCCTCGCGCATCCGTACCTCCGCGTTGCGGCGACCCGCCGGTCGCACCGTCCGGCGATCCTTGCACGCCGCCGCCCGTGCCGCCCGCCAACCACACCGCGGCCGCCCCGCCGCCCCGCCGCCGCCCCGCCGCGCCGCCGCGCCGCCGCCGCACGCACACCTCGACGACGCCACGCCGGCCGTCACTCGATGGTCGGTAGCTGGAACGGCCGGCCGACGGCTACCGAGCGTCACGGGATCACCGGGCCCGGCTGAGGGTGGGGTCGCTTCGGGCGCGGGTGGGCGGCGGATTGTCCCACCGGCCCGATACGGTGCCGGAGTAGCGTGATCAGGGAGGTCGCAGGCGTGTCCGAAGGTGGCGGTGTGTCCGAGGAGCAGATCGGTCAGCAGGTCAGCCCGGCGCAGGAGGCGGCGGCCGGGGCTGAGCCGACGCCGCAGGCCCGGGAACGGCATGCCGCGCTCAGTCAGGAGTTGACCGAGCACCAGTACCGCTACTACGTGCTGGACACGCCGACCATCCCCGACGCCGATTTCGACAGGCAGTTGCGCGAGCTGGAGGCACTGGAGGAGGAGTTCCCGGCGCTTCGGACGCCCGATTCGCCGACCCAGCGGGTGGGTGGCACGTTCTCCACCGACTTCACCCCGGTCACCCATGCCGAACGGATGCTCTCGCTCGACAACGCCTTCGCCGACGAGGAGTTGGCAGCCTGGGCCGAGCGGGTCGAACGGGACGCGGGCGGTCCGGTGCCCTACCTGTGCGAGCTGAAGGTCGACGGCCTGGCGATCAACCTGACCTACGAGAACGGCCGGCTGGTCCGGGCCGCCACCCGGGGCGACGGGCGCACCGGTGAGGACGTCACGGCAAACGTGCGCAGCATTCGGGACGTGCCCAGCCAGCTCGTCCCGTCCGCCGAATTTCGGGACGTCCCCGAGTTGGTGGAGGTCCGGGGCGAGATCTACTTCCCGATCGCGGCGTTCGCCGATCTCAACGCGGGTCTGGTGGAGCAGGGCAGGGCGCCCTTCGCCAACCCCCGCAACGCCGCCGCCGGCAGCCTGCGACAGAAGGATCCACGGGTCACCGCCACCCGGCCGTTGCGCCTGGTGGTGCACGGCATCGGCGCCCGCCGTGGGTTCCAACCCACGGCGCAGTCCGAGTCGTACGCGGCACTCAGGTCGTGGGGGTTGCCGACCAGCGACCGGTGGCGGGTCGTCCCGGACCTGGCCGGCGTGGCGGAGTTCATCGCCTACTACGCCGAGCACCGGCACGACGTCGAGCACGAGATCGACGGCGTGGTGGTCAAGGTCGATCCGGTCTCCATCCAGGGCCGGCTCGGGTCGACCAGTCGCGCCCCCCGCTGGGCGATCGCCTTCAAGTACCCGCCGGAGGAGGTCACCACCAAGCTGCTCGACATCGACGTCAACGTGGGGCGCACCGGCCGGGTCACCCCGTTCGCCGTGCTCGAGCCGGTGCGTGTGGCCGGTTCCACAGTCGCGCTCGCGACCCTGCACAACGCCCGCGAGGTGGAGCGCAAGGGCGTGCTGATCGGGGACACCGTGGTGCTGCGCAAGGCCGGCGACGTGATTCCCGAGGTGCTCGGCCCGGTGGTCGATCTGCGGCCCGCCGACGCCCGGCCCTTCGTCATGCCGACCAGTTGCCCGGCCTGCGGCACCCCGCTCGCGCCCTCGAAGGAGGGCGACGTGGACATCCGTTGCCCCAACACCCGCAGCTGCCCGGCGCAGTTGCGGGAGCGGGTGTTCCACCTCGCCGGTCGGGGTGGCTTCGACATTGAGGTGCTCGGCTACAAGGGCGCTGCCGCCCTGCTCGACGCGGAGATCATCAGCGACGAGGGCGACCTCTTCCACCTCGACGCCGAGCAGCTGTCCCGGTCGCCGTTCTTCGTCAACAAGGACGGCAGCCTGGGCACCAACGCCACCAAGTTGCTGGAAAATCTCGCGGTCGCCCGGGAACGGGACCTGTGGCGGGTGCTGGTGGCGCTCTCCATCCGGCACGTCGGCCCGACCGCTGCCCAGGCGCTCGCCCGGCACTTCCGCTCGATGGACGCCATCGACGCGGCCACCGAGGAGGAGCTGTCCTCCGTCGACGGCGTCGGGCCGACCATCGCCGCCAGCATCCGGGAATGGTTCGCTGTGGACTGGCACCGCGAGGTCGTCCGCAAGTGGGCCGAGGCCGGCGTACGGATGGCGGAGGAGGCCGTCGACGAGGGGCCGCGCCCGCTGGAGGGGTTGACGGTGGTGGTGACCGGCACCCTCGCCGGCTATTCCCGCGACCAGGCCGCCGAGGCCGTGCATAGCCGGGGCGGCAAGGTCAGCGGGTCGGTCTCCAAGAAGACGAGCTTCGTGGTGGTGGGGGACAACCCCGGGTCGAAGGCCGACAAGGCCGTCAGTCTCAAGGTGCCGGTGCTCGACGAGGACGGGTTCCGGCTTCTGCTGGACGCGGGCCCGGACGCCGCGCGCGAGGTCGCTCAGCTGGGGGACTGACCCGGCCGGTCGCTGGGCACGGCGACTGGCCGCGTATACCAACTTAATTACGACTACGACCGATTCGTGACTGTCATACCGGGAAACTGGGGGCCGAGGGCGTTTCATTGGGTCACGGCGCGCGCACCGGCACGCCGATGGTCGGTCGGGAGGTGTGGTGGAGGTCGCCGACCCACGCAACTCGCTTCCTGCGGGACGGGTCGCACCGTTCGCCGCCTTCGTCGCCGGCATCCTGGCGGTCGCCGCGCTGACCGCCGCCGTTCCACTCGCGACGCTCCCCGGCGAGTTGCCCGACCTGCCGGTGGCGTTCTGGACGATGGCCGTGCTCGCTGTGGTCTGCGACGCGCGCCCGTTCGTGCCACCGGGGCGCCGGCAGACGTCGGCGGTGTTCCCGTCCACCTGTTTCACCTTCGCCATCCTGCTCGGCTGGGGTCTCGGTCCGGCGGTGGTGGTGCAGGCGGTGGGCGTCGTCGTCTCGGGTTGGCGGATGCGGCACGCCGCGTGGCGCACGGCGTTCAACGTCGGCCAGTACGCGTGCGCCCTCGCCGCCGCGTACGGGGTGATCCAGCTCGGCTCGGGCACCATCTTCTCCGGCGGGCGCTTGCACTGGACCGACGTGGCCGCCGTCGGCGGTGCCGCGTTGGCCTGGTTCGTCGTCAACTACGGGTTGGTCAGCTGGGCGGTGCGGCTGCGTTTCGGGGACCGGTGGTGGCCCACCCTCCGCCAGGGCCTCGGCTTCGAGTTGCTCTCCACCGGCTCGCTGCTGCTGCTCGCCCCGGTGCTGGTCGCGGCGGCGCGGGTCAGCGCCGCGTTGATCCCGCTGGTGCTGGTGCCGCTCTTCGCCGTCTACCGGATGGCGCGGTTGACCAACGAACAGCAGCACCTCGCCGCCGCCGACCCGCTGACCGGTCTGCCCAACCGCAAGGCGCTGCTGGCCGAGGTGGCCGAGCAGGTGCACCTGCACGCCGAGCGGACCGCCCGCGGCGAACCCGACGGGCAGCTCGCGCTCCTGCTGATCGACCTGGACCGCTTCAAGAACGTCAACGACGCCCTCGGGCACGCCGTGGGCGACCGGCTGCTGGTCGAGGTGAGCGCCCGGCTCACCGACATGCAGCCTCGACCACAGATGATCGCCCGGCTCGGCGGTGACGAGTTCGCGATCGTGATGACCGGGCTGACCGACGTCGCTCAGGCGCGGGAGTTGGCCGACCGGGTGGTCCAGGCGCTGGCCGAGCCGGTGCCGCTCGACGGGCTGCCGTTGGACGTGGGCGGGTCGATCGGAATCGCCCTCTTCCCCGAGCACGGTGAGGACTTCGCCACCCTGATGCGCCACGCCGACGTGGCGATGTACGACGCCAAGCACCGCAACGACACGGTGGCCGTGTACGCCCCGGAGTCCGACCACAACTCCGCCGAGCGACTCGGCCTCCTCGCTGACCTGCGGCGCGTACTGGAAGCCAGCCCGTCGACCGAGTTGCCAGCAGAGGTCGAAGCAGCAGCCCCGGAGGAGGACGCGCAGCCGGACGGCAACGGCCGGCACAGCGGGCCGAGTGACGCCGAGCGGACTGCCGACGTACCCCTTGTCGCGTCGGCGGAGGTGCGCGGCGGTGACGGGGCGGCGCTGCCCACCGGCGCGCCGGCCGAGGGTGCGCTGCCCACCGCGGCGTCGGACCGGTCCGCGCCAGCGGCGGATCCGGCGTCGGCGGTCGCAACAGCACGGCCGGGAGCTGCCCGCTGGTGGGCCCGCCGTCGGCACACCGACGCCGACCTGGTGCACTCCGATGAGCTGATCAACCGGATCGCCACCGGAGCCGACCCGATCCGGGGCCGCAACGCCCGTGCCACTGTCGCCGGCACCCGTTCCGGCTCGGCCCGGGAGCGGCGCGCCGGGGGCGGGATCGGCCGGCGGTCGACGAACGGGAGCGCGCTGGGCAGGGGTCGCACCGGGGCGCGGCGGGACGTCGGGTCGGGTGCACCCGGGCAGCCGCTCGAACCGACCGGATGGGCACACGCGGACGAGGAGCCGGCCGACGACGCCGGGGAAATCACCATGTACTACCAGCCGCAGATCGCCATCGCGACCGGCGAGGTGGTCGGCGTCGAGGCGCTGCTGCGGTGGCGGCACCCCCGTCGGGGCATGGTCGACCCGGAGGAACTGATCCGGGTCGCCGAGCAGAGCGCCGTGATGCGACTGCTCACCCGTCGTGTCGTCGACGACGTGGTGGAGCAGCTCGCCAAGTGGTCGGCGGCCGGCATCGGCCTGCGCGCGGCGCTGAACGTGAGCGTCCGTGACCTGCACACCGGCGAGATCGCCGACCAGATCGCCGACCGGCTGGCCCGCTACGGGGTGCCGGCCGAGCGGCTTCAGGTCGAGATCACCGAGGGCGCGTTGATGGCCGACCCGCGTCGGGTGCTGGCCACCATCTCCCGGCTGCACCGGATCGGGGTGGCCATCGCGCTCGACGACTTCGGCACCGGCTACTCCTCGCTCCAGCACCTGCGCCGGTTGCCGCTGTCCGAGGTGAAGGTGGACAGGTCGTTCGTCCTCGGTATGGCCGAAGACACCGACGACGCGGCGATCGTCCGGTCGATGATCGAGCTGGCCGGCGCGCTGGGGTTGCGCGTGGTGGCCGAGGGTGTCGAGGACGAACGGACCTGGCGGATGCTGCACGCCGCCGGCTGCGACGCCGCGCAGGGCTGGTTCTACGCCCGGCCGATGCCGGCCGAGGAGTTGGTCACCTGGCTGACCCGGTACCGGCCGGTCCGCCCGACCGGCGGGCACCCGCAGCCGGATGCCGCTCGCCGCCCCACCCGTTGACCCGGCGCGAGGGCCGCTGGAGGGGGAGTCGGGGACGCGGCACCGGAGCGGAACAATAGACTCGCTCCGGTCACCGCGTGTCACGCTCCACCTGTCGCGCGGCCGGCACACCGCCCGACCAGCAGGAATTCAGAAGGGGGCACGGATGGCCGCCATCTCCCGCGAGGAGGTCGCGCACCTGGCGCGCCTGTCGCGGCTCGCCGTCACCGAGGAGGAGCTGGACACGTTCGCCGGCCAGCTCGACGTGATCCTCCAGGCGGTCGCCCAGGTCGGCGAGGTCGCCGCCGTGGACATCCCGCCGACCTCGCACTCGGTGCCGCTGACAAACGTCTTCCGCGAGGACGTCGTCACGCCGTGCCTGACCCCGGAGGAAGCGCTGTCGGGCGCGCCCGATGCCGAGGACCAGCGGTTCCGCGTACCGCGGATCCTGACCGAGGATGTGGCCTCATGAGCGAGCGGCAGCGAGCGAATCAGCAGTACAGCGCCGTGGTGCCTCATGGCGTCGCGGAGCGAAGCGGAGTGACGGCATGAGCGATTTGATCAGTATGACCGCGACGGAGATCGCGGCCCTGGTCGCTGGGGGCGAGACGTCCGCAGTCGAGGTGACCCAGGCGCACCTGGATCGGATCGCCGCGGTCGACGACCGGGTACACGCCTTCCTGCACGTCGACACCGAGGGCGCGCTCGCCGCTGCCCGCGCGGTGGACGAGCGCCGGGCCGCCGGCGAGGAGTTGGGCCCGCTCGCGGGTGTGCCGGTCGCGGTCAAGGACGTGCTAGCCACCAAGGGCATTCCGACCACCGTGGGATCGAAGATCCTGGAGGGCTGGCGCCCGCCGTACGACGCGACGATCGTGCAGCGGCTGCGGGAGGCCGGCACGGTGATGCTCGGCAAGACCAACATGGACGAGTTCGCGATGGGCTCGTCCACCGAATACTCGGCGTACGGCCCGACGCACAACCCGTGGGACCTGAGCCGGATCCCCGGTGGTTCGGGTGGTGGCAGCGCTGCCGCGTTGGCCGCGTACGAGGCGCCGCTGGCGATCGGCTCGGACACCGGCGGCTCGATCCGTCAGCCCGGCGCGGTCACCGGCACCGTGGGCGCGAAGCCCACCTACGGCGGCACGTCCCGGTACGGGCTGGTGGCCTTCTCCTCGTCGCTGGACACTCCGGGCCCGTGTGCCCGCAACGTGCTCGACGCGGCCCTGCTGCACCAGGTGATCGGCGGGCACGACCCGCGTGACTCCACCTCCATCCCGCAGCCGGTGCCGGACGTGGTGGCGGCGGCGAAGCTCGGCGCTACCGGTGACCTGACCGGTGTGCGGCTGGGCATCGTGAGCGAGTTCGTGGGCGAGGGTGCCGAGCCGGGCGTGATGGCCGCGTTCCGCGAGTCGGTGGACGCACTGACCAAGATGGGTGCCGAGGTCGTCGAGGTGTCCTGCCCGACGTTCGCGTACGCCCTGCCGGCGTACTACCTGATCGCCCCGAGCGAGTGTTCCTCCAACCTGGCCCGGTTCGACGGTGTCCGGTTCGGCCTTCGGGTCGGCGACGACGGCAACCGGTCGCTGGAGGAGGTCATGTCGCTGACCCGCGAGGCCGGCTTCGGCCCGGAGGTCAAGCGCCGAATCATGATCGGCACGTACGCGCTGTCGTCGGGTTACTACGACGCGTACTACGGGCAGGCGCAGAAGGTTCGGACGCTGATCACCCGGGACTTCACTGCCGCGTTCGAGCGGGTCGACGCGCTGATCTCGCCGACCACCCCGTCGGTGGCGTTCCCGATCGGTGCGCGGACCGCCGACCCGTACCAGATGTACCTGGCCGACCTTTACACGATTCCGACGAACCTGTACGGCGGGCCGGGCATCTCGGTGCCGTGTGGGCTCTCCGAGGGGCTGCCGGTCGGCCTGCAGGTGATGGCCCCGACGATGGCCGACGACCGGATGTACCGGGTCGCCGCCGCGTTGGAGTCGGCGATCGGCACGTTCACCCCGCCGGCGCTGTAGGCACGAACGGGGCCGAGGCGGGTCGGGACGGGCGGTTCACGCCGGTCCGTGACCCGCCTCGGCTGTTTCGGCAGTTGGCCGACCGGCGAGATAGCGGCGGGCCCGTTGGGTGGTGCGCCAGTGCTGATAGAGCAGCACCGCCCAGACCACCGCGCCCAGCCCGGATGTCCAGCGGGCGGACGTGCGGTCGGTGCTGATGGCGTTCAGCATCTGCAACGCCAGGACAGCACCGAGGGCCCAGAACACCCACCGTCGACGTGCCTGCTGCTCAGCCTCCTTGCGGGCCAGCGCGTCGATCTGCGGGTCCGTGGTCGACCCGTCGCGCAGTGCCGCCTTCACCCGCCGACGGCTGGCCGGGTCGGCGCCGTCGGACAGAGAAGAGTTTCTCGTCATCCATGCGTTGATCAGCAGGATGATGGCGATGCCCAGCGTCGCAGTCACCAGGGGGAGCAGCAGCCGGATCAGCGGGTCGCCGGCATCCCGTTTCCCGTCGGAGATCAGCATCCCGATGGCGAACGTGGCGGGGACGGTGGCCGCCAACAGCACCACCGCGGTCCTGGTCATCCGGCTTGAGCGCCGCCGGGCCTCCATGCCCGGCCGGGCCTGCGCTCCTGACTCTCTCCCCGTATTCGTCATCGCCGTTCCCTACCCCGCCGCCGACGACGCCACGCGCCCCTGACGAAACCCGCCCGAGGATTGATCGGACAACCCCATTAGGCTGGACAGGTTCTGTCCGGATCGCGCCTGGAGCGTCTCATGACCACGACACTGCCCGCGTACGACGAGGTCGTTGCGCGCTTCGAACCGGTGATCGGCCTGGAGACCCACGTCGAGCTGGGGACGAACACCAAGATGTGGTGCGGTTGCCCGACCGACTTCGGCGGCGAGCCGAACACCCGGGTCTGCCCGGTGTGCCTGGGCCTGCCCGGGTCGCTGCCGGTGGCCAACAAGGCGGCCATCGAGGCGATCATCCGGATCGGCCTGGCGTTGAACTGCTCGATCGCCGAGTGGTGCCGGTTCGCCCGGAAGAACTACTTCTACCCGGACATGCCGAAGAACTTCCAGATCAGCCAGTACGACGAGCCGATCTGCGTCGACGGTTACCTGGACGTCGAGGTCAACGGCGAGACGGTGCGGATCGAGATCGAGCGGGTGCACCTCGAGGAGGACACCGGCAAGACGCTGCACGTCGGCGGCGCCACCGGCCGCATCCACGGGGCGACGGAGTCGCTCGTCGACTACAACCGGGCCGGCATCCCGCTGGTCGAGATCGTCACCAAGCCGATCACGGGCACCGGTGCGCTCGCCCCCGAGGTGGCCAAGGCGTACGTCGCCGAGCTGCGGGACGTGATCCGCACCCTGGGCGTCTCCGACGTGCGGATGGAGGAGGGTTCGCTGCGGTGCGACGTGAACACCTCGCTCAACCTGCCGGGCGCGGAGTGGGGCACCCGCACCGAGACGAAGAACGTCAACTCGCTGCGGTCGGTGGAGCGGGCGGTCCGTTCGGAGATGCTGCGGCAGGCGTCGGTGCTGGACGCGGGTGGCCGGATCACCCAGGAGACGCGCCACTTCCACGAGGACACCGGTGACACCACCCCGGGTCGCTCGAAGGAGACGGCCACCGACTACCGGTACTTCCCCGAGCCGGATCTGGTGCCGATCGCCCCGGACCCGGCCTGGGTCGCCGAGCTGAAGGCCGCTCTGCCGGAGCTGCCCCGGGTGCACCGGCGTCGCCTCCAGGAGCAGTGGGGCCTTTCCGACCTGGACATGCAGTCGGTGTTGAACGCTGGCGCGGTCGAGCTGATCGAGGCCACCGTGGCTGCCGGCACCACCCCGGCGGCGGCCCGCAAGTGGTGGCTGGGTGAGCTGTCCCGCCGGGCCAACGAGAGCGGTGTGGAGCTGGCCGAGATCGGTGCCACCCCCGCCCAGGTCGCCGAGCTTCAGGGTCTGGTCGACGCCGGCAAGCTCAACGACAAGATGGCCCGCACGGTGTTGGAGGGCGTGGTCGACGGTGAGGGTTCGCCCACCGAGATCATGACCAGCCGGGGCCTGGAGGTCGTGTCGGACACCGGCGCGCTCACCGCCGCCGTCGACGAGGCGATCGCCGCGAACCCCGGCATCGCCGACAAGATCCGCAGCGGCAAGGTCGCGGCGGTCGGCGCGCTGGTCGGCGCGGTCATGAAGACCACCCGTGGTCAGGCCGACGCGAAGACGCTGCGTGAGCTGATCCTGCAGCGCCTCGGCGTCGAAGGCTGACCCGAAGCCCCAGCGTCGATCATGAGGTTGACGGCGGTTTGAAGATCGATAACTGCCGTCAACCTCATGATCAACATGTACCGCACCCCTCGCGAGGGCGTCAACGGCGACGCCTGGATGGAGTTACCGTGACCCGGCACGACCTTGATGTCCTCGACGAGATCCAGCGGCGGGTGCTCTGGCTCGCCACCCGGATCGTGGACGCCGCCAATCATGACCGGGCCACCGGCGACGGTGTGAAGGTCGGCGGCCACCAGGCGTCCAGCGCCTCGCTGGTCACGGCGATGACCGCGCTCTGGTTCGCGCACCTGGACGCCGAGGACCGGGTCGCCGTGAAGCCGCACGCGTCTCCGGTGTTCCACGCCATCCAGTACCTGCTCGGCAACCTGGACCGCTCCTACCTGCCCAGGCTGCGGGCCCGCGGCGGCCTCCAGTCGTACCCGTCGCGTACCAAGGACCCGGACGCTGTGGACTTCTCCACCGGTTCGGTCGGCCTGGGCGCTGCCGCGCCGCTGTTCGCCGCCGCCACCCGGCGGTACGTCGACGCGCACTTCGGGGCCCGCCCGCACTCCCGGTTCGTGGCGCTGATCGGCGACGCCGAGCTGGACGAGGGAAACATCTGGGAGGCCGTGGCCGACCCGGCGACCACCGGGCTGGGCAACGTCATGTGGCTCGTCGACTTCAACCGCCAGTCGCTGGACCGGGTGGTCCCCGGCATCCGGATCAACCAGTGGCGGGGCCAGTTCGAGGCGGCCGGCTGGCACGTCGTGGAGGTCAAGTACGGCCGTAAGCTCGCCGAGGCGTACGCCCGGCCGGGCGGTGAGGCGCTGCGCGACTGGATCGACGCGATGCCCAACGAGCAGTACCAGTCGCTGTTCGGGCTGGCCGGTCCGGCGTTGCGCAAGCAGTTCCTGGACGGCGCGCCGGCCGGGATCGCCGAGCTGATCGCCGGTATCGACGACGAGGACCTCGGCCCGCTCGTCACCGACCTGGGCGGGCACGACCTTCAGGCGATGCTCGACGCGTACGCCCAGTGCGACGCGGTCACCGACCGGCCCAGCGTCGTCTTCGCGTACACGGTGAAGGGTTGGGGGTTGCCCATCGCCGGCAACCCGCGCAACCATTCCGCGCTGCTCAGCTCGGAGCAGGTCGACACGCTCCGCGCCGCGCAGGGGTTGACCGCCGAGACCGAGTGGGACCGCCTCGACCCGGCGTCACCCGCCGGGATCCAGGCCGGCGCCCGCCGGGAGGCGCTGTCCCGTGCGCCGCGCGAGCGTGCGCTGGGGGTCACCGTCCCGGAAAGCACAGGAGTACGCGCAACCAAGCCGATCTCCACCCAGGAGGTCTTCGGTCGGGTGCTGGTGGACCTGGCGCGTGACCGGGAGGTGGGCCGCTACCTGGTCACCACAGCCCCGGACGTGGCCACCTCCACCAACCTCGCCGGGTTCATCAACAAGACCGGGGTGTTCGCCCCCACCGAGCAGCGTTCCTGGACCGAGGACCGGATGCTGCGCTGGACCGAGAGCCCCGCTGGGCAGCACATCGAGCTGGGCATCTCGGAGATGAACCTGTTCCTGCTGCTCGGTCAGCTCGGGCTGTCCTGGGACCTGTCCGGGCAGCCGCTGCTACCGGTGGGCACCGTCTACGACCCGTTCGTGCTGCGCGGCCTGGACGCGTTCCTGTACGGCACGTACTCCGGCTCGCGGTTCGTGGTGGCCGGCACCCCGTCCGGCATCACCCTCGCCCCCGAGGGCGGCGCCCACCAGTCCACGATCACCGCGTCGGTCGGCCTGGAGCTGCCCGGGGTGACCTTCATCGAGCCGGCGTACGCGGCAACCCTCGACTGGCTGCTCTGCGACGCGCTCGGTCAGATCGCCGGTGGGTCGGCACCGGCCGCCACCGCCGCACCCGCCGAGGACGGCGCGTACTACTTCCGGTTGAGCACCCGACCGCTGGACCAGGCGCCGTTCGAGGCGGCCCGGGCGCGGCTCGGCGACGCGGTGCTGCGCCGGCAGGTCGTCGCCGGGGCGTACCGGCTGGTCGACGCGCACCAGGCGTACCCGCACCTGGTCGACGCCCCGGTGGTGCAGCTGGCCGCCTCCGGCGCGGTGCTGCCCGAGGTGCTCGCCGCTGCGGCGGAACTGGCCGACGAGGGCGTCGCCGCGCACGTGGTGGACGTGACCTCGCTGGACCGGCTCTACCGGGCCTGGCAGCGCACCCTTCGCCAGGGCGTACGGACGGCCACGGTGCCGAGCGTGCCGGGCGCGCTGCGGTCCGCGTTCGCCGATCGGGTGCCGGTGGTGTCGGTGCACGATGCCGCGTCGCATGCGATGGCCTGGCTCGGTTCGGCGGTCGGCGCACCGGCGGTGCCGCTCGGCGTGGACGAGTTCGGCCAGTCCGGCAGCGTCGCCGAGCTGTACGAACTGCACGACCTGCTGCCCGGCAGCATCGTCAACGCCGCCCTGGCCGCCATCGCCCTGCGCTGACCCCGGCGGGCAGCGTCAGCACTGTTAGTGAGTTGCCCCAGGAACGGGCGTGTTCGCAACTCACCGTGACGACCGCCGTCACCAACACCATCCACATTCCCCTTTGCTCTGCTGCCGCCGATGCACCACCCGGATTGACCAGCGCGAACCGGCCGTCTTGTGTCGGTGTGAACGTGGCTCTGGTGCACCGACAGTCACTGGTGCAGATTGGGCAGCAGAGCAAAGGGGGGCGAGGGGGTGGTGGAGGGGTGTCACGTCTGTCGACTGTCCGTCGCGTTCGAGGGTCGGCAGTCGCCCCTTCGACGCGTCAACGGGTGGGAGTGGGACTGACCGGGGTGGGCACAGCACTCGGCGGGTTCTCCACCAGGCGTCGTTCCAGGTTGACCTGGGCCTGCCCGGTGCCGCCGACGGTGATGGTGTCGTACGCCTGGAGCAGCTTCTGCTGGTCGAAGTAGAGCACGCTCATCGACAGCGGGGTGGGCTTCTCGCCCTCCAGGCCGCGCAGCCCGGCGCCGCCGGTGGAGCCCTCCACCATCAGCGTCGTGGGCTGCTGCCCGGGTGCCTGCGGCAGCTCGGAGACCTGCCGGGAGTGGGTGTGCCCGGCCAGCACCAACGGGCAGGTGCCGGCGAGCGGTCCGGCCGACGCGGGGTCGTGCACCAGCGCGATGTTGACCGGTCGCGGTGAGCTGCGGACCGTCGCGGCGAGCTGGTTGCCGGCCCCGATCACCTGGTCGGCCACCTGCTGGGTCAACCCGCTGCCGGCGGGGGAGGTGTTCTTGTCCGGGGTGAAGCGCGGGTCGCCGATGCCGGCGATGGTCAGCCCGGCGACGGTCGTCGTCGTGTTGTTCAGCACGATCGCGTTCGGCTGACGGGCCACCGCGGCGGCGGTCTTGCCGGAGTCGTGGTTGCCCCGGATGAAGACGTACGGCTTCTTCAGCAGGCCGATCGAGGCCACGAAGGAGGCTTCCGGTTCGCTGCCCCAGTCGGTGATGTCCCCGGTGTCGATCACCACGTCGATGCCGAACTGCTCCACGACCGTCCGGATCAGCTGCCACCCGGTCGGGTTGAGGTGCATGTCGGAGACGTGCAGCACCCGGGTGGTGCCCGGGGTCGGCTCCAACAGCGGAAGCGCCGACACAGTGGTGTAGAGCTGGCTGACGTTGCCGACCAGGCGCTGCAACTGCTCCGCGTACTTGGTGTAGTCGTTGGCGATCCGGCGCGCGTCACCGACGATGGCCGGCGCGTTGACCAGCAGCCCCTCGTAGCGCGGTTCCTCGATGGCCTGCGGGCGAAGTGTGGCCGCCGCCGTGCCGAGGCTGCTGGCGGTGACCAGCAGCGCCAGCCCTCCCGCCCAGGCGGTCCGCCGGACGTCGCGGAAGATCAGCCCGGCCAGGATCAACGTGACGAGCACCGAGGCGCCGAGGGTGCGCAGACCGAGGCGCATCACCCCGGAGCGGACGTCCTCCACCGCGCTCTGGCTGGCCCGGCTGATGCTGGCGGGGTCGTCGATCAGCGCCTCGGTGCGCCCCTGGTCGAGGGCGCCCAGCCGGACGGTGAGATGGGTCGGCCCGTCGTGGCTGTCGAGCAGCAGCGCGCCGAGCGGCGGGATGTCGACGGTAGTGCCGCCGTCCCGGGCGGGGGAGATGCTGAGGTTGGCCCGGAAAGGGCCGATGTCGGTGCTCACCTGGCCACCGGCCAGCACCCCGAGGACCGCACCGGCCAGGGCCACGGCGAGGACGGCAACGATCAGCCCGAGGCGACGCAGCGGGCCGGCCGCGCCGACCCACAAACCCGTCGGGCGCGGCCGATCGTCGCCGGTCACCGGGTCGTCCCGGTCATCGGCGTCGTCGTGCCGCTCGTCGCGCTGCCCGTCCATGCTGAAAGTCTGACCTGCCCGTCGGAAGATCTTGGCAAACCTGAACGGATGGTGACGCAATCAGCTGCGTCCGCCGTCACCACCCGCGAAGACCACCCGCAGGAGCCGGTCGTCGTCGCCCGCCGGGTCGCCCCGGCCGTCGTGGTTGGAGGTGCTCACCCAGAGCGACCCGTCCGGTGCCGCAGCCACCGCACGCAGCCGACCGTAGCGGTTGGTGAGCAGCTCACTGGGCTTTCCGAGCAGGGTGCCGGTGTCGGTCAGCTCCATCACCCAGAGGCGCTTGCCGCGCAGACAGCCGGTGACCAGCAGCCGGTCCGTGGCGGCCAGACCGGAGCAGGACGCGTCCGACGTCGCCCATTGCACGATCGGGTCGGTGAACCTCTTGTCGCCGGCCTGGCCCTCGACCTCCGGCCAGCCGTAGTTGCCGCCCTTGGTGATCTGGTTGATCTCGTCCCAGGTGTTCTGGCCGAACTCGACGGCGTACATCCGCTTCGCGGCGTCCCAGGCGAAACCCTGGACGTTGCGGTGCCCCAGGGACCAGACCGGGGAGTTGGGGTACGGGTTGCCGGCGGCGGGCTTGCCGTCCGGGGTGACCCGCAGGATCTTGCCGCCGAGGCTCTTCACGTCCTGCGAGAGGGGGCGCTGGCCGGCGTCACCGGTGCTGACGTAGAGCTGCTTGTCCGGGCCGAAGCCGAGCCCCCCGCCGTTGTGCACGTTGGCTTTGGGGATGCCGGTGAGGATCGGGGTGGGCTGCCCGCCGAGTTGCAGTCGGGCGACCCGGTTGTCCCGTTCGGCGGTGTAGTAGACGAACACCGTCCGGTCCCGGGCGTAGTCGGGGGAGACGGCGATGCCGAGCAGGCCACCCTCGCCCGCCGCCGCCACGTCGGGGATCGTCTGCACCGGGCGGACCCGCAGCCCGTCCGGCCCGGACTCGGGCCCGACCTGGAGGATCCGGCCGTTGTCCCGTTCGGTGACCAGCGCGCCGCCGTCCGGCAGGAAGGCGATAGCCCACGGCACCCGCAGCCCCTTGGCGAGCACCGTCGCCACCGCCTGCTGGCCGGTGCCACCCGGGCCTGTCGACGCGGACGGGGTGGGCAGGTTGGGCGGTTCGCCGGCCGGGTCGGGCTCCGGCTCACCGAAACTGCAACCGGCGGTGAACAGCAGCGCCGCGCAGGACGCCGCGAGGGCCACCCGGAGGCGGTGGATGCGAGGGTACGGGGGACGGGCGCTCACCCGGCCCAGGGTAGCCCGCCGCGCGACCCGGTCGGGCCCGTCGAGACGCACCGGGTGCCGATGGAGCCGTCCGATGAGCCCCGGTGGACCACTCACCGGGCCCGTACGGCCAGCAGCGCGGTGTCGTCCTCACGGTGTCGGATCGAGGCGAGCAGCAGGTCGCACAGGTCGTCGAGGGGCAGCGTGTCGGTGCCGGACAGCCGGCCCGCCAACTCGGCCAACCCCTCGTCGATCGAGCGGTCCCGCCGTTCGATCAGCCCGTCGGTGTAGAGCAGCAGGGTGTCGCCGGTGGCCAGGCTGGTGCTGTGGCTGCTCCGCGGCGACGGGCGGGCCAGGCCGAGCAGCGGCTCCGGTGTCGCCTCCAGCGCCTCGACCGCCCCGCCGACCCGGACCACCAGGGCCGGCGGGTGCCCCGCGTTGGACCAGGTCACCTCGTGCACACCGGCGCGCTGCGGACAGATCCGCACCAGCGTCGCGGTGGCGGCGATCGGGAGCCGCAGGCCACGGATGGCGCCATCCAGGTTGCTCAACAGTGACCCGACCGCGTCCGGCCGGCCGAAGGCATTGCCCCGCACCAGGTTGCGCAGCTGGCCCATGGTCGCCGCCGCCTCGATGTCGTGCCCGGCCACGTCCCCGATCGCCACGATGACGTCGCCGTCGGGCTGCACGAAGGCGTCGTACCAGTCACCGCCCACCTCCACCCGGTCGGCCGCCGGCTGGTAGCGGGCCGCCAGCTCCAGCTCCGCCACCACCGGCAGCCGGGGCAGCATGCTGTGTTGCAGGACCTCGGCGACGTGCCGCTGCTCGCCGTACATCGAGCTGTTGCCGACGGCCTGGCCGGCCCGGCGGCCGATGTCGACCGCGGTGAGCAGGTCGCGGTCGTCGAACGGCTGACGCTGGCCGCCGTTGACGAGCGTGATCGCCCCCAGCACCGTGCCGCTGGCGGCCCGCACCGGCACGCTCAGGTAGGAGGCGATGCCCAGGCGCTGCGCGATCAGTGTCATCTCCGGGTTGGTGGTGCCCCTCGCGACGTCGGCCAGCGACGCCACGCTGCCGAGCCGGGGCTGGCCGGTCCGGAGCACCGCCCGGATGACCGACTCGGGGCTCAACCCGCTGCGCAGCAGCTCGCCGAACCGGCCGATGTCCGCGGTGCGGGCGGGGTTCCGGTGCACCGAGACCACCTCGCGGGGCAGGCCGGTCGGCCCGATCAGGGTGAGCAGGCACCAGTCGGCGAGCAGCGGCACCATTGTGGCGGCGAGCCGGTGCAGCGCGGTGCCCACGTCCAGGGTGCCGGCCAACGTCTCGCTCACCCCGGCCAGCAGCTCCAGCCGCTCGTGTGCCTGCACGGCCCGCCGCTGTGCCTCCTGTGCGCCGTCGAGTGCGATCCGCAGCCGCAACTCCGACGAGCAGGCGGCGGCAAGGTCGGCCAGGGTCCGCAGTTGCGCCGCCGTCCAGGCGCGGGGCTTGCTGTCGATGGCACACAGCGAGCCGAGCACCCGGCCGGAGAGGTCGGTCAGCGGCATCCCCGCATACGCGACCACGCCGAGGTCGTCGATGGCCAGGTTGTCCCGGACGCGGGGGTAGAGCCGGGCGTCCGGCAGCACCATCGGCGCCTCGATGTCCACCACGTGCTGGCAGAACGAGTGGCTCAACGGAGTCTGCCGCCGCTGCGACCAGGGCTCGGGCAACCCGACCGCGCCCGGAAAGAACTGCCGGTCGGCGGAGACCAGGGAGACCAACGCGACAGGCACGTCCAACAGGTCGCTGACCAGCCGGGCGAACCTGTCTAACGCCTCGTCCGGGGTGGCGTCGAGCCCGGTGTCGGCGAGCGCGCGCAACCGTTCCGGGTCGCCGAGCGCCGCGGGTGGGGCGATCGAACGCCGGTTGGTGGCGGGGGAGCCGTCGGTCATCGTGCACCTGTCTGCCGGGCGGAGGCGGACCGGCCCTCCGACCCTTTGTATACCTCGCACGGGCTCGTGCCGAACATCGGTGTGCTGAGTCTCGCCCGTCCCGGCCTCGTGCGCCACAGTCCGGGACACCCGTTCGCCGCCGTGCCCGCACCGGCCGCCGCGTCGGGGACTATCGTCGGCGGACGTGAAGGTATGGATTCCGCACCAGGCCGGCCTGAACCTCCTGGGCGAGCTGCCCGCAGACGTGACGGTGGAGGTCTTCGAGCACACCGACCGGATGCCGTCCGAGCCGGCCGACGTCCGCTTCTGGGTGCCGCCGTTCCTGGGTGGCTCGGACGCGACGGCGGTGCTGCGGGAACTGCCCGACCTGGCGGTGGTGCAGTTGCTCTCCGCCGGGGCGGACGCCTGGGCCGGCCGGACACCCCCGGCGGTGACGCTCTGCGATGCCCGGGGCGTGCACGACCCGTCCACCGCCGAATGGGTCGTCACCGCGATCCTCACCCAGCTGCGGGCGTTTCCGGCGTTCGTCCGCGCGCAGACCGAGCGGCGCTGGACGTTCGCGGAGAACACCCCGACCGACGAGCTGACCGGCAAGCGGGTGCTCATCGTCGGGGCCGGCTCGATCGGCGCGGCCGTACGCGACCGGCTCGCCCCGTTCGACGTGAGCTTCACCCTCGTCGCCAGGACCGCCCGCCCGGAGCAGGGGGTGCACGCCGTCGAGGAGCTGCCCCGGCTGCTGCCCGACGCGGACGTGGTGGTGGTGATCGTGCCGCTCACCGATCAGACCCGCGGCCTGATCGACGAGAAGTTCCTGGCCGCGATGCCCGACGGGGCGCTGCTGGTCAACGCCGCCCGGGGCCCGGTGGCGCACACCGAGGCGCTCGTCGCCGAGCTGGGGACCGGTCGGATCTCGGCGGCGTTGGACGTCACCGACCCGGAGCCGCTGCCCGCCGACTCGCCGCTCTGGGTCATGCCGAACGTGCTTCTCACCCCGCACGTCGGCGGATCGGTGCGCGGCTTGTTGCCACGGGCCTACCGGCTGGTGGGCGATCAGGTCCGCCGGTTCGCCGCCGGGCAACCGCTGATCAACACGGTTGTCGACGGCTACTGACCGGGGGTCTCCGCCGCGGCGTCCGGCAGCGACTGGCCGGTCGCCGCGACCAGTCGGGGCAGATCCGCTCCTCGGACGGCCGGCAGGGTGACCTGGTGGCCGTCGTCGAGCCGGGCCACCGCGCGCCCGCGCTGGTCGGTGGTCAGCTCGAGGACCTGGTCCCAGTCGATCCGACGCTGCCCGACCAGTGCCCGAATGCGCAGCTCCCGCGCGTCGGCGTCGGTGCCGGCCCGCCAGGCCCACACCGCGACGGCGAGCGGGACGAGCAGCACCGGCAGCAGGTAGTCCCGGGCGTTGGCCAGCGGCAGGGCGCCGACGAAGGCGATGATCGCGGCCACCAGGATGGCTTGGTTGTACCGGAAGCGGACCGTGTCGGGCTTACTCACCCTCCGATGATCCCACTCCGGGTTGTTTCGGCTCGCGTCGGGCGGTGCCGGCAGGGTGCGGTACGCCGTACAGTGACACAGGTCGTTGTATCCCCTGAGTGACCGGCAAGTAACCAATTCGGCCGTCCATCGTTGCCAATCGTGGGTAGCGGACTCGCAACGTCCGATGTCCCGCACCGCCGCACCGCCCCCGTGCCCCCTCACGAAGGCGACCGCCGTGCTTCTCGCGTACCCGTTCCGCGTTCTCGTCCCCCGCCGTGCGGCACCGGAGGCCGCCACGTCCGTGGCGGTGGCACTGCTCCTTTTCGCCGGTTCCGTCGACCTGGTCCCGCCCTCGGTGGTGATCGCGTTGGCCGCCGGTGCCGGCGCCACGCTCGCCGGGCTGCGACTGTCCCGGCTGGCCGCCCGGCGCGGCACCGATCCGACACCGCGTGCGGCGGGGGCGCTGCTCGACGCGGCGGTGGTGGTGGCGGGTCTCACCGCCGTCGTGTTGCCGCTGGCCGGCATCGGGCACGCCGTCGCCGTGCTGATCGGGTCGCTGGTCGTGGCGGCCCTCTCGACGGCCGGTCTGCACCGGCTCCCCGGCCGATCCCGGGAGGCGGCCCCGATTCGGTTGCGGTGGCTGGTCGAGTCGACCGGCCCGGCCGTCGGTCTGGCTCTCGCCGGCTGGTTGCTGCTGCCCGCCGACGGCCCACCGGCTCCGCTCCGGCTGGTCGCCGCGTTGACGCTCGGCGGGTTGGGCATGGCCGCGTTGAACGCGTTCGCGGGCCCACGACGGCGCTCGGGTGCCGCGGTCTGCCGGGGCGGTGTGCTGCTCACCCTGGGCGGGCTGGTGCTGCTGGCCACGTTGCCGGCCGCGCCGGCCGGTCGGGTGGCGCTGCTGGCCGTACCCCCGTTGGTGTTCGGGATGTTCGCCGTCGCCGTCGGCGCGGCGGATGCGGCTGACGACGCGGAGCCATTGGAGCCGGTCGCCGCGGCCTGGCCCCGGTCGGTGCTCCCCGCGGCGGTGCTGCTGCTGGCATCGGGTCTGCACCTGAGCGCCGGCCGTGCACCGGACCAGACGAGCGTGCTGTTGGCCCTGGCGGCGGTGCCGCCCCTGGTGCTGCGCGAGCTGCTGCGCGCCGGTGACGCGTCCAGGTCCGTCCGGCGGGCCGCTCATCGGCGACCGGCCGGCCGGTCGCTGCGGCACCGCCGTGCGGTGCCGGCGCGCTGGTCGGGCGCGCCGGAGCCGCCGCCCGAGCAGGCCCTCGGCGTTGCGGAGGGCGTGGCCACCGCGACGGGCGTCGGCTCCACCTGGTCGCCCGACCACAGTTCGGCGTGGTCGGGGCTCAACCGGCCGGTCGCGTCGGCGGGCGGCACCCCCGGTGACCGGGTCGCCCTGCTGGACGCCCTGGCCGCGATCGGCGACGTTCCGGCGCCGGCCGGTGCGCTGCTGCTCGTGGACCTGCACGGCACCGAGGGGTTCGGCCCGACGGCCCGGGAGGACGTGCTGGCCGAGGCGGTGCACCGGGCCCGCGCGGTCATCGCTCCCGATGATCTGGTCACCGGCTGCACGGCAACCGGCTTCGCTGTGGTCACGGCCGCCGGCCCGGTGCTGGCGTACGCGCTGGGCACTCGACTGTTGAGCGCGCTCGACCCGCCCTACCAGCTGGCCGGCGCGATGCTGCGCGTGCAGACGAGCATCGGGTTGGCCGAGGTGAGCGGCGCCGGGCCGGCGGACGTGCTCCGGCAGGCCGAGCTGGCCCGGCGACGGGCCGTGCAACTGGGCCGGGACCGGGTGGAGTGGTACGACGCGTTCCTGGAGGAACAGCTGGTGCGCCGGCTCGACCTGGAACGCGAGCTGCCCGGTGCGGTGGCGCGCGGAGAGTTGGACCTCGTCTACCAGCCGGTGGTCGACCTGGCCGACGGGCAGCCGGTGGGCGCGGAGGCGCTGCTGCGGTGGCGCAGCCCGGTGCTCGGCACTGTGCTCCCGGCCGAGTTGCTGCCGGTCGCCGAGGACCTGGACCTGGTCGGCGAGTTGGAGTGGTGGGTACTGGACCGGGCCTGCCGGCAGTTGTCCAACTGGTCGGTGGGCGTCCGGGAGCTGTGGATGGCCGTCAACGTCACCACCCGGGAGCTGACCACTCCCGACTTCGTCCAGCGGCTCGCGGCCGTGCTGGCCGCGTACGGGGTGCCGCCGGAGCGACTGGTGGTGGAGGTGAGCGAGCCGAGGGTCGCCGGTGACCTGTCGACGGTGGTGGCTTGGCTGGCCGGGCTGCGGTCCCTGGGCGTACGCACCGCGTTGGACGACTTCCGGGCCGAGCACGCCTCGCTGGCCCAGCTTCGCCGCCTACCGATCGACCTGCTCAAGGTGGGCCCGGAGTTGGTGGGCGCACGGCCGGACGGGCAACCGCCGCTGATCGACGTGGTGGTCAACGTGGGCGAGCGGTTGGGCGTCGAGATCGTCGCCGAGGAGTTGGAGTCGTCGACGGAGGTCGAGGGCGCGCGCCGGGGCGGTTGCCGGTACGGGCAGGGGTTCGCGCTGTCCCGGCCGGCGACTGCCGAGCGGGTCGAGGCGTACTTCGAGGAATTTCCCTCAGCGTCTCGCTGAACCGGTTCATCTCTCTCGCGGCGGTGCGGTGCTGCCACGCGGCGTGAGGTGAGGTGTCTCGTCCTGCACCCGCCCGGCCGGTTGCCCGGCGACGACGGCGAGCAGTTGCCGGGCGGCGTGCGCGCCGTACGCCGGAATGTCCCGGCCCAGCGCGGTCAGCGGCGGGTGCACCAGCCGACACAGCGGCGAGTCGTCCCAGGCCACGATGGACAGGTCGCCGGGCACGGTCAGGCCCATCTCCTGGGCGACGGAGAGCCCGGCGATGGCCATCACGTCGTTGTCGTAGACGACAGCTGTGGGCCGGCCGGCCGAACTCAGCAGCCGGCGGGTGGCCCGGCCGCCCTCCTCGCCGGTGTAGTCGGACCACACGGTGACCGCGTCGACCAGGCCGAGCCGCTGGCAGACCGCCGCGAAGGCGTCGGTGCGGATCTCGGTGTGCCGCAGCTCGGGCAGGCCGGCGACCCGGGCGATCCGGCGATGCCCGAGCGCGACCAGGTACTCCACCGTCTCGGTCAGCGCGGCGGCGTCGTCGGACCAGAGGCTCGCCAGCTCACCGGTGCCGCCGGGGCCGCCGATCACCACCGCCGGCAGTTGCAGCTCCTCCAGTGCGGGGATGCGACGGTCGTCGGTGCGCAGATCGCAGACGAGCACCCCGTCCACCCGTCGTTCGCCCCACCAACGCCGGTAGACCGCGATCTCGGCGTCCGGGTCGGCCACCACCTGGAGGGTCAGCGCGTACGAGCGGGCGGAGAGTTCGGCCTCGACGCCACTGATCAGCGCCATGAAGAACGGCTCGACGCCCAGGGTCCGCGCGGGGCGGCACAGGGCCAGGCCGACAGCCCCGGCGGTGGCGGCCGAGAGGGCGCGGGCGGCGCTGCTGCGGCTGAAACCGATCTCCGTGGCGATGGCGAGGATTCGCTGCCGGGTGGCCTCGGAGACGCCGGGCTGCCCGTTGAGCGCGTACGACACGGCGCCCTTGGACACCCCGGCGCGTTGGGCGACGTCGGCGATGGTCGGCCGCTTCACCGGCGTGCTCCTTCGCTCTCTGGCCGTTGACAGCCCCGATTCCGGACCGTAGCGTGGCTCAGCTTATCCGGTTCAGTTGGCATCTTTCGATGCGGGAAGGTGCGGTGACATCGTGAGTCGACAGGCACTCTACGACGGTTGGACGGTGCGGGCGGCCCCCGGAGCGCAGGTGCCCGAGGAGGTCGCCGGCCGGTCGGTCCCGGCGACAGTGCCGGGCTGCGTACACACCGATCTGCTCGACGCCGGGCTGATCGGAGACCCGTACCTCGACGACAACGAGGTGGCGCTGGCCTGGATCGGGCGCACCGACTGGGTCTACCAGACCACATTCGTCCACCGGGCGGGCGACGCGGAGCGCGTCGACCTGGTCTGCGCCGGCCTGGACACCGTCGCCACGCTCACCCTGAACGGGGTGGAGGTCGGCCGGACCGCGAACATGCACCGCGGCTACCGGTTCGACGTGCGACCGTTGCTACGCGACGGCGACAACGACCTGGACGTCACGTTCGACTCCGCGTACCGCTACGCCGAGGCGCAGCAGTCACGGCTCGGCGACCGGCCGAACGCCTACCCGGAGCCCTTCCACTTCATCCGCAAGATGGCCTGCAACTTCGGCTGGGACTGGGGGCCGACACTGGTCACCGCCGGCATCTGGCAGGAGATCAGTCTGCACGCCTGGTCGACCGCTCGACTGGCCACCGTCCGTCCGCTGGTCACCATGGACGGTCGCGACGGCCGGGTCGACGTGCACGTCGAGGTCGAGCGGGTCGCGGACGTCCCGCTGACCGTCCGCGCCGCCGTGGCCGGCGTCCGCGCCGAGGTGGTCGTCCCGGCCGGGCAGCGCACGGCCGTGCTCACCCTCACCGTCCGCGAGCCCGCGCTGTGGTGGCCCCGGGGGTACGGCGAGCAGGCCCGCCACCCGATCGCTGTGACACTGCACGCACCGGGCGGCGACACAGTGGACAGCTGGTCGCACCGGATCGGCTTCCGCTCGGTACGGCTCGACACCACCCCCGACGCGCACGGCACCCCGTTCGCGCTGTCGGTCAACGACGTCCCGGTCTTCGTCCGCGGGGTCAACTGGATCCCGGACGACGCGTTCCCCACCCGGATCACCCGCGCCCGGCTCGCCGAGCGCTTCGACCAGGCGGTCGCGGCCAACGTCAACCTGTTGCGGGTCTGGGGCGGCGGCCGGTACGAGTCAGCGGACTTCTACGACCTCGCCGACGAGCGCGGCCTGCTCGTCCAGCAGGACTTCCTCTTCGCCTGCGCCGCGTACCCGGAGGAGGAGCCGTTCGGCACCGATGTCGCCGCCGAGGCCGCCGAGCAGGTGACCCGCCTCGCGCCGTACCCGTCGCTGGTGCTCTGGACCGGCAACAACGAGAACATCTGGGGCTGGCACGACTGGGACTGGCAGCAGGCCCTCGCCGGGCGCACCTGGGGGCGCGGCTACTACCTCGACGTGCTGCCCCGGATCGTCGGCGAGCTGGACCCGACCCGCCCGTACTGGCCGGGCAGCCCCTGGTCGGGCAGCGAGGCGCTCCACCCCAACGACCCGGCGCACGGCACCACCCACATCTGGGACGTGTGGAACACCGACGACTACACCAGATACCGGGAGTACGTCCCGCGCTTCGTCGCCGAATTCGGCTACCAGGCCCCACCGGCGTACGCGACGCTGCGCCGCGCGTTGAGCGACGAACCCCTGGCCCACAACTCACCGGGCATGGCGCACCACCAGAAGGCGGCCGGCGGTGACGCCAAACTCCAGCGGGGCCTCGACGCGCACCTGCCCGCCCCGGCGGACTTCGACGACTGGCACTACCTGACACAGCTCAACCAGGCCCGGGCGATCCAGCTCGGGGTGGAGCACTTCCGCTCCCACCGGGACGTCTGCGCCGGCACCATCGTCTGGCAGCTCAACGACTGCTGGCCGGTGACCTCCTGGTCGGCCGTCGACGGCGACGGCCGCCGCAAACCCCTGTGGTACGCGCTGCGCCACGCGTACGCCGACCGGCTGCTCACCGTTCAACCCCGCGACGGCGGCCTGGCCCTGGTAGCGGTCAACGAGACCGCCGAGGCGTGGGCCGTACCGGCAGCGGTCACCCGGTTCACGCTCACCGGGGAGCCGAGGGCGAAGACCTCGGTCGACCTCGACGTCCCGGCGTACTCCTCGGTGGTGCTGCCGCTGCCGGCGGACCTGGCGCGGCCGGAGGACGCCCGGCGCGAGTTGCTTGTCGCGGAGTCCGGTGGCACCGCGGAGCGCGCCCTGTGGTTCTTCGCCGAGGACCGGGAGGTGGACTGGCCGGCGGCGGCCTGGGACGCGACGGTCGAGCCGGTCGACGGTGGGCAGCGGGTCCGGGTCACGGCCCGCACCGTGCTGCGCGACCTGACGCTGTTCGCGGACCGCCTCGACGGCTCCGCCACGGTGGACACCGCCCTGGTCACCCTGTTGCCCGGCGAGTCGACGACCTTCACGGTGCAGGCTCCCAGACCGCTGGACCCCGCTGCGCTGACCTCCCGCCCGGTGTTACGCAGCGTCAACGACCTAACGTCAATCTAACCCCCACCCCACCCCACCCCACCCCACCCCACCCCACCCCACCCCACCCCACCCCACCCCGCCCCGCCCCGCCCCGCCCCGCCCCGCCCCGCCCCGCACGCGTCGATCTTGCAGTTTCTGTTGTCGACATGGGTGGGATGCCCCTATATGCCGGCGCAGAAAGTGCAAGATCGACGGGTGCGGGTGCGGGTGCGGGTGCGGGAGGACGGGTCAGGCGCGGGCGGCGGTGAGCACCTGGCCGACCAGGGTGCCCGAGGTGCCCGAACGCTCGTACTCGGGCCGGTTCAGGCTGCCACCCATCAGCGGCGCCGGGTTGCGGTGCACGGCCGGGCTGTCCGAGCTGACCAGGGCCGCGAAGTGGTACTCGTCGGCGCCGGTCGCCTCGACGATCCGGGCGATGTTGCGCGGGGTGATGCCACCGCCCGGCATGACGACGATCCGGCCGGCGGCCCGGCGCACCAGGTCGGCGATGAGCGGAGCACCCTCCAGCACGCTGACCTCCTGACCCGAGGTGAGCACCCGGTGCACGCCCAGCTCGATCAGTTGCTCCAGCGCCGCGTGCGGGTCACGGGTCATGTCGAACGCCCGGTGGAAGGTGATGCTGGTGTCGCCCGCGGCGGCGATCAGCCGGCGGGTGGTCGGCACGTCGACGTCACCCTCGGCGGTCAACGCGCCGATCACGATGCCGTGCGCGCCGGCCGCCACTGCGGCCCGGACGTCCCGCTCCATGGCCTCGACCTCGAACGGCGAGTAGATGAAGTCGCCGGCCCGGGGACGGACGATCACGTGTACCCGGATCCGGCTGACCGCGCGCATTGTCGTCTCGATGGTGCCCAGGCTGGGGGTCAGCCCGCCGTCGAAGAGCGCGGAGCACAACTCCACCCGGTCGGCGCCGGCCTCCTCGGCGGCGACCGCTCCTTCGACGCTGTCGATGCAGATCTCGAATGTGTTCATGATTCTTCCTTTTCCGTGCGAGGCGATGCCGCTTCGGTCCGAGACGATGCTGTGGCCCAGTCGATGACGGCCGTGACGGCACCGACGGGTACGCCGCCGCCGAGCACCGGCACCTGGCGCAGCGCGTCGGCTCCACCCACCGGTACGCCCACGGCGTCGAGGGCGGCGAGGGCGATGGCGGTGGTCGCTCGGGGCGAACCGTCGATCGCCTTCACCGCCACCGCGTGACCATCCGGTGCGGCCACCGCGAGCACGCCTTCGGCCCCACCCTTGGCGAGGACGCCGGGCAGCGCCCGCATCAGGTCGGTGTTCGGGTGCCCGTTCCAGCCGCCGACGTACTCCGGGTGTTGGCGCATGGCCTGCGCGACCAGCGCCTCGTCGCTGCCGGCGGGCGCGGTGACCAACGCCTGGAAGGTGCGGGCCAGGCCGGTCAGCGACAGGCCGAACAGCGGTGCACCGCAGCCGTCGACGGCGTGGTGCGCGACCGGCATGCCGGCCAGCCGGGCGACGGCGGCGGCGGTTTCCCGCTGCAGCGGGTGGTCGGGGTCGAGGTAGTCGTGGGTGCTCCAGGACCTGGCGACGCAGGCGACGAGCATCGCGGCGTGCTTGCCGGAGCAGTTCATCCGGATCCGGTCGCGCTGTCCGCCGGCGCGGATCAGCCGGTCCCGGGTCGGTTCGTCCTCCGGCCAGTCCTCCGGGCAGCCGAGCGCGTCCTCCGTCAGGCCGGCCCCGGCCAGCATCGCCCGAACCACCTCGACGTGCCGGTCGTCGCCGGTGTGACTGCCGGCGGCGACGGCCAGCGCCGGGCCGGTCAGCTCGTCGCCAGCAGCGATCCGGCAGGCCAGTGCCTGCACCGGCTTGAGGGTGGAGCGGGGCAGCACCGGCTCGTCGGGTACGCCGGCGGCGAGCGCGACAGCCCCGTCCGGGGCGAGCACCACGACGCTGCCGTAGTGCCGGCTCTCGACGAAGCCGTTGCGCACGACCCGGGCCAGTTCGGCGTAGCGGAAGATGGTCACCGGGGGGTGTTCCCTTCGAGGAGCGGCGGGGGCAGGTCGGCGGTCCGCCGGCCGCGCCGTCCGCCGAAGCGGCCGTTACGGGCCTGGAGTACGCGGGCGAACTTCGACAGCGAGGCGTTGACGACCAGGTAGGTCAGCGCCACCACCAGGAACGTCTGGATCAGCAGATGGGTGTACGAGGAGAGCACCTGCCCGCTGTAGAGCAGCTCGGTGTAGCTGACCACGAAGCCGAGCGAGGTGTCCTTGAGCAGCCCGACCAGCTGGCTGACCAGGGACGGGGCAAGTTGGATCAGCGCCTGCGGCAGGACCACCAGCGCCATCACCTGCCCACGGCGCAGCCCGACCGCGAGGCCGGCCTCGGTCTGCCCCCGGTCCAGCGCCAGGATGCCGGAGCGGAAGATCTCCGCGAACGCCGCCGAGTTGGAGACCACCAGCGGCACCACGAGCTTCCAGAACAGCGGGAAGTTCAGCCCGTACTGCGGCAGCGCGAACAGCGTCACGTAGATCAGCAGCAGGGTGGGGACGGTCCGGAAGATCTCCACGTACGCGCCGGCCAGCCAGCGCAGCGGTCGATGTGTCGACAGTCGGCCGAGCGCCAGCAACAGCCCGAGCGCGGCGCTCAGCACGGCGGTCGCGGCGGCGGCGCGCAGCGTGGCCCACAGGCCGTTGAGCAGGTACCGCCAGATGGGCCAGGTGGTGAACGGTTCCCACCGGGCGGCGGCCAACTCGCCGTGGCTGGCGAACTGGTGGACCGCCGCGACCAGGGCACCGGCCAGGACGACGGCGCCCAGCACTGTGGCGATCCGGATCCGTCGTTGGGCGCGGGGGCCGGGTTCGTCGAAGAGGATCTGTTGCGTCTTGTTCATCGGACGATCGCCAGCCTTCGTTCGAGCAGGCCGGTGACCTGACCGATGATCAGCGCCAGCAGCATGTAGGCGAGGCCGGCACCGGTGAAGACAGCGATCGGTTGAGCCTCGACCAGGTTCACGTTGTTGGCCGCCTGGGTCAGTTCGACCACGCCGACGGCGGCGGCCAGCGAGGTGTTCATCAGCAGCGCGATGCAGATGTTGCCGATCGGCTGGATCACCGCCCGGAGCCCCTGCGGCAGGATCACGTACCGCAGGGACTGGCCGAAGGTGAGCCCGATGGCTCGGGCCGCCTCAGCCTGGCCCACACCGACAGTGTTGATCCCGGCGCGGATCGCCTCGGCCAGGTACGCCCCCTCGTACACCGCGATGACGATCGCGGCGGAGGTGAACAGCGGGAACGTGATGCCGATCGTCGGCAGCGCGAACACGAAGAGCACCAGTAGCGCCAGCAGCGGCAGGTTCTGGAACACCTCCACGTACGCGGTGCCGATGGCGCGCAGCAGCGGGACGGGGGCGATCCGCAGAGTGGCTACGACGATGCCCAGCAGCATCGCGCCGACGGTGGTCACGACGGTCAGTTCGACCGTCGTGACCAGGCCGTGGCCAAGCTCGCTCAGGTGGGCGGTGAGGGCTTCCATCGGTACGAGAGGCTGCTCAGGAGCCGTCGGCGGAACCGAGGGCGGGCGGGGTGGGCGCCCCACCCTCCACCACCGAGCCGAGGGTGCCTTCCCAGACCTTCGCCCACGTGCCGTCGGCCTGGATCTTCTTCAGCCAGGTGTTGACGAACTCCTTGAACTGCGCGTCCTCCTTGTTGAGGCCGATGCCGTAGGCCTCGGTGGTGAACGGTTCGCCCACCACCTTCATCCCCGGGTTCGCCTTGGCGCCCGAGGCGAGCAGCGTGAAGTCCTGCACGTACGCGTCGCCGCGCTTCTGTAGCAGCGCCTGCATCGCCTGCGGGTCGGTGCCGAAGGCGATCTGCTTCGAGCCGGGCGCGGCGGTGGGCAGCGCGGTGACGGCGGGAGTGTTCGCCCCGACGATCACGGTCTTGCCGGCGAGGTCCTTGACGCTCTTGATCGAGGTGTCGTCCTTGCGGACCCCGACCGCGAGGCCGGAGGTGAGGTACGGCCCGGCGAAGGCGACCTGGGTGGCCCGCTGCGGGGTGATCGTGTACGTCTGGAAGACGGCGTCCACCGACTTGGCCTGGAGCATGGCCTCCCGGGTCTGGGTGCCGATGGTCGTCGTCTTCACCTCGGGCTTGCCGATGATGTACTTCGCCAGCAACTTCGCCATGTCGGCGTCGAAGCCCTCGATGGTGCCGCTGACCGGGTTCTGCTGGGCGAGCAGCGGCGCGTCCAGGGATCCGCCGATGTTCAGGTAGCCGCGCTTGCGGATCGCCTCCATCGTGGAACCGGCGGGGATGTCCGCGTCGGTGGCCACCGGAGCCGCGTCGTACACCGACTGGGCGATCACGCCGTCGCCGCCCAGACCGGGGTTGCCGGGCAGCGTCGGAGCGCTGCCGCCACTGTCGCCGCCGCAGCCGGCGGCGGCGAGGGCCACCGCCACCGCGGTGGCGGTGAGGGCGAGGGACCGCCGCCCGGTGAAGCTCATCTTGAGGATTGACATGACACCCTCCCGTTGGGGGCTATTGCTGGAGGATCTTGGATAGGAAGTCGCGGGCCCGCTCGGTGCGCGGAGCTGCGAAGAAGTCATCGGGTTCCCCGGATTCGACGATCCGGCCGTCGTCCATGAAGACCACCCGGTCGGCGGCGCGACGGGCGAAGCCCATCTCGTGGGTCACCACGATCATGGTCATCCCTTCGGCGGCGAGGGAGACCATCACGTCGAGCACCTCGTTGACCATTTCCGGGTCGAGGGCCGAGGTCGGCTCGTCGAAGAGCAGCACCTTCGGTTGCATCGCCAGGGCTCGGGCGATCGCGGCCCGCTGCTGCTGCCCGCCGGAGAGTTGGGCCGGGTGGTGGTCTGCCTTGTCGGCGATGCCGACGCGCTCCAGCAGGGCCAACGCCTGCTGCCGCGCCTCGGGTCGAGGGATCCGGCGGACCCGGGTGGGGCCGAGGGTGATGTTGTCCAGCACCGTCTTGTGGCCGAAGAGGTTGAACGACTGGAAGACCATGCCGACATCGGCGCGCAGCCGGGCCAGCGCGCGGCCCTCGGCGGGCAGGGGCTCACCGTCGATCTCGACGCTGCCCTGCCCGACGGTCTCCAACCGGTTGAGGCAGCGGCACAGGGTCGACTTGCCGGAGCCGGAGGGCCCCACCACGACGACCACCTCGCCAGCGGCCACCGTGAGGTCGATGTCCTTGAGCACGTGCAGCGGACCGAACCACTTGTTCAGGCCGCGCACCGACACCATCGGTCGGTCCGCACCCGTCGTCTCCGGTGCCACCAGGCGGCCTCACTTCCTTCGACTACAAAACTAAGTCAGCTTCATATCGAACCAACAGCGCCATCTAAAGGTAGCCAGGAAACTAAGTCAACCGGTTGCTTGAACAAACTGCGGGTGCTAAGAAGCTGACGTGACGATTGACGACGCGCCACGCGATGCCCTCCGGGGCGGCCCCCGGGAGCTACTGCGCTGGGTGGCCACCGGTGCGGCCGTCAGTCGGGCCGACCTCTCCCGCCTCTCCGGGCTCTCCCCGTCGACGGTCTCCCAGCGGGTCGAGGCGTTGATCAGCCAGGGGCTGCTGGAGGAGGCTGGTGCCGGGCGGTCCCGGGGTGGACGGCGGCCCCGTCAACTCGCCGTACCCACCGGCGGCGCGGTGGTCGGCGCCATCGACCTCGGCGCGCATCACGCCCGCGTCGGCGCACTGGATCTCTCCGGGCGGGTGGTCCAGGCCCGCACCCTGTCGGTCCGCATCGAGGACGGCCCGGAGGCGGTGCTCGGTGCGCTACTCGCCGAGGTCGCCACGCTGGTCGGCAGCGATCCGGCGGCCAGCGGCGGCTCGGCGCCAGGTGCGCTCCGCGGCATCGGCATCGGGATCCCCGGTCCGGTGCAGCACTCCACCGGGCGGATCGTCAGCCCGTCGCGGATGCCCGGCTGGAACGGCTTCGACGTCGCCGCGTTCTGCGCCGGTCGCGTCGACGTGCCGGTCGTCGTGGACAACGACGCCAACCTGATGGCACTCGGCGCGCACCGCACCGCGCATTCCGAGTTGGACCACGCCGTCTACATCAAGGCTGGCACCGGAATCGGCTCCGGTGTGATCTCCAGTGGACGGTTGCACCGGGGCGCGCAGGGATCGGCCGGGGACATCAGCCACTGCCGGGTGGTGGCCGATCCCGCGCCACCGTGCACCTGTGGAAACGCCGGCTGCCTGGAAGCCGTGGCCAGTGGTGCCGCGCTGGTCACCGCGCTCCGGGAGCAGGGCGTGCCGGTCTCCGACCTGACCGGTGTGATCCGGCTGATCGACGACGGTGACCGACAGGCCACCGCTCTCGCCCGGCAGGCCGGCCGCGCCGTCGGCGAGATCCTGGCCGTGGTGGTCAACTTCTTCAACCCGCAGGTGGTGGCCATCGGTGGTCGGCTCGCCGACTGTGAGCCGCTGCTGGCCAGCATGCGGGCCACCCTCTACGAGCGATGCCTCCCGCTGGCCACCCAGACCCTCCTCATCGAACGGGTCGCCGCGGGCCAGGACGTCGGCATCACCGGTGCCGCCCACCTCGTGATCGACCACGTCGTAGCGGCCGCCTGACCTCGCTCACAGCGACCGCACTGATCACCCAGAGCGATCCGCATCAGTGTTTAATGCCAGATTTATCTGCTTTTGCGCATGCCTCGGCACTGATCATCCTGACATTTTCCTTACAGGCAGTCACGTAGCCTTCCGGTGTTCCTCACTCACCCGTGACTGCTCCTGGAGGTTCCGACGTGCGGATCAACGGACGGCTGCTTGCGCCGATCTCGTTGGCGGTGGTGCTGGCGACCACCGCCTGTGGCCTGTCGGCACCGGCGGCCGGGCAGGCCGACGTCCCACGTTCCGGCCCGAGTGCGCAGAGCTCAGCTCCGAGCCCCGACGACACGCCGACCTCCAGCCCGACCCCGGACATCCCCACCGACGCGCAGATCCCCACCAGGGCCGCCGGCACCTTCACCAAAGCCACCGGCAACGGTCGCGTGATCGGCAAGGGCAAGAAGCGGGTGCGCTACAGCGTCTCGGTGGAGAAGGGCATCGCCTGGGGTGACATCCCCGCCTGGAAGCCGGCCCGGTTCGCCGCGAGCATCGAGCAGGTGCTGGCCGCACCGAACGGGTGGGCCACGTCGGCTCAGCACCCGGTCACCAACGCGGCGGTGAACCTGACCCGGGCGTCGTGGTCGTTCCAGCGGGTCGGCGGCTCGACTGTCGACGTCGACGTGCGGCTCGCGACACCGAGGACAGTGGACAGACTCTGCGGCGCGAGCGGCGTCGACACCGAAGGCGTTTACTCCTGCAAGTACGGCAAGACCATCATGATCAACCTGCGGCGGTGGCTCCAGGGGTCACCGGGATACCCGGTCAGCATCGACGAGTACCACGCCGGCGTGATCAATCACGAGTTCGGCCACTTCCTCGGCTTCGCCCACATGAAGTGTGGCGGTCGCGGCAGACCGGCCCCGGTCATGATGACGCAGACGATGGGTCTGGGCGGGTGCGTGCCCAACGTCAGCCCGTTCGTCGGCAACGGCCAGTTCGTCAGCGGACCGTGGGCGCCATCCTGACCCGGTGATCCCTCCCCGCGATCACTGCCCCGGTCGGGCAGGTCGCCACGGAAACCCGGCAGTACCGGAACGGGCCGGGCGGGCCCGGCCTGACACACCGACCACGGCAAGACGGTGCCTGCGGAGACCGCCGACGGCTTTTTCGAGATCTTGGACAGTTTCCGTTCCGCGCTGACGGAAACTGTCCAAGATCTCGACGGATTGACGGGGCGGGCCGCATTCAGCCGCGCCGGAGCCCTGCTCGGGGCCGCGTGATGTCGCCGACCCCGAGCAGCACCTGTTGCGCCTGGCGACCCGGCACGCCGGGCAGGCGGTCACCATGCGCTTCAGCCCCGCCGGCTGACACAGTGCGCCGGCACGACCGCGGCGTGACGTCCCGATGGTTACTCCGGGACGCGGCGGTAGGCGCCGTCGCTGGCCGAGGTGGCCATCGAGGCGTACGCCCGCAACGCCGCCGACACCGGCCGCTGCCGATCGGTCGGGGTGTACGGCTTGTCGCGCTTCTCCTCGGCCACCCGGCGGGCCTCCAACTCCTCGGCCGGCACGTTCAGCTCGATCGACCGGGCCGGGATGTCGATGACGACCTCGTCGCCGTCGCGGACCAGGGCGATCAGCCCGCCGGAGGCCGCCTCGGGTGAGACGTGCCCGATGGAGAGCCCGGAGGTGCCACCGGAGAAGCGACCGTCGGTGAGCAGCGCACAGGAGCGGCCGAGCCCACGGCCCTTGAGGAACGAGGTGGGGTACAGCATTTCCTGCATGCCGGGGCCGCCCTTGGGCCCCTCGTACCGGATCACCACCACGTCGCCGGCGACCACCTGCTTGGCGAGGATCGCGGTCACCGCGTCGTCCTGCGACTCGTAGACCTTCGCCGGGCCGCGGAAGGTCAGGCAGTCGTCGGGCACCCCGGCGGTCTTCACCACGCTGCCTTCGGGTGCCAGGTTGCCGTGCAGGATGGCCAGCCCACCGTCGGCCGAGTAGGCGTGCTCGCGGTCCCGGATGCAGCCGCCGGCCGCGTCGGTGTCCAGCGACGACCACCGGTTGGTGGTGGAGAACGGCTCGACGGTACGCACTCCGCCCGGCGCGGCGTGGAACAGTTCGACAGCCGTCGGGGTGGGGGAGCCGCCGCGCACGTCCCAGTCGGTCAGCCACTGCGCGAGCGAGGGGGAGTGCACGGCGTGCACGTTCCGGTTGAGCTGCCCGGCCCGGTCCAGTTCGCCGAGGATCGCCGGGATGCCGCCGGCCCGGTGGACGTCCTCCATGTGGTAGTTCGGCGAGTTCGGGGCGACCTTGGCCAGGCACGGCACCCGGCGGGAGATCGCGTCGATGTCGCTGACGCCGAAGTCCATCTCCGCCTCGCGGGCGGCGGCCAGCAGGTGCAGCACCGTGTTGGTGGAGCCGCCCATCGCCACGTCCAGGGCGACAGCGTTCTCGAAGGCGGCCTTGGAGGCGACCGTACGCGGCAGCACCGAGTCGTCGTCGCCGTCGTACCACCGCTTGGAGATCTCCACGACGGTCCGGCCGGCCTCGACGAACAGTGACCGGCGGGCGGCGTGGGTGGCAAGCGTCGAACCGTTGCCGGGCAGCGCCAGTCCGATCGCCTCGGTGAGGCAGTTCATCGAGTTGGCGGTGAACATGCCGGAGCAGGAACCGCAGGTCGGGCAGGCGGAGCGTTCGATCTCACCGAGCTGCTCGTCGGTGACCGCCTCGTTGGAGGAGGCGATCATCGCGTCGATCAGGTCGATCTTGCTGTGCACGACGCCCTCGATCGCCATCGTCTTGCCGGCCTCCATCGGGCCGCCGGAGACGAAGACGGTCGGGATGTTGAGCCGCAACGCGGCCAGCAGCATCCCGGGAGTGATCTTGTCGCAGTTGGAGATGCAGACCAGGGCGTCCGCGCAGTGCGCGTTGACCATGTATTCGACCGCGTCGGCGATCAGCTCACGGCTGGGCAGCGAGTAGAGCATGCCGCCGTGGCCCATCGCGATGCCGTCGTCGACAGCGATGGTGTTGAACTCCCGGCCCACCCCACCGGCCTCGGCGACCGCGTCGGCGACCAGGCCACCCATGTCCTTGAGGTGTACGTGACCAGGCACGAACTGGGTGAAACTGTTGGCGATGGCGACGATCGGCTTGCCGAAATCGTCGTCGGTCATCCCGGTGGCCCGCCAGAGGGCCCGGGCGCCGGCCATCGTCCGACCGTGTGTGGAAGTCCTCGACCGCAGCTCAGGCATGCATACCAGCATGACACCGTCGACGCACCGGCCCGCCCCCGATCTGCCGTGTCCCAACAGATGCACACCCAGCCCCCCATGAGGTGCGCCCATCCGGCACTCTTGGAGGCGTGCATATTCCACCGGGCATGGTCGCTGTCGCGGCGCTCAGCGGGCTCGTCGCCGCGGTGGCCGCCGTGCTGCTGACCGTCGTCGCCCGGCGGCGGGCGGTGCCGCGTCGGCCGGCACACGTGCTGCTCGCAGGCGCCGCCGCAGTTGCCCTGCTCAGCCTCCTGGCCGGGGTGGTCGCCGCGCTCAGCGCGAACGACCACTGGGCCCACGAGCAGGGGCAGCGCACCGGTTGGGCGACGATGGTGGCGATCGGCACGGCGGTGAGCGGGCTGGCCTTCGCGGCTGGTCTGCTGCGGCTGCCCGGGGTGGCCGCCACCGCGGCCGGAACGGCCCGGCTCGCCCTGGACGGCCTGGTCATGGCCTCGGCGCTGTGGTTCGTCGGTTGGGTGCTCTTCTCCGAGCCCACCCGGTTGCTCGGTGCCGCCACCCCGATGGCCTGCCCGGCGATCCTGCTGGCCACTGTGAGCGCCGCGCTCAGCGCCGGGCTCGTCGTGATCGTCGTCTTCCGGGCCGCCGCCCCACGTCGCCGGCTCGCCGCGCTGGGCGCCGGCATCAGCGCGGTGACCTGCGGTGGGCTGGGTCTGAGCGCCGGGCTCTGCCAGGCCGGGCCGACAATGGCGCTGACCGGTGCGGTGGTGCTCGCCGCCGGCCTGCTGGCCGTGGCGCTCACTGTCTACCGGGCCGACCGACCGGGGCAGATCGACCTTGACCTGGTCGGTAGCGACGGCGAGTACGCGATAGCCCCGATGCTGGCGATGGCCGCCTCGGCCATGTACCACCTCGCCCAGGACGGCCGGTTCACCGCGGCGGGCATCGTGGCCGGCAGCGTGGAGGGCTTCGCCCTGGTGGCACGGCAGTACCTCACGCTTCGCGACGTCCGGGGGTACGCGAGCCGCCTGGCCGAGCGGGAGGCGCACTTCCGTGAGCTGGCGCACACCGATCCGCTGACGTCGCTGGCCAACCGACGCGGACTGCTCCGGGCGCTGCACCGCAACGCCGCCGACCACAACCCGTGTGTGCTGCTCGGCCTGGACCTGGACGGCTTCAAGAACGTCAACGACATGCGGGGCCACGACGTGGGCGACGCCGTGCTGGCCGAGGTGGGCCGGCGGCTGCGCGGCAACCTGCGCCCCGGCGACGTGGCCGCCCGGCTGGGCGGCGACGAGTTCGCCGTACTCATGCAGGGCCGGCCGGTCGAGGCGGACCGGGTCGCCGAACGGCTCCTCGGGGTGATCAACCGCCCCTACGACCAGCCTGAGGGGCCGGTCTTCCTGTCGGTGAGCATCGGGGTGGCCGACTGGGCCGATGAGCCCGACGTGGAGTTGCTGCTGCGCCACGCCGACCTGGCGTTGCGCTACGCCAAGCAGCGTGGCAAGAACCGGATCGAGCGGTACGACGCCGCGTACGACCAACTGCTGCGCCGGCGTACGACGGTGGAGCACGAGCTGCGCGGCGCGATCGACCGCGACGAGCTGCGGTTGGCGTTCCAGCCGGTGGCGTCGCTGCCGTCGGTGCGGCCGGTCGGCGCCGAGGCGCTGCTCCGCTGGCACCATCCTGAGCTTGGCAACGTGCGTCCGGACGAGTTCATCCCGCTCGCCGAGGAGTGCGGCATGATCGCCCCGCTCGGTGCCTGGGTGCTGCATCAGGCCTGCTACCAGCTCTCCCGGTGGCTGGCCGACGGGCACGACGTCTGGGTGTCGGTCAACGTCTCCCCGCGCGAGCTGCACGCCCCCGAGTACGTGGTCCAGGTCGCCGAGGCGCTGCGCGCCCACCACGTGCCGCCGCAGCGGCTGGTGCTGGAGGTCACCGAGCACGCGGTCGCCACCGACCTGGACGAGCTGATCCGGCGGCTGACCGCGCTGCGGTTGACCGGTGTCCGGATCGCGCTGGACGACTTCGGGGCCGGCTACTCGTCGCTGGGGCAGCTGCGCCGGTTGCCGATCGACATCCTCAAGATCGATCACAGCCTGGTCGCCGAGCACGAGCCGGTCCGCCCGGTCGGTCAGGACGGTCCGGCGTTCGCCCCGATGGTCGACATCGTCATGCGCCTGGGTCACCAGTTGGGGCTGGAGGTGATCGCCGAGGGGGTGACCACCCCGACCGAGTTGGCCGCGGTGGTGGCGGCCGGTTGTCGCTTCGGCCAGGGCGCGCTCTTCGGCTGGGGGGTGCCGGCCGAGCACCTGGAGGCGATGCTGGAGGCGGCCACGTCACCGGGTGCGCGTCCCGCTCCGGTGCCCGCGCCACGCCGCCCTCCGGGCATGTCCGGGCAGCTCACCCCGCCCGCCGATGGCGCGTCGCCGGTCGACGCGCCGACCTCCGTTAACCAACATGTGGGATCAGTTGACTCATCGCGTGAGATGCGTCAGGCTTAGCCGCATGTCGTCGTACCGGTCGCTGCGAGTACTTACCTGAGCGCACTCTCCCTCACCGAGAGTGCGCTGGCCCCGTGCATCTGCACGAGGGCCGTTTTTATTGCCATCGGAACCTGGCGAGGCGGGCCCCGCCCGCGTCGCATCGCTTGACTAGCCACCAGCCACTCCAGCCGAAGGCCAGAACCGCCATGACGAGACCCACGCCCGAGACCCTCGCCCACACCGCCCGCCGGGCCCGCGCGGCCGTCGACCCGACCGTCGACGTCGACCAGGCCGCCACGCGCACGGCCAACCCGGCCGCCCCGGCGGTACGGCCCGCCGCCGCGACCCCGATCTCCGGGGCCAGCTCGCTCGTGCGGTCCCTCGAGGCGCTCGAGGTCGACGTCGTCTTCGGCATTCCGGGCGGCGCGATCCTGCCGGCGTACGACCCGCTCTACGACTCGACGGTCCGGCACATCCTGGTGCGGCACGAGCAGGGCGCGGGGCATGCGGCGACCGGCTACGCGCAGGCCACCGGCAAGGTCGGGGTCTGTATCGCCACCTCCGGCCCGGGCGCGACGAACCTGGTCACCCCGATCGCGGACGCGTACATGGACTCGGTGGCGATGGTGGCCATCACCGGGCAGGTGGCCAGCCCGTTGATCGGCACCGACGGCTTCCAGGAAGCGGACATCCAGGGCATCACCCTGCCGATCACCAAGCACAACTTCCTCGTGCAGAACGCCGAGGAGATCCCCCGGGTGCTGGCCGAGGCGTTCCACCTGGCCAGCAGCGGGCGACCCGGCCCGGTGCTGGTCGACATCCCCAAGGACGTGCTCCAGGCGCAGACCACCTTCTCCTGGCCGCCCACCCTGGACCTGCCCGGCTACCGGCCCACCCTGCACCCGCACGGCAAGCAGATCCGGGAGGCGGCGCGGCTGATGGCCGCGGCCCGACGGCCGGTGCTCTACGTCGGCGGCGGGGTCCTCAAGGCCGGTGCCACCGACGGGCTGCGGCGGCTGGCCGAGCTGACCGGCATCCCGGTCGTCACCACGCTGATGGCGCTCGGCGCGTTCCCCGACTCGCATCAGCAGCACCTGGGAATGCCCGGCATGCACGGCACCGTCGCCGCGGTCTACGGCCTGCAGAAGGCGGATCTGATCGTCGCGCTCGGCGCACGCTTCGACGACCGGGTCACCGGCAAACTGGACTCGTTCGCCCCGGACGCGGCGGTGGTGCACGCGGACATCGACCCCGCCGAGATCGGCAAGAACCGGCACGTGGACGTGCCGATCGTCGGCGACGCCAAGCACGTCATCGACGAGCTGATCGCCGCCGTCACCGCCGAGCGGTCGGCGGGGCGCACCGCCGACCTCGGTGACTGGTGGACGCAGCTGAACGACCTGCGCGACCGTTATCCGCTGGGCTACGACGAGCCGGTCGACGGGACCCTGTCCCCGCAGTACGTGATCAAGCGGCTGGGCGAGATCGTCGGCCCGGACGCGATCTTCGTGGCCGGGGTGGGCCAGCACCAGATGTGGGCGTCGCAGTTCATCTCCTACGAGAAGCCGTACACCTGGTTGAATTCCGGCGGTCTCGGCACGATGGGTTACGCGGTGCCGGCGGCGATGGGCGCCAAGGTCGGCAAGCCGGACACTGTGGTCTGGGCGGTGGACGGGGACGGCTGCTTCCAGATGACCAACCAGGAGTTGGCCACCTGCGCGTTGGAGGGCATCCCGGTCAAGATCGCCGTCATCAACAACGGCAACCTCGGCATGGTCCGGCAGTGGCAGACGCTGTTCTACAACGAGCGTTACTCCAACACCGAGCTCGGCACCCACAAGCACCGCATCCCCGACTTCGTCAAGCTCGCCGAGGCTCTGGGCTGCGTCGGGCTGCGGTGCGAGAGCGCGGATGACGTGGACAAGACCATCGCCGCCGCCATGGAGATCAACGACGCCCCCGTGGTGATCGACTTCGTGGTCGGCAAGGACGCGATGGTCTGGCCGATGGTCGCCGCCGGCACCAGCAACGACGAGATCATGTTCGCCCGTGGCGTCCGCCCGGTCTTCGACGAGGATGACATTTAATGAGTGAGCGAAGCGAACGAATCATCAAGCTCAGTGATGCGCATGGTCATGCCATGACCGAGCGAAGCGAGGCCGTGGCATGACCATGCACACCCTGTCCGTGCTGGTGGAGAACAAGCCGGGCGTGCTCGCCCGGGTCTCCGGCCTGTTCTCCCGGCGCGGCTTCAACATCGACAGCCTGGCGGTCGGCGAGACCGAGAACCCGGACGTCTCCCGGATCACCATCGTGGTCAACGCGGAGTCGTCCCCGCTGGAGCAGGTCACCAAGCAGCTGAACAAGCTCGTCAACGTGCTCAAGATCGTTGAGCTGGATCCCCAGGTCTCGGTCGCCCGGGAGTTGCTGCTGGTGAAGGTGCGCGCCGACCGGGCCGCGCGCTCGCAGGTGCTGGAGACGGTCAACCTGTTCCGCGCCCGGGTGGTCGACGTCGCACCGGACACACTGACCATCGAGGCCACCGGCACCCCGGACAAGCTCGACGCGCTCCTGCGCGACCTCGAGGCCTTCGGCATCAAGGAGATGGTCCAGTCCGGGCTGGTGGCCATCGGGCGCGGCTCGCGTTCGATCACCGCCGGCCCCGCGCTGCGGGCCGCCTGACCCGCCACCGGTCGGCCCTCGGCCGGCCGTCCGGCGAATTCATCCGCACAGACCACGACGGGCCGCCCCGGCCGTCGTACGAAAGGGAAGTTCTCATGAGCGTTGAGGTGTACTACGACGACGATGCCGACCTCGGCCTGATCCAGGCCAAGAAGGTCGCGGTGATCGGCTACGGCAGCCAGGGCCACGCCCACGCGCTGTCGCTGCGCGACTCCGGCGTCGACGTGGTGATCGGTCTGCCGGAGGGCTCGAAGAGCCGTCCCAAGGCTGAGGAGCAGGGCCTTCGGGTGCTCACGCCGGCCGAGGCCTCGGCCGAGGCCGACGTGATCATGGTGCTCGCACCGGACACCGCCCAGCGCAAGATCTATGCCGAGTCGATCGAGCCGCACCTGGCCCCCGGCAAGGCGATCTTCTTCGGCCACGGCTTCAACATCCGGTACGGCCTGATCAAGCCGCCGGCCGAGGTGGACGTGGCGATGGTCGCCCCCAAGGGCCCCGGCCACCTGGTCCGCCGCCAGTACAGCGACGGCAAGGGCGTGCCCTGTCTCGTCGCCGTCGAGCAGGACGCCAGCGGCAACGCGCTCGCGCTCGCTCTCGCGTACGCCAAGGGAATCGGCGGCACCCGCGCCGGCGCGATCAAGACCACCTTCACCGAGGAGACCGAGACCGACCTCTTCGGCGAGCAGGCGGTGCTCTGCGGCGGCGCCTCGGCGCTGGTGCAGACCGGTTTCGAGGTGCTCACCGAGGCGGGCTACGCCCCGGAGGTCGCCTACTTCGAGTGCCTGCACGAGCTGAAGCTGATCGTCGACCTCATGTACGAGGGCGGCATCGCGAAGATGCGTTACAGCATCTCCGACACCGCCGAGTACGGCGACCTCTCCCGCGGCTCGCGCATCATCGACTCCCGGGTCAAGGACGAGATGCGCAAGATCCTGGGTGAGATCCAGTCCGGCGAGTTCGCCCGCGAGTGGGTCGCCGAGGACGAGGCCGGCCGGCCCAACTTCACCAAGTGGCAGGCCGAGGGTGCGGCGCACCCGATCGAGGAGACCGGCAAGAAGCTGCGCGGCATGATGAGCTGGGTCGACCGTCCGATCACCGAGACCGCCTGACCCGTCCGACCGACGATCCACCGACAGCCCCTGGGCCGGCGCTCTCCCCAGCGCCGCCCCGGGGCTGCACGGCATGCTGCCGCCCGTCGATACGTCGGGCGGCAGTGCTCGTGCGCCACGACTCTTCCGCAGTGACCGGCTGACCAGCGCCGCCGGTGCTCGGCGCGGCCGGAGCAACCATGTCGGTTCGGTGAACGGCCGATGTCCGTCGCCCGACCGGGCGTGTGAGGGCACTCACCCCGAAGACCGGAACACGCCGACCAGCGGGGCCCCTACGATCGCCTGTAGGTGCAGCAGCCGGCACCTGACGGCCACGGCACGGATCAGCGCAGGGCGCAGTGCGGCGCCCCGCCGCCCGGGCCGATCGCATACACGACCTCTACGAGGACCGATGAATCCTGTCGTACTGATCGCCGAAGAACTCGCCCCCGCCGCCATCGAGGTGCTCGCCCACGACTTCGACGTCCGTCACGTCGACGGCACCGACCGTCCGGCCCTGCTCTCGGCGCTCTCCGAGGCCGACGCCGTCATCGTGCGCAGCGCGACCCAGATCGACGCCGAGGCGGTCGCCGCCGCGCCGCGACTAAAGGTGGTCGCCCGGGCGGGCGTCGGGCTGGACAACGTCGAGGTGCCGGCCGCCACCGCGCGGGGCGTCATGGTCGTCAACGCGCCCACCTCCAACATCGTCTCCGCCGCCGAGCAGGCCGTCGCGCTGCTGCTTGCCGTCGCCCGTAACACCGCGAGCGCCAGTTCCGCGCTCAAGGCGGGGGAGTGGAAGCGGTCGAAGTACACCGGCGTCGAGGTGCAGGGCAAGACCGTGGGCGTGGTCGGGCTCGGTCGTATCGGGGTGCTCTTCGCGTCTCGCATCGCCGCGTTCGGCACCCGGCTGATCGCGTACGACCCGTACATCCAGCCGGCCCGCGCGGCGCAGCTCGGCGTCCGCCTGGTCGGCCTGGAGGAGCTGCTGCGGGAGAGCGACTTCATCTCCATCCACCTGCCGAAGACGCCGGAGACGGTGGGGCTGATCGGTGAGAAGGAGCTGGCCCTCGTCAAGCCCGGCGTTCGAATCATCAACGCCGCCCGTGGCGGGCTGGTCGACGAGCAGGCGCTCGCGGACGCGATCGCCGAGGGTCGGGTCGCCGGTGCCGGTGTCGACGTGTACAGCAAGGAGCCGTGCACCTCGTCGCCGCTGTTCGCCTTCGACAACGTGGTGGCCACCCCGCACCTGGGCGCCTCCACCCACGAGGCGCAGGACAAGGCCGGTCTCGCCGTGGCCAAGAGCGTCAAGCTGGCGTTGCAGGGCGAGTTCGTTCCGGACGCGGTGAACGTGCAGGCCGGCGGTGTGGTCGCCGAGGACGTTCGGCCGCTGCTGCCGCTGGCGGAGAAGCTCGGCCGCGCGTTCACCGCTGTCGCCGGTGCGGTCGCCGCCAGCGTCACGGTCGAGGTCCGCGGTGAGATCGTCAGCCACGACGTGTCGGTGCTCAAGCTCGCCGCGACCAAGGGCCTGTTCAGCTCCGTGGTCGAGGAGCAGGTCACCTACGTCAACGCCCCGCACCTGGCCGCCGAGCGTGGCGTCGAGGTCACCCTGGCCACGCTGGCCGAGACGGCCGAGCAGCCGACCCTGGTCACGGTGCGCGGCGCGCTGCCGGACGGCCGGACGGTCAGTGTCTCCGGCACTGTCACCCACTCGGGCGCTCGGGACGTGCTGAAGCTGACCGAGGTGGACGGCTTCGACGTGGAGATCGGCGCGGAGGGCATCCTGCTCTTCCTGCGCTACGCGGACCGGCCCGGTGTGGTCGGCACGGTCGGTACCCTGCTCGGCGAGTCGGGCATCAACATCGCCGCCATGCAGGTGGCTCGTCGGGAGGCGGGCGGTGAGACGCTGATGACGCTCACCGTCGACCAGGCGCTCGGTGCCGACCTGCTCACGTCGGCCGCCGATTCGATCGGCGCCACCTCGGCCAGCGCCGCCGACCTGCGCGACGAGTAGTAGACGACAAACACCGTGGGGGGCCTGGCGATTCGCCGGGCCCCTCGTCATTTCCCGTCCGTGCCGCCGGTCAGGTCAGCCGGGCAGCCGCGCCGGCGGCGGGTAGACCGAGCCGTCCTGCGGGTCGAAGAGCATCAGCCCGTGCTCGCCGGCCAGCCGCTCGATGTCCAGCAGCACCTGGTCCGCGCAGGTCGGGTGCAGGTTCAGCTCGACGTGGTCGTGGGCCGCGTGCAGTGGTGCCACCGCCCACGGGCTGTTCGGGCCGGGGTGACGGTCCGGATAGGAGGCGGTGATCGCCCGGTAGAAGCTGACCACCCGCGGATCGGGGTAGCGGTCCACGTGCCGCCCCTGCCGGCAACCGTTGACCGCTGTCCGCACGTCCTCGGGCGTCGCCCCGTCCTCCAGGGCCCACACGCTCAGATCGAAACTCACGGCGGATAGCGTGCCATCCGTCGTTCATCATGTCGAAACTGCCTCGCCGCCGGTCAACCACCGATTACCACAGTCTCCGGTAGCGACGGTCCGGTGTGGAGACTCTTGCGTCGAGTTGCGTCGATTCGCTAGCGTACGCACTGCGGTCACTGGCCGAGTTCGAGGCGCCGGCCCGTCTTCGGGTGGCGCGGTCGACGTCCGGCCCGACCGGTCCGCACCCCTCGGTTGTGCGAGCCACGCGCACTCGTCGCTGACCGGCCCCCACTGTCGTTGCCGAGACCGTGGGGGCCGATCGCTACTGCGTTCCGCTCAGCGACGGTGGGCGAAGAGCGCGCGATAGTCGGAGTTGCCCCGGAACCACGCCAGGCCGGTGGGGCCGGCGGCGTAGAGCGCTGTGGCGTAGGCGTCGGCGATCGTCAGGTCCGGGCCCACCACCGTGGCGGCGACGAGGTGATCGGCCGGCTCGCCGGTGTGCGGGTCCACCACGTGCCCCTGCCGCCCGCTCACCCCGGAGGTGCCGACCGCGCCGGCGGTCATCTCCAGCACCAGCGGCGCGCGCTCGGGTGCGGTCGGGTGGTGCACCGCGACCCGCCAGGGACCGCCGTGCGGTGCGCGGCCCCGGACGACGAGGTCAGCGCCGGTGAGTACGGCGTAGTCGTGGATGCCGGCGTTGCGCAGTCGCTCGGCGGCCCGTTCCACAGCCCAACCGCCGAGCAGGCCGCCCGGGTCGAAGCCGCCGGGCACCGCCCAGGCGTCGAACCACCCGTCGGTGGCCGCGCGCATCGCGGCGCAGCGGTCCACCAGATCGGCGAGCGGCGGGTACGACTCCGGGCTGATCTCGCCCCGACGCAGCCGGGAGACCAGGCTCTCCGGCCGGTTGGGCCCGTAGGTGAGGTCGATGGCGCGCAACTCGGCGACGCTGTCCCGCAACGCCTCGCCCACGCCCCGACGGCCGAGCCACTCGGGGGCGTTGAGCAGCAGGGTGTACTCGGCGGTCGCGGTGCGTACGGTGTGCTGCACCGCGATCCGGCCCTCGGTGGCGGCGGCCGGGTCGATCCGGTGACGGCGGCTGCCGAGTCGAAGGTCCGGCCGGCGGTTGCGGAACGCGGACGTGTCCGGCCAGCGGGTCCGCGGCTGCTCGTCGATGCGCATCGCATCTGCCCCCTCGCACTTGGTGCCGCGTCACCGCGACCCCGTTGGTCAGCAGGCCCCCGCGACCCACTGAGTACTACCGTAGGCAGCGGAGATGACCGCCTCATGAGTCCCAGCTGAGAGGGTGCTGTGCATCCGGGAATCCCAAATTGTGGACGCCGCGTACCGGGAGGCGGGACGGCGACGTACCGTTGCCCGAACAACCGTTGAGCAGAGGAGTGCGGTCGTGGCGCGGATCGCGGTGGTGGCCGGAGATGGCATCGGGCCCGAGGTGGTCGCGCAGGCCCGCAAGGTCCTCGACGCGGTGCTGCCCGGCGTGCAGGCCACTGAGTACGACCTCGGCGCCGCCCGCTGGCACCGTACCGGAGAGGTGCTCCCCGACTCGGTGCTGACCGAGCTGGCCGGACACGACGCGATCCTGCTCGGCGCGGTCGGTGACCCGACGGTCCCGCCGGGCGTGCTGGAGCGTGGGCTGCTGCTCAAGCTCCGTTTCGCCTTCGACCAGTACGTCAACCTGCGCCCGTCCCGGCTCTGGCCCGGGGTCGCCGGCCCGCTGGGCAACGTGAAGCCGGGCGAGGTCGACCTCGTGGTGGTGCGCGAGGGCACCGAGGGGCTCTACGCCGGTGCCGGTGGTTCCCTGCACCGGGACACCCCGGCCGAGGTCGCCACCGAGGAGAGCCTGAACACCCGGCACGGCGTGGAGCGCGTGATCCGCGACGCGTTCGCCCGCGCCGGCCGCCGGGAACGGCGCAAGGTCACCCTCGTGCACAAGACCAACGTGCTCACCCACGCCGGGTCGCTCTGGGCGCGTACGTTCGACGCGGTCGCCGCCGAGCACCCGGACATCGAGACCGAGTACCAGCACGTCGACGCGGCGGCCATGTTCCTGGTCACCCAGCCGCAGCGCTACGACGTGGTGGTCACCGACAACCTCTTCGGCGACATCCTCACCGACATCGCCGCGGCCGTCACCGGCGGCATCGGGCTGGCCGCCAGCGGTTGCATCAACCCCGAGGGGGCGTACCCCTCGATGTTCGAGCCGGTGCACGGCTCGGCGCCGGACATCGCCGGGCAGGGCATCGCCGACCCGGTCGCCGCGGTGCTCTCCGCCGCGTTGCTGCTGGAGCAGCTCGGGCACAGCGAGTCGGCCGCTCGGGTCAACGCGGCGGTCGCCGCCGAGCTGGCCAGCCGCGTGCCGGGCGTGACGCTGCGTACCGAAGAGGTCGGCGACCGGCTCGCCGCCCACGCCGTAGCCTGATCACCCCGGCCCGCGTGGCGACCGGTCTGCCACAGGCAGCCGACCGGCGTTACCCGCTGAACGAGCGTTCGGGGTAAGTTTCTGGCACAGCCATGTCGGTGTGCGGTCCCGCATGCCGTTGTCCCGCAGGGAGGTCAGCGCGATGAGCGGTGGTGACAAGCTCGACTTCGAGATCCGTCCGAATCTCGCGCCGGTATCCGTCGCCGATCGGGCCGCACTGTTGACCAACCCCGGGTTCGGCCGGGTGTTCACCGACCACATGGTCACCGTCCGCTACGCCGACGGCAAGGGCTGGTACGACGCCCGGGTGGAGGCCCGAGCCCCGATCCCGATGGACCCGGCCAGCGCGGTGCTGCACTACGCGCAGGAGATCTTCGAAGGGCTCAAGGCGTACCGCACTGCCGACGGTGGCGTGACGATGTTCCGGCCGGACGCCAACGCGGCCCGCTTCGCCACCTCCGCACAGCGGATGGCGATGCCGGTGCTGCCGCCGGACGTGTTCGTCGACTCGCTGCACAAGCTCATCGAGATCGACCGGGAGTGGATCCCGACCGGCGAGGACGGCAGCCTCTACCTGCGGCCGTTCATGTTCGCCAGCGAGGTCTTCCTCGGCGTCCGGCCGGCCAACGAGTACCTCTACATGGTGATCGCCTCACCGGTCGGGGCGTACTTCACCGGTGGCGTCAAGCCGGTCACCGTCTGGGTCTCCCCGGACTACACGCGGGCCGCGCCCGGTGGCACCGGCGCGGCCAAGTGCGGCGGCAACTACGCCGCGTCGCTCGCCGCCCAGGCGGAGGCCATCGAGGCCGGCTGCGACCAGGTCGTCTTCCTGGACGCGGTGGAGCGCCGGTTCGTCGACGAGCTGGGCGGGATGAACGTCTTCTTCGTCTACGACGACGGCACAGTGGTCACCCCACCGTTGACCGGCACGATCCTGCCGGGCATCACCCGCGACGCCGTCCTCGCGCTGGCCGCCGGGGCCGGACACCAGGTCGAGGAGCGGCCGGTCAGCTTCGCCGACTGGCAGGCCGACGCCGCCAGCGGACGCCTGAAGGAGGTGTTCGCCTGCGGCACCGCCGCGGTGGTCACCCCGATCGGTGGGGTCCGCTTCCCGGACGGCGAGTTCCTGATCGGTGGTGGCGAGCCCGGTCAGGTCACCATGGCCCTGCGTCAGCAGTTGGTCGACATCCAGCGGGGCAAGGCGGCCGACCCGCACGGCTGGGTGCAGCGGGTCTTCTGATCTCCGTCGCCGCGCCGGCCCGTCCACCCGGACGGGCCGGCACAGTCGGCGCTACGCGTCGTTGGGCTGCGCCTCAGTGGGCTCGTCGAGCAGGTGGTCGCGGAGCGCGGCGAGCTGTTCCTCGGTCACCCCGGCGTGGCGCAGGTACGCCTCGACCGAGCCGTGCCCGGCGCGCAACTCGTCGAGGAAGATCTGCATCGCCTCCGCGGGTGAGCTCAGGAACGGTGCCGGCACGTTCACGCCCCCCGGGGTGACCGAAGCCAGCCAGGCGCTGTACCGGGCCGACGCCACACTGCTCAACGCGTAGTCCGCGGTGATGTCCGCGTCGTCGACGCCGAGCACGGCGAGGGTCAACGCGCACACGATGCCGGTGCGGTCCTTGCCGGCGACGCAGTGCACCACCACCGGGGCGTTGGCGGAGTCGGCGATCAGGCCCACCGCCTCGGCCAGCCCGGCGGTGCCGGTCTGGGCCAGGTCGGCGTACCGGTCCGCGAGGTACCGGGCCAGGCTGGCGCCCTCCTCGTGCGGCGTACCCGCCCAGTCGGCGTGCTCCGGGTGGATGTTCCGGTAGGTCAGTCCCTGGTACTCCGGCACCCGGCCGTCGCGCTCCACCTCGGTGGGGCGGCGCAGGTCGATGACGGTGCGGATCCCGATCGCGGCGAACGCGTCGCGGTCCTGCTCGGTGAGGCGGTGCAGCGAGTCGGAGCGGTAGAGCCGACCTCGGCGTACCGGCCGGTCGTCGTGGCCGAGGTGGCCACCGACGTCGCGGAAGTTGAAGGTGGCGGGGAGCGAGAGCTGGGGGTTGTTCTCGGTGACGTCCACGTTCACACGGTAACGGCCGGTGGGGCGGTGCCCCACCGGCCGTCGGGTCGAACAGTCAGCGTGCGGTGCCGGGCGGGAGCGCGCCGTACGTCTCGTCGTAGTAGCCGCCGAGCTGATCCCGGTAGCTCGGGTCGCTGTGGCTGGTCTCGTCGTACTCCGGGGCGGCCTTGATCTGGTCCTGGGTCCGGTCGACGGAGACGGTGCGCTGGTCGTGGTCGACCTGGTTGACGGTGCCGGCCGGCAACATCACCTTCTTGCCGAAGATCCAGGGTCCGGTGTCCACGACCAGGTAGCTGCCGCCCACCTCGTGACTGGCGCTGTCGATCTTGCCAATTCCCCCGTCGGTGGCCTCGACCTTGTAGCCGACCAGGTCGACGTCGGCCACGCCGGCCTGGTCCCGGTAGCGCCAGGGGTCGAACGTGCCGGCCGGCGCACCGCCGGGCACCGCGCCCTGGTCGCCGCCGCGCAGCGGGTCCGGCCCCGCGTGGGTGGCGTGCGGATCGATCCTGTCCATGCCGTTCACTCCTGACTGTCGCCGATCGTCTCGCCGAAGGTGGGTGCGTCCCCGCAGGAGCTACCCGGCCGTCGGGGGCCGGAAACGGCGATCAGGCCGTGGCACGGCCGCTGTACGGCGACGGGCCGCTGTACGGCGAGGGGCCGCGAAGTGCGGCGTCGGCCCGTTTCGGGCGGCCGTGTTCAGGCCAGGGCGGTCTCGGCGTCCAGGGTGACCGCCGCGGCGTGCACCACGGCGGAGATCCGCAGGGCCTCGTGCAGTTGCTCCCGGGTGAAGCCGCTGCCGCGCAGCTTCTTCTCGTGCAGCTCCAGGCACACTTCACACCCGTTGATGGCCGACACGGCGAAGCACCAGAGTTCGAAGTCGCCCTTGTCCACCCCCGGCCTCGCGATGATCCGCATCCGCAGTCGGGCCGGCATCGAGGCGTACAGCTCGTCGCCGATCAGGTGCTTGGCCCGGTAGTAGATGTTGTTCATCGCCATGATCGCCGCAGCACCCTTGGCCGCCTCGACGCCTTCCGGCCCGAGGTGCCCGAGCGCCTCGGCCGCGAACTCCCGCAACACCACCGGGCTGCGAGCGGTCACCGCGCAGGCCAGCGCGACGCCCCAGGTCTGTGGCGGGGTCAACGCCGAGGAACCGATTGTGGCGCCCAGGTTGAGCCTGATGTCGTTGGCGTACTCCGGCAGAGCTGCCTTGATCGCGTCCAGGCCCATGGTCAGAACCCGGCGGCGGAGGTCTCGTCGGCGATCCCCGTCGGGCTGATGGTGGTGAAACCCATCGGCCCGACGAAGACCACACACCACGTGCCCTCGTGGGACGTGTGGTTGACCGCCGTGGACGCGTTGTTGGCGCCCAGCGATACGCAGGCGGCGAGGCCGTGCTCAGGTAATCGGTCACTGACGGTGAGCACAGGTCCTCCTTGCTGACGGCACGGTGGCCATCATCGGATCCGTTCCCGATGCTCTCGCATGGCTGGTTCCCCCGATGAGTGGCCCAGGTGGCTTGTGAAGCCGATCACGAGCGGCGGTTCGGGGCGTACCAACCCTCCGTCACCATCCCGCTATATGGATTGTTCCTCCCACATTCGGGAGAGGGGTGGCAGAGTGGCCATCGTGACCAGCACCGCCCTGATTATTGCGACCTAGCGCGCCGGCTCTCCCCTCTGCCGAGCGCGCAGACCTCCCGCATCCGCGGGAGGTCTTTTTGTTGCTCCGAGAAAGGATCCTGATGACGTTCCAGGTCTTCGACACCACGTTGCGCGACGGCGCTCAGCGCGAGGGGCTCACCTACTCGGTGGTCGACAAGCTGGCCGTGGCCCGGCTGCTCGACGAGTTCGGCGTCGGCTTCATCGAAGGCGGCTGGCCGGGCGCGGTGCCCAAGGACACCGAGTTCTTCCGCCGTGCCCGCACAGAACTGGACCTGCGGCACGCCGTACTCGTCGCGTTCGGCGCCACCCGTAAGGCCGGCGTCGCGGTCGCGGACGACCCCCAGGTACGCGCCCTGCTGGACGCGCAGACCCCGGCCGTGGCCCTGGTCGCCAAGGCCGACACCCGGCACGTCGAGCGCGCGCTGCGCACCACCGGCGCGGAGAACCTCGCGATGATCCACGACACCGTCAACCACCTCGTCCGCGAGGGCCGACGGGTCTTCGTCGACGGCGAACACTTCTTCGACGGCTACCGGCACGACCCCGCGTACGGCGCCGCCGTGGTGCAGACCGCGCTCGCCGCCGGCGCCGAGCGGATGGTGCTCTGCGACACCAACGGCGGCATGCTGCCGTCCCAGGTGACCGCCGTGATCCAGGACCTGACGAACCGGCTGGGGATCGACGCCGGGCTGCTCGGTATGCACGCCCAGAACGACACCTCCTGCGCGGTGGCCAACACCATCGCCGCCGTCGAGGCGGGCGTCCGCCACGTGCAGGGCACCGCCAACGGGTACGGCGAGCGCCCAGGCAACGCCGACATCTTCGCGGTCGTCGCCAACCTTCAACTCAAGCTCGGCATGCCCGTCCTACCGGAGGGCTGCCTGGCGCAGATGGTGCGGGTCTCGCACGCCATCGCCGAGATCGCCAACATCGCCCCCGACACCCACCAGGCGTACGCCGGGGCCGCTGCCTTCGCCCACAAGGCGGGGCTGCACGCGAGCGCGATCAAGGTCGACCCGTTGCTCTACAACCACGTGGACCCGTCGGTGGTGGGCAACGACATGCGGATCCTCATCACGGAGATGGCCGGTCGGGCCAGCGTCGAGCTCAAGAGTCGTGAGCTCGGCCTGGACCTGGCCGCCAGCCCGGACGCCCTGAACCGGGTCACCAAGCGGGTCAAGGAGCTGGAGGCGGGTGGCTGGTCGTTCGAGGCGGCCGACGCCTCGTTCGAGCTGCTGGTCCGCTCCGAGATGCCGGAGGGCAGCCCGGCCCGACCGTTCACCCTGGAGTCGTACCGGGTGTTGGTCGAGCACCGTGAGGACGGCGCTGTGGTCTCCGAGGCGACCGTCAAGATCCGGGTTCGCGGTGAGCGGGTGATCGCCACCGCCGAGGGCAACGGCCCGGTCAACGCCCTCGACGAGGCGCTGCGGGTGGGGCTGGCGCGGCACTATCCACAACTGCGCGACTTCGAGTTGGCCGACTACAAGGTGCGGATTCTGGAGGGGAGTCACGGCACCGGCGCGGTCACCCGGGTCCTGCTGGAAACCTCCGACGGCGGCGGCCGGGACTGGACCACTGTCGGCGTCCACCCCAACGTGGTCGAGGCCAGCTGGCACGCCCTGGTAGACGCCCTGACCTACGGCCTAGCCCCCACCTCCGTCTAACCCCCACCCCGCCCCTCCCGTCCCACCCCACCCCACCCCCACCCCCACCCTCGCCCCCACCCTCGCCCTCGCCCTCGCCGATCTTGCACTTTGTGTTGATGGTCTGCGGCTTCTGTCGCTGATGTCGGGACAGTAAGTGCAAGATCGACGAGAGCGGGGGTGGGGTGCGGGGCCGGGGGGGTTAACGGGTTAGGGGGAGGGTGAGGGTGGCTTGGACGGGGCGGTGGTCGCTGCCGGGGAGGGTGAACACCTCGACTGAGCGGACCGCTATCCGGTGGTCGACCAGGACGTGGTCGATGGTGACGGGTGGGATGAGGTCACCGTCGTAGGGACCCCAGGTGCCGGTCAGGCCCGCCCCGGTGGCGTCGGCGGCGTCGACGTAACCGCTGCGCAGCAGTGCCCGCAGTGGACCGTGGTCGAGGGTCGCGTTGAAGTCTCCGGCGAGGATCCGCAGGCCACCGTCCGGGGTGGCCGGTGGTTGGGCGGTCAGGTCGGCCCGCCAGGCACCCACCTGGTCCAGCGCGTACGGCGCCGAGGGGTGGGCCGACTCGACGCTAACCGGGGGCCCGCCGGGGACGGACACCGTCGCGTACGCCTGGCTGAAGCCCCAGCCCTCGAGGTTGCGTCGGACGCCACCGTCGGTGAGGGGCCACCGCGAGTAGAGCCCGGAGCCGGGCGTGCCGATCTCGGGGTTGAGCTGCCGGTGCGGCAGCAGCGTGGCGAGGCCGAGTTGATCCAGGGCGGCCTGCGCGTCCGGCGTGAACTCCTGCACGGTGAGCACGTCCACCTGGTGTCGCCGGACCAGCTCCACCAGTGTCCGCGCGTCGCCCGCGCCGGCGAGCAGATTGGCGGTGAGCAGCCGCACGGTCGGCCCGGCCGCTGCCGGCTGCGGGTTGGCCAGCGCCCGAGGTGCGACGGTACCGAGCAACGCCACCGCCGCCAGGGCCGCGACCGCCGCCGGCCACCAGCGCCGCAGGGCGAGCGCGAGGGCCAGGACCAGCACGCTGACTCCCGCGACGTACGGCGTGAACGCGAGCGCCTGCACCAACGGCCCCCGGTCCAGGCTGAGCAGTCGGACCCCCGCCCAGAGGGCGGTGGGTACGACGGCAAGCCAGCAGAGCACAGTGCCGAGCCGGGCGCTCCGGTGCGCGGGTTGAGCGTCGACGATCACGAAGATGATCGTAGTCGGGCCCGACATGCCCATTTCATGAATGGTGATGCGCTCACATTTCACTATTGTCTGACGGTTGGTTGACACCCCGGAAAAGCGAGATCAACTATTGACTGGCAGCTTTTTCCGGTGCTACGTTCCATCTGGCTTAAACGACGCAACTCTGAGTAGTAACAGCAGCTCAGAGGGGATGCAGATTACCGAGAAATCAATCTCGGAGGGTGTGAGCAAGGCAGCTTTCCCCCGCCCAACTGTCGTCGTACGCCTATTTGTTGGCAGTCATCCGTCCCGCCTTGCGGGTCGGCCGAATTCGCACGCTCACACAAGGGGGACCTGTCATGAGCACATCCTTCCGACGTAAGGTGGCGGCGGTCACGTTCGCTGTCCTGGGGCTCAGTCTCGCCGGCGGGGGCATCGCTATCGCCCAGCCGCAGGCGTTGGCGCCGCAGGAGGCGGTCCAGCCGGCACGCGGCACGAACTCCCAGCCGCCGGTCAGCGCCGAGTCGGCGCGTATCGCGAAAGCCGCGCTGAAGGCGAGCGCGGCCACCCCACTGGTGGCCACCAACGTCTTCACCGTCGTCAACTCCAACGGCACCAAGGCGCGCGGCACCGGCACCGTGGTCAAGTACGGCGTCGGGGAGTACGAGGTGATTTTCGGCTACAACGTCTCGGCCGGTGCCTTCCTGGCCACCCTGTCGCTGTCCGGCTCCTGCTGCATTCCGCCCGGCGGCGAGGTCTCGGTCGCCCCGCGGTTGCTGACGCCCAACGCGGTCTTCGTGCAGACCCGCAACTCGGCCGGGACACCGGCCAACCTGGGCTTCACCCTGCTCACCCACACACCCTGACCGAACCGACACCCGGCCCCCGTCGCATCCGGCGCGGGGGCCGGACCCTGTCCGCTCAGCGTGCCGGCCCGTCGGCCGCTACCTCGGACAACCCGATCCGCTCGACTTTCGCCCAAGTCGGGGTGTCCTGAGTATGCCGACGCCCCGACGTCCCTGAACCAGAGCGGATCAGCGCGCTCGACGCCGCCGCCGCGAGATCGGCGGTCGGCGAGGGCCGTCCTCGACCGGTTCGTCCCCGGTCGGGCACCCGGCGGTCGGTCGCCTGCCGGTTGGGCGCCCCTCGGCAGGCTCGCGACGGTCGTCACCCTTACGCGCGGCTCATCCCCATTCCGGCCACTCCGGGCCGGTCCGGCCCGCACAATCCCACGTTTGCCGGGCGTGTGCCCGGGAAGCAAGCACCGTGACGGACATCTCGGACACCCTGGCCAGCATGCCCAGCCCGGTCGATCCGGAGCCGACCGGCATCGAGCTGGAACAGACCCTCTTCGAGGTCAAACGCGTGATCGTCGGGCAGGATCGCCTCGTCGAACGCCTGCTCACCGCCCTGGTCGCCAACGGACACTGCCTCCTGGAGGGGGTACCCGGCGTGGCCAAGACACTGGCCGCGCAGACCCTCGCGACGGTGGTCGGCGGCACCTTCTCCCGGATCCAGTTCACCCCGGACCTGGTGCCCTCCGACATCGTCGGCACCCGGATCTACCGGGCGTCGAAGGAGACCTTCGACATCGAGCTGGGCCCGATCATGGCCAACCTGGTGCTGGCCGACGAGATCAACCGGGCTCCGGCCAAGGTCCAGTCGGCGCTGCTGGAGGCGATGGCCGAACGGCAGGTCTCCATCGGCGGGCGCAGCTGGCCGGTGCCGGAGCCGTTCCTGGTGTTGGCCACCCAGAACCCGATCGAGTCCGAGGGGGTCTACCAGCTCCCGGAGGCGCAGCGTGACCGGTTCCTGATGAAGGTGGTTGTCGACTACCCCAGCGACGCCGACGAGCTGGCCATTCTCTACCGGATGAGCACCGACCGGCCGACCCCGCGCCAGGTGCTCGACGCCCAACGCCTGCGGGACCTCCAGATCCACGCCGAGCGGGTCTTCGTCCACCACGCGTTGGCCGAGTACGTGGTGCGGCTGATCCTCGCCACCCGCGACCCGGGCCGGTTCGGGCTACCGGAGATCGCCCCGCTGTTGGCGTACGGGGCCAGCCCTCGGGCAACCCTGGGCCTGGTCGCGGCGGCCCGGGCGCAGGCCCTGCTGCGCGGGCGGGAGTACGTGCTGCCCGAGGACATCCGCGAGCTGGCCGTCGACGTCCTCGCCCACCGACTGGTGCTCTCCTTCGACGCGGTGGCCGACGGGGTGACGGCCGAGAGCGTGGTGCGACGGCTCATCGAGGCGGTACCGCCGCCCCGGCTGGCCACCGGACACCCGCTGCAGGCACCGGATCTGGCGGCGGCATGAGACGCGCCACCGTCGCGCCAGCCGACCCCGGCCTGGCCGAGCTGGCCCCGGACCAGCGCCTGCGTCGCCTGGAGCTGACCGTCACGCGACGGCTCAACGGCCTGTTGCACGGCCAGTACCGTGGTCTGCTGCCCGGTCCCGGCAGTGAACCCTCCGGCAGTCGCGAATACCGGCCGGGCGAGGACGAGGTGCGCCGGATGGACTGGGCGGTGACCGCCCGGACCGCCGTGCCGCACGTCCGGCAGGTCGACGCCGACCGGGAGCTGACCACCTGGCTGCTCGTCGACGGCAGCGCCAGCATGGAGTTCGGCACCGCCGAACTGGACAAGCGGGAACTGGCGGTAGCTGCCGTCGCTGCGGTCGGTCTCCTGACCGCGGGCGTCGGCAACCGCCTCGGCGCACAGGTGCTGCGCGCCGACGGGGTACGCCGCTTCCCGGCCCGCAGCGGGCGTACCCATCTGCTTTCCCTGCTCCGCGCGCTGCTCGCCGCCCCCCGGGCCACCGCGCCCACCGACCGGCCGGGGCGTGGGTCGGCGACCCGACCGCCCGACCTGGCGGACGGCCTCGACGCGCTGCACCGGATCGCCAACCGGCGTGGGCTGGTCGTGGTGGTCTCCGACTTCCTCGACGGCCTGCCCGACGACCCGGGCGAGACAGCGCCCTGGGAGCGGACCATGCGAAGACTGGCCGTCCGGCACCAGGTGCTGGCGATCGAGGTGACCGACCCGCGTGAGCTCGAACTACCGGACGTCGGCCTGATCACGCTCGTCGACCCGGAGACCGGTCGGCACCGTGAGGTGTGCACATCGGACCGTGGGCTGCGCGAGCGGTACGCCGAGGCCGCCGCCGCCCAGCGCGAACAGGTCCACCAGGCGCTGCGCCGCAGCGGGGCCACTCACCTGTCGCTGCGCACCGACGGCGACTGGAGCGCCGACATCGTCCGGCACGTGCACGCCCAGCGTCGGCTGGCCGCCGCGCCGGTCGGGCGGCCCCGGGGAGGTGCCGCGTGATCTGGCAGTCGCCGCTGCGCCTCTGGCTGCTGCTCGGCGTGCTCGCCCTGGTCGTCGCGTACCTGGTGCTACAGCGGCGACGCAGCCGGTACGCGGTCCGCTTCACCAACCTGCGGCTGCTGGACCGGGTTGCGCCGCAGCGGCCCGCCTGGCGTCGGCACGTACCGGCCGGGCTCTTCCTGGCCATGCTCGCGCTGCTCGTGGTCGGCTTCGCCCGCCCGAGCGCCGAGGTCCGGGTGCCCCGGGAACGGGCCACCGTGATGGTGGCGGTGGACGTCTCCACGTCGATGCTCGCCACCGACGTCGAACCGGACCGGCTGGCCGCGGCGAAGGAAGCCGCCCGGCGATTCGTCGATGGCCTGCCCGACGAGTTCAACGTCGGTCTCGTCGCGTTCGCCGGCAGTGCCGCCGTGCTGGTGCCCCCGAGCACCGACCGGGACGCCCTCGACGAGGGGATCGACCGGCTCGCCGAGGGCATCACCGGCGTTCAGGGCACCGCGATCGGCGAGGCCATCAACACCTCACTCGGCGCGGTCAAGAGCCTCGACAGCGAGGCTGCGAAGGAGACCCCACCCGCCCGGGTCATCCTGCTCTCCGACGGCGCCAACACCTCCGGGATGGACCCCATGGAGGCGGCGGCGGAGGCGGTGAAGGCGGAGGTGCCGGTGCACTCCATCTCGTTCGGCACCCCGTCCGGGTTCGTCGACCGAGGTGGACGGCCCATCCAGGTGCCGGTGGACGGACAGACCCTCAAGGCGGTCGCCGAGGAGACCGGCGGCATGTTCCACGAGGCCAGCACCACCGACGAGCTGCGTGCCGTCTACGACGACATCGGCAGTTCGGTCGGCTACCGCACGGAGCGGCAGGACATCTCGGCCCGCTTCATCGGCCTCGGACTGGTGTTCGCGATGGGCGCTGCCGCCGGCTCGATGCGCTGGTTCTCCCGGCTGCCCTGACCCGCACGCACAACCGACGTCGACAGTGAGGAGTGCGCATGGCAGTGCAGACCGGACTGGGCGAACCGCGCGGTCCCTGGTTCATCTCACCGGAACTCGACCCGGACGGGCGCGGGTGGTGGGACGCGCCCGAGCGCGACCCGGGCGGGCGACGGCCCGGGCGGCTGTTCACCGTGTTGGCCGTGGTGGCGGTCTCGGCCGTCTCCGGTGCTCTCGCCGGCGGCGTGGTGGCCAGTCGGGACGGTGCTGGTGGCCCGGCTGCGGCGTCCGCCGCCCCGGTGCCGGCCGAGCTGGTCACCGCGGCCGAGCGGACCGTACCCGGGGTGGTGTCGGTGCTGGCCGGCGGCGCGACCAGCGGATCCGCGACCGGCTCCGGCTTCGCCGTGGACGACCAGCAGCACCTGATCACCAACGACCACATCCTGGCCAAGGGGGGTGGCGGACCGGTGACCGTCGAGCTGCCCGACGGCCGCCGGTTCGCCGCCCAGGTGGTTGGACGGGAGCCGCGCAGCGACCTGGCGGTGCTGAAGGTGCCGGCATCGGCCGGTCTCACTCCGCTGCCCCTGGCCAAGCCCGGCGCGACCCGGGTCGGTGAGCCGGTGCTCGCGGTCGGTTCACCGCTCGGTCTGGCGGGGACGGTCACCGCGGGCATCGTCAGCGCGCTCGACCGGGAGGTGCGGCTCGGCAACAACCGGCACACCGCGGTGCAGACCGACGCGTCGATCAACCCCGGCAACTCCGGTGGGCCACTGGTCAACGCGCGCGGGGAAGTGGTCGGGGTGAACACCGCGATCGCCACCATCGATGGAAACGGCTCGATCGGTATCGGGTTCGCGATTCCGATCGACCAGGTGCAGCAGACCGCCGACACGATCATCGGCAAGGGCGGCTGAGCTGCGCGAACACCCTGACGGTGCCAGCACTGTCGGATATCCGGCCGGACGGCATCGGACAATGGAAGGTATGGATACTGGCTGAGGTGGAGCGTCCTCTTCTCACGGTCCTCCTGCTGGTGGGCCTGGTCATCGGATGTGCAGTGGGGTCGGCGTACGCCCGGGCGCGGCGCGGGTGGAACGATTACCAGACCGTCAAGAAATCGGTGCCAGGCGCCCGCCGCGGCGCCTGGTCACTGATCCGCGGCGTCGTCGTCAAGGCCGCGGTCATCGGGGTGCTGCTCTTCGGCGCGGTGGCGTACGCGGCCGTCGGCTCCGACGAGGAGACCGCCGGGCCGGCGCCCAGCCAGTCCCCGACGCAGAGTGAGCCTCCGCACCGATGACCCCCGACAGGTCGTCGCGGGTTAGCCTCGGGGCGTGGACGACGGACTGCGGGTGACCGACCGGTGGGTCGTCCCCGCCGGGGAGCTGCGGGAGCGCTTCTCCCGCTCGTCGGGGCCGGGCGGGCAGGGCGTGAACACCGCGGACTCCCGGGTCGAGCTGAGCTACGACGTGGCCAACTCGCCGGCTGTGCCCGAGTGGCTGCGGCCGCGGGCGCTGGCCCGGCTGGCCAACCGCCTCGTCGACGGGGTGCTGACGATCGCCGCCAGCGAGCACCGGGCCCAGCTGGCCAACCGGGAGGCGGCCCGGGCCCGGATGACAGCTCTGCTGCGGGAGGCCGCCGCGCCCCCACCGCCGACCCGCCGAGCCACCCGGCCGTCCCGTGGGGCCAAGGAACGCCGACTGGCCGAGAAGAAGCGCCAGTCCCAACGCAAACGGGACCGCCGCGCCGACGACGACTAGGCCGGGTCCCAGCGCAACCGTGACAGCGCCGCGCTGCCGACGACTAGGCCGGGACGGCGGCGAGCAGCCGGTCGCGCAGTACCGCGGCACGCTCGGCGAAGCCGCGCTGCGCCGCCGCGTACTCCGCCCGGCCGTCCGGAGTCTCCACCCGCACCGGCGGGTAGCCGAGGGCCGCCAGGTCGTACGGGCTGGCCCGCATGTCCAGCGTGCGGATGTCCCGGGCCAGGTCGAACGCGTCAGCCACCAGCTCCGAGGTGACCAACGGCGACAACTTGTACGCCCACTTGTACAGATCCATGTTGGCGTGCAGGCAGCCCGGCTGCTCGTGCGCGTGCTGTGTCTCCCGGGTGGGGGTGAGCAGGTTCAGCGGACGGGCCGGCGGGGTGAAGAACCGGAACGCGTCGAAGTGGCTGCACCGCACGCCCCGCTCCTCGACGACCTCGGCGGTGCGTTCCGCGCTGAGCCGCAGCGGCCAGGCGTTGTGCCGCAACTCCTCCCGGGTCTGCCGGTAGACCATCGCCCACTCGTGCATCCCGAAGCAGCCGAAGTGCGGCGCCCGTTCCCGCGTCGCCTCCAGCAGGGAGCGGATCCAGGCGATCGACTCGCCGCGCCGCGCGCGTACCCCCTCGGTGTCGAGGGTCACCCCGGCGGTGCCGGCGCGGTAGTCGCGGCCGAACTCGGCCGGGTCGGCGTCCCGCAGCTCGACCCCGGGCCCCGGATGCCAGCGCCGTAGCTGGGCCGGGCGGTGCGAGTAGTAGGTGAACAGGAAGTCGGCCACCGGATGCCGCTCACCGCGTCGTCGCCGGGCCAGGTGCGGAGTCAGCCAGACGTCCACCCGCTCCTCGTGGGCCCGTCGGCGGGCCTGCCACTGGGCCGCGTCGAGCACGGCGGGGGCGAGGGCGGCGGTCACGCACCCCAGGGTACGACCGCCGCCCGCGCACCGGTCAGGGCATCTGCACCCGGACGCCTGCGGAGAACACCCCGCTGCGCAGCTCCAGCTGCTGGGGAGGGTCCTGCCCGTCGACGGTGAAGACCAGCGGGAGCACCATCCGGGTGCCTGCCGCCATCGGGTCGGCGAAGACGTCCCGACCCAGGTTCGCCGTCCGGGTCGCCGACTCGTCGGTGCTCACCCAGCGCCCACCGGGCAGGTACGCCCGTTGCAGCTCGCTGTGCCAGGGCTGGTGGTCGCCGGTGACGTTGCGCACTCCGACGGTGGCCTCGCAGCGTCGCCCGTTGGCCGGTGCGGCACCGCCGCCGTCGGTCTTCCCGGCGGTGCCGGGCGCGCCGCAGGTCATCCGGTACACGGTGAACTCGAACGCCGACTCACGCAGCGGCACTCCCATGGCCCCGGCGACCCCGGTGCCCACCCACGCACCGCTGGTGGGCTGCTTCTGCGTGTCGATCGCCGCGACCTGCCGGGTCGCCGTCCAGCCCGCGGTGCCGACCACGCCGGCGAGCACCACCACGGCGGCACCCACCAACATCCAGACCGGCGGGGTACGCCGACGTCGCACCGGACTCGGGGCCGCCGGCCGGGGATAGACCGTCCCGCGGCCACCCTCGGCGCCGCCACCGGTGGAGAGCGCGGCAGCCGTCACCCGACGCCCGCGCCGACGTCGCCACACCCAGACCAGGGCGGCGCTGATCAGCAGCAGGACCGCCAGTCCGGCGAGCAGCACCGGGTAGCGGCGCCACGGTGGTGCCTCGCTCACCTCGGCCGCCGGTGCCGCTGCCGCCTGCCAGGTGGCCGTGGCGCAGTCGTACGGCCGGCTGCCGTCACTGGTGAACGCGCAGGTCGGCGCGGTCAGCGGCCGGCCCGGCGCGGTCGCCGCGAGCGCGGTGCCCAGGGTGGTGGTGCTGTGCGCGGGCAGCCGAAGCCGCCAGGTCACCTCGGTGGCCGATCCGCCGGCCGAGCTGGATCGGCCACCACCGCTGATCGCGGTCGTCGACGAGCCGGGCGGCAGTTCCTGACGCACAGTGGTCTCCAGCGGAGAGTTGCTCACGTTGCGCACCTGGATCCGGTACCTCGGTGCCGGGCTGCTCTCCGTCGCGACCGCCACGGTGACCTGTTGCGGGGGTGCCGAAGCCGGTGCCCGGGTCGGTGGTGCCATCGCCGGTGGCGCCGAGGGCGGGGTGGGCTCGGTCACCCGCGCGACCATCGCGACCGGCGGCCGGGTTCCCACTGGTGCTGGTGTGGCGGCCGTTGGTGGTGGTGTGGCGGCCGGTGGTGCGACGGCCGTTGGTTGTGGCGTGGCCGCCGTTGGTTGTGGCGTGGCCGCCGGTGGTCGTGGCGTGGCCGCCGCCTCCGGGGCCGCCGTCGGCAGGGCCGGCACGGCGGCGAGGATGCCGAGGCAGTGCACGAACACTGCGAGGGCTCTGTGGTGTCGTGTCGATGCAGGCATACGAACGAACCTCCGGAGCCGACGCTAGGGGCCAGCCGCCTCCGTGCGGGTACGAAGTCGAGAAGTCCGCCCCGGTCACCTCCCGCTCCGGTAGGGTGCCGCGCGCTGACGGGTTGAGCACACCCGACCGCCTGTCCTGGCCGTTCGGGGTGCCGGCGGCGCTAGATTGGCCGGGTGCGTATCGCTCGTTTCGCCCATGCCAAGGGAATGTCGTTCGGTGCCGTCGAAGGCGAAGCGGAGGCCGGGCCGCAGGGCCTGACCATCGCCGAGATCGAGGGCCACCCGTTCGGCAATCTCTCCTTCAGTGGGGCCCGCTGGGCCCTCTCCGACGTTCGGCTGCTCTCGCCGATCCTGCCCAGCAAGGTGGTCTGTGTCGGCCGCAACTACGCCGACCACGCCGCCGAGCTCGGCAACGAGGTGCCCAAGGAGCCGCTGCTCTTCCTCAAGCCGTCCACCTCGGTGATCGGCCCCCGGGACGCCATCCGGCTGCCGATCTTCTCCAAGCAGGTCGAGCACGAGGCGGAGCTGGCCGTCGTGATCGGGGCGCCGGGCGCGCGCCGCGCCGACCGCGCCGCCGCCGAACGCGCCATCTTCGGCTACACCTGCGCCAACGACGTCACCGCTCGGGACCTCCAGCGGTCGGACGGGCAGTGGACCCGGGCCAAGGGCTTCGACTCGTTCTGCCCGATCGGTCCGTGGATCACCACCGGGCTGGACGTGTCCGACCTGGAGATCCGGTGTGAGGTCGGTCGCAACCCGAAGGAGATGGAGGTACGCCAACTCGGCCGGACGAAGGACATGGTCTTCGACGTGCCCGGCCTGGTGTCGTACATCTCGCACGTCATGACTCTGCTGCCTGGCGACGTCGTTCTCACCGGCACTCCAGCCGGGGTTAGCCCGCTTGTCGAGGGGGATACGGTCACCGTGCGGATCGACGGCATCGGCGAGCTCACCAACCCGGTGGTTCCCGTCGCCTGATCCGTCTGATGCCCCTGTTTCCGCAGCTCACGGGTGGTTCGGGGGGATCGGATTTGGCCTGCCGGCACCGGGAGGGTAAAGTTCACTCCCGGCGCCGCAAGGGGCCAATGGGGTATGGGGTAATTGGCAGCCCGACTGATTCTGGTTCAGTTAGTCTAGGTTCGAGTCCTGGTACCCCAGCGCTGCTGGAATTCGCGAGAATCTCCAGACGCTGGATTCTGACGGAGTTCGACTCCGCCCCTTCGGGGGCGGAGGGTGGTCTTCGGTAGAGTGCAGCTCCTCCGCCGCTACGGTGGGGGAGCAAAAGTTGTTCTGGCCCCGTCGTCTAGCGGCCCAGGACGCCGCCCTCTCAAGGCGGTAGCGCCGGTTCGAATCCGGTCGGGGCTACAGCGTGCACAGCCCGTCTCACCTCGTGAGGCGGGCTGTTTCGTGTCCGCCAGCCGGTGCCCCGTCCGGCGCGCCACCGGGCCTTCGGGTGACGGCGCACCCCGCGCTCGCGCCCGGGTACGGTGCCGCTAGACTACATTCGCACCGCCCGCGAGGGTGGTGAACGGAAAAGTTCTGGCCCCGTCGTCTAGTGGCCCAGGACGCCGCCCTCTCAAGGCGGTAGCGCCGGTTCGAATCCGGTCGGGGCTACAACCAAAGGCTCATCTCGCCCAGCGAGATGAGCCTTTCCCCGTCCCACCCCCACCCCCACCCCACCCCGCTCCCGTTGATCATGGGGTTAGCGGGGCGGACACGCCGAGCGGTCGAGGCCAACCTCATGATCACCGGGGACCGGGGGCGGGGGTGGGGGGTGGGGGTTAGAGGCCGGATAGGCGTTGGCCGGCTCTCACCACTGCCATGGCGTGGCGTTCGCCGGGGCGGCGGCCCAGGCGCTCGATCGGGCCGGAGATGCTGACCGAGGCGATGACCCGGCCGGTGCGGTCGCGGATCGGGGCGGACACGCTCGCCACACCGGCCTCCCGCTCGGCGACGCTCTGCGCCCAGCCGCGACGGCGTACCTCGGCGAGGGTGCGGCCGGTGAACTTGCTGCGCGGCAGCAGCGGCATGACCGCCTCCGGCGGCTCCCAAGCGAGCAGGATCTGGGCCGCTGAGCCGGCCGTCATCGGCAGCACCGAGCCGACCGGAACCGTGTCCCGTAGACCGCTGGCGCGTTCCGCCGCCGCCACGCAGATCCGCTCGTCGGCGCGGCGCAGGTAGAGCTGCGCGCTCTCCCCGGTGGCGTCGCGCAGCGCGGCCAGCAGCGGCTCGGCGGCGGTCAGCAGAACGTCCGGTGCGGCGTTTGCCAGCTCGCCCAGGCGGGGGCCGGGCCGCCATCTGCCCTGGGTGTCACGCACCAGCATTCGGTGGATCTCCAGGGCCTGGGCCAGGCGATGTGCTGTGGCCCGGGGCAGCTTGGTGCGTTCGACGAGTTCGGCCAGGCTGGCGCCGTCCACGCAGGCGGCCAGGATGACCACCGCCTTGTCGAGAACGCCGACACCGCTCATACTGTGTCCCACAAGCCGAAACTTACCTCCCAGAATTTAGGATGTCCAGATGGTGGGAGTCACTCCTGAGCCGAGGACCCTGGCCGAGAAGGTCTGGGACACGCACGTCGTACGGTCCGCCGCTGGTGAGCCGGACCTGCTCTTCATCGACCTGCACCTGCTGCACGAGGTGACCAGCCCGCAGGCCTTCGACGGGCTGCGGCTCGCCGGGCGCCGGGTGCGTCGTACCGACCTGACCCTCGCGACCGAGGACCACAACACCCCGACCGGGTACGACGACCCGGCGTTCCGCCTCCGCCGTGGTGACCTGCTCACCATCGCGGACCCCACGTCGCGTACGCAGATCGAGACGTTGCGCCGCAACTGCGCCGAGTTCGGGGTGCGGCTGCACCCGCTCGGCGACGACAACCAGGGCATCGTGCACGTGATCGGCCCGCAGCTCGGTGTCACCCAGCCGGGCATGACGATCGTCTGTGGCGATTCGCACACCGCCACCCACGGCGCCTTCGGAGCGCTCGCCTTCGGCATCGGCACCAGCGAGGTGGAGCACGTGCTGGCCACCCAGACGCTGCCGCAGAGCCGGCCGAAGACGATGGCCGTGAACGTGACCGGCCGGCTCGCGCCAGGCGTGACCGCCAAGGACCTGGTGCTCGCGCTGATCACGCAGGTCGGCACCGGTGGAGGTCGCGGGCACATCGTCGAGTACCGCGGCGAGGCGATCCGCGCCCTCTCCATGGAGGGGCGAATGACCATCGCCAACATGTCCATCGAGTGGGGCGCCAAGGCCGGCATGATCGCGCCGGACGAGACCACCTTCGCGTACCTCAAGGGTCGACCGAACGCGCCACAGGGTGCGGACTGGGACGCGGCGGTGGCGTGGTGGCGGACGCTGCCCACCGACGAGGGCGCGCGCTTCGACGCCGAAGTGACCCTGGACGCCAGCCAGATCACCCCGTTCGTCACCTGGGGCACCAACCCGGGGCAGGGCGCGCCGCTGAGCGCGCCGGTGCCGGACCCGGAGGAGTTCGTCACCGACTCGGAGCGTGCCGCCGCACGCCGCGCCCTGGAATACATGGACCTGCGCCCCGGCACCCCGCTTCGGGAGCTGCCGATCGACGTGGTGTTCGTGGGGTCCTGCACCAACGGTCGCCTGGAGGACCTACGGGCCGCCGCCGACGTGCTGCGTGGCCACCGGGTCGCCGACGGCGTCCGGATGCTCGTGGTGCCCGGCTCCGCCGCGGTGCGCGAGGCCGCCGAGGCCGAGGGCCTGGACAAGGTCTTCGCCGACGCCGGGGCGGAGTGGCGGTTCGCCGGCTGCTCCATGTGTCTGGGGATGAACCCCGACACGCTGAAGCCGGGCGAGCGCTCCGCCTCCACCTCGAACCGCAACTTCGAGGGCCGTCAGGGCCGGGGCGGGCGCACCCACCTGGTCTCCCCGCCGGTGGCCGCCGCCACCGCCGTGGTCGGCCGGCTGGCCGCCCCCGCCGACCTGTAGAAGGGACCGACGAGATGGACAAGTTCACCACCCACACCGGCACCGCCGTGCCGCTGCGCCGGTCCAACGTGGACACGGATCAGATCATCCCCGCCGTGTACCTCAAGCGGGTGACCCGGACGGGCTTCGCCGACGGGCTGTTCAGCGCCTGGCGGGAAGATCCGGCATTCGTGCTCAACGATGAAAACTATTCCGGGGCGTCGATCCTCATCGCCGGTCCGGAGTTCGGCACGGGGTCCTCCCGGGAACACGCCGTCTGGGCGCTACGGGACTGGGGCTTCCGTGCCGTGGTGGCCCCGCGCTTCGGTGACATCTTCCGCGGCAACGCCCTCAAGGAAGGGCTGTTGCCGGTCGAGTTGGAATTGAAAGCCGTCGAAGAGTTGTGGGACCTGGTCGAAGCGGATCCCACCACTGCGGTGACGGTCGACCTGACCGCCCGCCAGCTCCGGGCGGGGGACGCCAGCTGGTCGTTCCCGCTCGACGACTTCAGCCGTTGGCGCCTCCTGGAGGGCCTCGACGACATTGGACTCACCCTTCGCCACGCCGCCGACATCGACTCCTACGAGGCGCGCCGACTGCCCTTCCTGCCCTCCGTGGCATAGCCGTTAGGCCGCCCGCGCAGCGGATTTCGCCCCCATCGGTCCATCCGGTGGGGGTGAATCCGTTACGACACAAGGGCTTTTTTCTACCGAATGTTTGTGTCCCGGCAGCACAGGGCATACCGTGCGCGCAGAATGGCTCGCGACGAGTCAGTTGCACAATCGGGAGGAAGTCGTGAACAAGGCCGAGCTCATCGAGGCGCTCGCCGTTCGCCTGGGGGACCGGAAGATGGCGACGGCCGCGCTCGACGCGGTCCTCACCGAGGTCCAGGCGGCGGTCACCAAGGGCGAGAAGGTGGCGATCACCGGATTCGGAGCATTCGAAAAGCGTGTGCGTGGCGCGCGAACAGCGCGCAACCCGCGTACCGGCGAGGCGGTGAAGGTCAAGAAGACGTCAGTCCCGACCTTCCGCCCCGGCGCCGGGTTCAAGGAGATGGTGGCCAGCGGCAAGGTGCCGAAGGCCGCGGCGGCGACGAAGAAGACCGCCACCAGCACCGCCACGGCCAAGGCGGCGGGCACGAAGGCGACCGCCACCAAGGCGGCCACCGCCAAGGCGGCGGGCACCAAGGCGACCACGGCGAAGGCGGCCAGCAAGAAGACCGCCCCGGCCAAGGCGACCAAGACCGCCACGGCGACCAAGACGGTCGCCAGCAAGAAGACCGCCCCGGCCAAGGCGAGCAAGACCACCACGGCGACCAAGACGGCCGCCAGCAAGAAGACCACCGCGGCGAAGAAGACCACCGCCGCGACCCGGTCGACCGCGGCGAAGAAGACCACCGCGGCGGCGAGCAAGAGCACGGCGGCCAAGAAGGCGCCGGCGAAGAAGGCTCCGGCCAAGAAGGCGGCCAGCAAGCGCTGACCGACAGGTACCGCGAGGGCGTCCACCAGTGGGTGGGCGCCCTTTCGGCGTACCAGGACGACTTTTTCGGCGTACGGGGACCGTTGACCGGGTTGGCTCGCTCGCGCAGAATCGCCGTGCCGGCCACCCCTGGGCCGGCCCGTCGACGGGAAATGGGGCGCCGGTGCGCTACCGACAGCTCACCACCGGCACGCTCGCGCTGGGCGTGCTCCTCCTCATCGACGTGCTGCGGGTCTGGCTGCCCGGCATCATCACCATCTTCGGTCAGGCGGCGTCCACCCCGGCCGAGCTGATGGGGGCGTTCGCCCTCGGCTGGTTCGTGCTAGCGATGGGCGCACCCGCCGTGGTCCGCCGGGTCGGAGCCCGCCCGGTCACTGTCGTCGCCGCCGTCGCGCTCGCCGTCGCCCGGCTCGCGCTCACCGCCGCTCCTGGCGGGCGTACGCAACTTTGGTTGGCCACCGCCGGTCTGGTCGCCGGGTTGGTCTGGCTGGTCGGCGTCGCGGCCGACACCGACCGCCCGGTCCCGGGGCTGGCGTTGGGGTTCGCTGTCAACGCGGCCCTGCACGCGGTGCTGGACACCGTCGACCTGGTCTGGCGGGGTGACTGGGTGGCCTGGCTGCTCAGTGCCGTCGCGGTGGCGGTGTTCCTGGTCGGCGCGGCGCAACCCGGCCAGCGCGGCGGTGCGGGTAACGCCCTCACCGGCCCCGTTGACACCCCTGTCGGCCCCGCTGACGCCGCTGCGGGCCCTGGTGGTGGCCGGGCCTGGCTGGTGGCCGGGCCGGCGCTTCTGCTGGCCGGGATGGTGGCGCTCTCCCCGGCGCTGGCCCGAACCGGAATGTCGTACCTGGTCGCTGGAGACGGGGTGGCTCGTTCGCCGCTGTTCGGCCTGGCGCCGGTGCCGGTGGCGGTCGCCGCGTTCCTCTGCGCCGCGTTGACCCGGCCGCCGAGTGGGTGGGGCCGCGCGTACGGCCCGGTGGCGCTGCTCGGCGGCGCGGTGCTGTTCGCCCTCGGCCGGGGCGACCTGCTCCTGCCGGCCGTCCTCCTCGCCGCGGTCGGCCTCGGTGCCTGCCTCGCGCTGACCGACGACACCGGGCAGCCCGCCGCCGACACCGCGAGCGCTGGCACCAGCGCCGCCCGGCGGGGGTACGCGGTCGCCACCGGGATGCTCGTCTTCGCGCTGGGGGCGGTCGGTTACTACTCGGCCTACGACCTCGGCTACCCGAACGCGGCGGTGCCGGTGGTGGTGGCTGTGCTGATCGCCGCGGTGGCGTTCACCGCCCGCCCCGTCGTCGACCGGCTGCCCGGGCCGTTCCCGCCGCTCCGGGCCGCCGCCGCGGTCACCGCGCTGGCCCTGCTGGCACCGGTGCTCGCCGACGAGGTGCCGGTGGCCAGCAACCGGGACGGCCCACCGGAACGGTTGACCGTGGTGGCGTACAACATCCGGATGGGGTTCGGGCTGGACGGCCGGTTCGACCTGGCCGGTCTCGCCGAGGTGGTCGAGCGGCAACGGCCCGACGTGGTGCTGCTCAGCGAGGTGGACCGGGCGTGGCTGCTCAACGGCGGGCACGACACCCTGGACCTGCTGGCCGACCGGCTCGGCATGCCGTACGTCTTCGGGCCGGCCGCCGACCCGGTCTGGGGCGACGCGGTGCTCAGCCGTTGGCCGGTGGACGATCCGCGGACCCTGCCACTGGCCGCCGTCGGCGCGCCCACCGGCGCGCAGGCCCTCGCCGTCACGCTCGACCTCAGCGACGGTGTCCGTACCGCCGTTGTCAGCACCCACCTGCAACCGCCGCCCGGCAAGGGCCCGGTGGTCCAGGCCCGCGCGGTCGCCGACTTCGCCACCCGGTACGCGGCCGGTCGGCCGTTGGTGGTGGCCGGTGACCTGAACACCGAACCGGGCGACGAGGCGTTCGTGGAGTTCACCAAGGCCGGCCTGGTCGACGCGTTGGCCGCCGCCCGACCACTGGCGACCAGCCCGGCGGACGACCCGCGCCAGCAGATCGACCACATCTTCGTCTCGCCCGGCCTGACTCCCGGTGATCCGGTCGCGCCGCGCAGCACCGCCAGCGACCACCTGCCGGTCGCGGTGACCCTGACCCTGCCGCCCCGCTGAGGAAGGCTGGCCCTACAGGCGATCGGCGGCCAACAGCCGGTCGGCGGCGAAGGCGAGCAGCCAACCGCCGCCCTTCGGCGTGGTGAAGTCCTCATCGGTGCGGCCGGTCAGTCGCTCCAGGGCGCCCGGCAGCACCTTGCCCTGACTGCACACCGCCGACTGCCCACCGGTGCCGGCCAACTCCAGCAGCCGGGCGGCGGTGTGCAGGACCTGCTCGTCGCCCAGCTGGCCGGGTTGCGGCTCGTCCAGGTCGCCACAGACCTCGATCGGCAGATCGAGCAACGCGGCGACCGGATCGAGTGTCTGCACGCACCGCCGCGGCGACGCCGACACCAGCCGGGCCGGCCGGATCAGGGCGATCAGCCCGGCCAGCGTGCTCGCCTGGGCCCACCCCTCGGCATCCAGGGGTCGCCCGACGTCCGGACCGGACCAGGTGGCCCGTTTACCGGCGTGCGCGTGCCGGACCAGCGCGACAGTCGCTGTCACCGACGGCAGCGCGGCGAACGCCGCCAACACCTCGGCGTCGTGCGGGTAGCTGACCAACCGGATCGCGTCGTCCACCGCGAGCCAGCGGATGTCGTCCACCTCGGTGTCGGGTTGGAAACCGCCGCTGGCCACCGCGAGCATCGACCAGTAGTCGACGAGCTTGGGTTGCCCCTCGCTGCGGTAGCGCACCGACGGCAGCCGCACCTGCGGCACGCCCCGCACGTCGGCCTCCTCGGCCACCTCACGGACCGCCGCGGCCATCGCGTGCTCGCCCGGCTCCAGCTTGCCCTTCGGCAGCGTCCAGTCGCCGTAACGGGGACGGTGCACCACGCAGACGCGTACGCCGTCGTCGGTCGGCCGCCAGGCCACCCCGCCCGCTGCCCGGATGCCCGTCACGGCAGCCAACTGGTGCGCCGTCGCCGGGTGGCCCGGTGCCAGGCAGCCGGGAGAAGACCCCGCGTCCGGCGTACCGACTGGCGTTCCCGCTCGGCCAGCCGCCCGGCGGTGACGGCCAGCTCGTGGTCGCCCGGTCGCTCGGCGGCGATCTCCAACCAGGTGTCCGCCGCCACCGCCGCGTCCTGGTGCTCGCCGAGCACGTCCTGCACCTGGGCGAGTGCGCGGGACAGCCGCCGTGCGCCCTTGCCGACCGTCGAGGCCACCGCGTTGACCGCGTACCGGGTCTGCTTGCCCTCCTTGCGGACGGCGTGCCAGCGGTCGTCCGGCGACCGCGCGTCGAGCCCGCCGACGCCGTCCGGCCCGGTCAAGCGCCGCCAGGGACGGGCCACCAGCGCGGGTAGCGCCTGCGCGGCGGGCGCTGCCGCCCCTCGGGTGAACCGGGGCGCGCGGGCGGCCAGCACCAGTGAGTCCACCAGGGCCAGGTAGCGCGCGGAACGCAGCATCTCGTCGATGGCGGTGAGCGCCTGCCGCTGCCGTTCGGCGAGCACCTCGTCGAGCCGGTCCACAGCGCCCCGGTCCAGCGGGCTCAGCGGGTCGGCGTCGGCGGTACGGCGCAGCCGCGCCCGCAGCACCTCGGCGTCGCGGGCCGCGCCGAGCACCTCGGCCAGCCAGCGCAGCTCGGTGCGCAGCGGGCGGGACCAGGTCTTTCGCAGCAACGGTTTGAAGGTGCGCAGGTCACTGCGCAGGCGTCGGCAGGCCACCCGCATCTGATGCACAGCGGTGTCGCCACCGGCGGCCGGGGCACGCAGCCGGACCAGCGGGTCGTGCGCCAACAGCCGACGGATCTCCTTGCGGAGCGACTCGGTCACCACGTCACCGGCGTTCGGCTCGACGGTCAGCCCGGCCGGCGCGACCAGATCCGGATCGGCCTGCGCCGTCGCGCCCAGCGCCCGCACGTGCTTCGGCGTGAACGACCCGCCCCGGGCGCCGGCCTCGCGCAGCACCCCGCCGACCCGGTCGAGCAGCTTCCGGTCGCCGGCCTTCAGCTCCACCTCCACCTCGCGGAAGGTGTCGGTGGTGGTGCCGGAGTCGTCGAGCACTGTCACCCGGTCGTCCACCACCTCGACGAGGACGGTGCCGTCCCGGTCACACACCTCGTACGCGTGCCGCACCGTGCGGACCACCGTTACCGGGGCCAGCGGCGCACCCCGGTGCAGGACGGTGACCAACTCCACCAGCTCCGGCGGCGGCTGCCCCTTCGCCCCGGGGCGGGAGATCTCGTGCCGGACGCCCGGGGTCCCGGTCGGCAGTTTCACCGTCCAGGGCAGCTCGTCACCCTTGCGGTGGCGCAGCGAGGCACCGGCCCGGGCCAGCCGCAGGTCGACGGTGTCGAGGTAGCGGGCGACAAGCGTCACCGGTGGCAGCGCCCGGACCCGGCCGCCCGCCGGGGCCGTGCCGGCCAGGTCCGGCAGCACGTAGGCGTCGTCCACCTCGTACTTCTGCTCTTCCTCGACCATCAGCTCAGCCTATGCGCTGCGCGGTCAGCTGGCCGTGCCACCGACGCGGCGCAGCAGCAGTTCCTGCAGATGGGCCCGGGCCGCGTTGTCATCGCCGGTACGCCGGGTCCAGGTGCCGTCGCCGGCCAGCTCGAACGCGTCCACGTCGGGGCTCATCGCGGCGGTCAGCACGTGGTCCAGTTCGGCGCGGGCGATCGGGTCGCTCACCTGCACCAGCGCCTCCACCCGCCGGTCCAGGTTGCGGTGCATGAGGTCGGCCGAGCCCATCCAGAACTCGGCCTCACCGTTGTTGCCGAACCGGAAGACCCGGGAGTGTTCCAGGAACCGGCCGAGGATCGAGCGGACCCGGATGTTCTCCGACAGCCCGGGCACCCCGGGGCGCAGCGTGCACATGCCCCGGATGAGCAGGTCGACGTGGACGCCGGCCTGGGAGGCGCGGTACAGCGCGTCGGTGATCCCCTCGTCGACCAGGGAGTTGACCTTGAACTGGACCAGGCCGGGCATGCCCAGGCGGACGTGCGAGATCTCCCGCTCGATCCGCTCGATGAGGCCGCTGCGGATGCCCTGCGGTGCCACCAGCAACCGCCGGTAGGCGGTCTGCCGGCTGTACCCGGTGAGCACGTTGAACAGGTCGGTGAGGTCGGCGCCGATCTCCGGGTCGGCGGTGAGCATGCCGAAGTCCTCGTACAGTCGGGCCGTCTTCGGGTGGTAGTTGCCGGTGCCGATGTGGCAGTAGCGCCGGATCTGGTTGCCCTCCTGCCGGACCACCAGCGCGGTCTTGCAGTGCGTCTTCAAGCCGACCAGGCCGTAGACGACGTGGCAGCCGGCGCGTTCCAGCGTGCGGGCCCAGCCGATGTTCGCCACCTCGTCGAAGCGGGCCTTCACCTCCACCAGCACCACCACCTGCTTGCCGGCGGCGGCCGCGTCGACGAGCGCGTCGACGATCGGCGAGTCCCCGCTGGTCCGGTAGAGGGTCTGCTTGATGGCCAGCACGTTCGGGTCGGCGGCGGCCTGCTCGATGAAGCGCTGCACGCTGGTGGCGAACGAGTGGTACGGGTGGTGCACCAGGATGTCCCCGTCGCGCAGGGTGGAGAAGACGCTGCGCGGCACCTCGCCCTCGGCGAGCCGGGGATGGGTTGCCGGCACGAACGGCGGGTCCTTCAGGTCCGGCCGGTCCGCCTCCCCGTAGACCTGCCACAGCGCCGACAGGTCCAGCAGGCCGGGCACCCGGAGCACGTCCTGGTCGTCCATGTCCAACTCGCGGACGAGCAGCTCCAACATGTGGTCGGAGATGGACGCGGCGACCTCCAGCCGGACCGGGGGACCGAACCGCCGTCGGGCCAGCTCCCGCTCCAGGGCCTGGAGCAGATCCTCGTCGCGGTCCTCGTCGACCTCCACCTCGGCGTTGCGGGTGACCCGGAACAGGTGGCACTCGACCACCTGCATGCCGCTGAACAGCTGCCCCAGGTGCACCGAGATGAGGTCCTCCACCGGCAACATCCGGACGCCCGGCTGGTCCCGGTCCACCCGGACGAAACGGGGGACGTTGTTGGGCACCTTCACCCGGGCGAACAGCTCCGAACCGCCGTCGGGGTCACGGACCGCCACCGCCAGGTTCAGCGACCGCCCCGAGATGTACGGGAACGGGTGCGCCGGGTCCACCGCGAGCGGGGTCAGTACCGGAAAGATGTGCTCCCGGAAGTAGGTGCGCAGCCGCTCCCGCTCGCCGTCGCCCAGATCGCCCCAGCGCAGGATGCGGATGCCCTCGTCGGCCAGCTTGGGCAGCACGTCGTCGACGAAGCAGGCGGCGTGCCGGGCGCCCAGCGCGGCGGTCCGCTCGGCGATCAGCTCCAACTGCGTACGCAGGGGCAGCCGGTCCCCGCCGCGCACCGGTAGGCCGGCGGAGAGCCGCCGCTTCAGACCAGCGATGCGCACCATGTAGAACTCGTCGAGATTGCTGGCGAAGATGGCCAGGAACTTGGCCCGCTCCAGCAGCGGGGTGCGCTGGTCCTCGGCCAGGGTGAGTACCCGGGCGTTGAAGTCGAGCCAGGACAGCTCCCGGTTGAGGAACCGGTCCTCGGGCAGCGGTGGGGGCGCTGCGGCCTCGTCGTCGTCCTCGGGCGCGGTACGGGTCGGGAGGTCGTCGGGCAGGACCTGGTGGACGCCACCGGCGGTGGGGCCGTCCGCTTCGATCTTCGGGGCGGGGTCGATGACCTCGTCCAGCCCGGAGGAGGCGGCTCCGGGATCGTCGGCGAGCGTGTCGGCGCGGGCGGCACCGGCACGTTCGGCGCGGGACGGGCGGAAGCGCCCATCGGTGCCGCGCGTGCGGGAGCCGTTGCGGAGGTCGGTGGCGGGCGGGCGGGCCGGTTGCTCGCGAGGGGTGCTCACCCGCTCATAATCACCCGATTACGGTAAACGCAAAATGAACTTGGGCTCGCCGGCTCAGATCATCGTCGGCAATGTCACCCGGACGACCTCGCCGTCGGGATCGGTGTCGATGCTGACGCGCTGCCCGAGCCGGAGAAGCCGCAGCCCGGAGGCGTCGAAGGCCCGGGCGGGGAAACGCATCTCGGTGCCGTCGTCGAGCAGCAGGACACCGCTGCGCGTCGCCGCGTCGTAGCTGGCCACCGTGCCCTGCATGCTGGCACCGTACACCGGGCGGTTTGGCCGGTGGCGCGGGCTCAGCCCAGAGAGCGGTTCAGCCCGCGGCGCGGGCCGGGCGACCGGCGGCCACCAGCGCGGCCGTGCGCGGCCCCAGCCCGAGCCGGGCGGCGGCGGCCAGGTCCGCGGCGGTGTCCACGTCCCGGCGCAGGCTGGGCCAGTCGCCGTCGAGCGGCAGCGCCCCGCTCGCCGCGTGCGCGACCGCCGAGCCCACTCCGAAACGCGGATCCAGCGCCACACCCGGCCCGGCGGTGAGCAGCACCGTGCCCCCGCCGGGCGTGTCCGGCAGGAACCGGCGTACCCCCTGTCGGCCGTTCTGCGCCGCGAGCAGCGCGCCGGCCAACTCGGCCGGGCGCAGCGCCGGCACGTCCGCGGTGATCCCGGCCACCCACCCGGCGGCGGCAGTGGCCGCCCCGTGCCGGAACGCGGCGTTCAGGCCGGCGTCCGGCTCGTCCGGCAGCACCCCCGCGCCGGCGGCCCGCGCCGCCGCCGCCACCCGGGCGTCGTCGGTCACCACCAGAGCCTCGGCGACCGCCGGGCAGGCCAGCACCGCGCGGAGCGTGTCGGCCGCCAGGGCCAGCGCCAACTCCTCGTGCGGTACGCCGGGCAGGGCGCCCCGCAGCCGGCTCTTGGCCACGGCCAGCCGCTTCACCGGCACCACCACGGCCCACCTCGGCTGAGTCACGTCCGCAATCCTGCCAGCCGTACGGCGGGCCCCTCGCTGGCCGTACCGGGGGCGAGCAGGCATGATTTCCGCTGCGGGCGTCGCGGGCGGGATTTCGCGGCGGGTTGGGGCGCGACGAGGAGGCACAGTGGCACGGCGGAGCCTGGGGTTCTGGCAACGGTTCGCCGTGTGGCTGGTGAAGCCGGTGATGACCGTCTGGACCCGGCGTACCTGGCGTGGTCAGGAACATCTCCACGGCGACGGCGGCATGATCATCGTGGCGAACCACATCTCCCACGCCGACCCGCTGGTGTCCGCGCACTTCATCTACGACTCCGGGCGCTGGCCGCAGTACCTGGGCAAGGCCAGCGTGTTCCGGGTGCCGGTGGTCGGCTGGATCCTGCACCGGTGCCGGCAGATCCCGGTCGAGCGGGGCAGCGTGGACGCCGTCCGCTCGCTGGACGCACTGGTCGCCGCGCTCGACGAGGGCGGCGCGGTCGTGATCTACCCTGAGGGCACCACCACGCGACAGCCGGAGCTCTGGCCGATGAAGGCCAAGACCGGTGCGGCCCGTCTGGCCCTGGCCACCGGCGCCCCGGTCGTACCGGTGGTGATGTGGGGGCCGGAACGGATCTTCGACCCGCGGACGACCCGTGTCAGCCTGCGCCCCCGGATCCCGGTGACCGTTGCCGCCGGGGAGCCGATCGACCTGAGCCGATGGGTGGACGCCCAGCCGACCCGGGCCACCCTCGAGGAGATGACGGACACCATCATGTTGCGGCTGCGGGACATGCTCGCCGAGATCCGTGGCGGTACCCCGCCGCCACTGTGGGAGCGACCGGCCCGACCGTCCGTCGGCCACGAGCAGCGGGACGACGCGGCATGAGCGAGCGAATCATCGGGCTCCGCGGTGCCGTTCAGGCCGCCGCGCAGCGAAGCGGAGCGGTGGCATGAGCGGTCACGTCGCGGTGCTCGGTGCCGGTTCCTGGGGCACCGCGTTCGCCAAGATCCTCGCGGACGCGGGGCGGGACGTGACGGTGTGGGCCCGCCGGGCGCCCGTTGCCGAGAGCATCCGGACCGAGCGCCGTAATCCGGAGTACCTGCCCGACCTGCTGCTCCCGGCCCGTGTCACGGCCACCGCCGACGCCGCCGAGGCGATCACCGGGGCCGAGGTGGTGGTGCTGGCGGTGCCGTCGCAGACCCTGCGCGGCAACCTCGCCGAATGGGCCGGGTACCTGCACCCGGATTCCACCCTGGTGTCGCTGATGAAGGGCATCGAGCTGGGCACCACCAAGCGGATGAGCGAGGTCATCGTGGAGACCGCCGGGGTCGCCGCGGACCGGGTGGTCGTCGTGTCCGGCCCGAACCTGGCCCCGGAGATCGCTGCCGAGCAGCCCGCCGCGACAGTGGTCGCCGGAACGAACAGCGCCCGCGCCACGCTCGTGCAGTCGTCGATCCGGACGCCGTACCTGCGCCCCTACACGAACGACGACGTGATCGGCTGTGAGCTGGGCGGGGCGGTCAAGAACGTGATCGCCCTGTCCTACGGCATCGCCACCGCGATGGGTTTCGGCGACAACACCCGGGCCATGCTGATGACCCGTGGGTTGGCCGAGACGGCCCGACTGGGCGTGGCGCTCGGCGCGGACCCGATCACCTTCGCCGGCCTCGCCGGTATGGGTGACCTGGTCGCGTCCTGCTCGTCCCCGCTGGCCCGCAACCGCACCTTCGGCGAGCATCTGGGCCGGGGCGAGACGTTGGAGCAGGCCCAGGCCGCCACCCGGCAGACCGCCGAGGGCGTGAAGAGCTGCCTGGCGATCCGCGACCTGGCCCGCGCGCACGGCGTGGAGATGCCGATCACCGAGCATGTCGAGCGGATCTGCCACGAGGGGATGGACCCGCGGCTCGCCGTGGAGACCCTGATGAGCCGCACCGCCAAACCCGAGTCGTACGAGTGAGGGACCCGATGAGCGAGTGGGGGGACGGCACCCGCTGCGTACGCGCTGGGCTGCCCGAGCCGGCGCCGGGGGACCCGTTCCTACCCGGGCCGGTCTTCGCCGCGCCGTACCACCTCGACCCGTTCGAGGGTCAGGGCACGTCACCGAACGGCTACGGCCGCCCCGACAACCCGACCCGCCGGCTGTTGGAGGTGGCGGTGGGCGAGCTGGAGGGCGGTGACTGCCGGGTCTTCGCGACCGGTCAGGCGGCCATCACCGGCCTGCTGCTCACCCTGCTGCGGCCGGGGGACACGGTGGTGCTTCCCACCGACGGATACTTCCCGGTCCGGGCGTTCGCCACCGGTGTGCTGGAGGCGATCGGCGTCCGGGTGCTGTTCGCGCCCACCGTCGGGCCGTACCCGTCGTTCGAGGGCGTCCGGCTGGTGCTGGTGGAGACGCCCGCCAACCCGGGCCTCGACGTGGTCGACGTGGCGGCCCTGGCCGAGCGGGCGCACGCCGCCGGCGCGCTGCTCGCGGTGGACAACACCACCGCCACCCCGCTCGGACAACGCCCGCTGGATCTCGGTGCCGACCTGGTGGTCGCCTCCGGCACGAAGGCGCTCACCGGCCACTCCGACCTGCTGCTGGGCTATCTGGCCAGCCGGTCCACCGAGCTGATCGACGCGGTGACGACCTGGCGTACCACCACCGGGGCGGTTCCGGGCGCGTTCGACTCCTGGCTGGCCCACCGGTCACTGGCCACCCTCGACCTGCGGTTGGCGCGGCAGAGCGCGAACGCCGCCGCGGTCGTCGACCTGCTCGCCAACCGGTCGGACGTGAGCGGCCTGCGGTGGCCGGGGCGGCCGGACGACCCGGCGTACCCGGTGGCCTCGGCGCAGATGCGCCGGATACCGGGGGTGCTCTCGTTCGACCTGGGCGACGCCGACCGGGTGGGCCGTTTCGTCGAGGCCGCCCGGCTGGTGGCGGCGGCGACCTCCTTCGGTGGCCTGCACACCACGGCGGACCGGCGGGCGCAGTGGGGCGACGACACCGCTCCCGGCTTCGTCCGGCTCTCCTGCGGCGCGGAGGACACCGCGGACCTGGTGGCGGACATCGCCGCCGCGCTCGATGTGGCCGGACCGGTTTGACGTCACCTTCCCCCACCGAGCGGGCCGCTCTCGTGAGTCGGTTGCGGGCCGCCGGCTGCGTCTACGCCGAGGACGAGGCCGAGTTGCTGCTGGCCGCCGCGCCCAGCCCGGCGGCGTTGGCCGACCTGACCGACCGTCGGGTGGCGGGCGAGCCGTTGGAGTACCTGCTCGGCTGGGCGGAGTTCTGTGGCCTGCGGATAGCCGTCGACGAGGGCGTCTTCGTGCCCCGGGCCCGGACCGCGCTGCTGGTCGAGATGGCTGCCGAGTTGACCGGCGCGGCACCGGCAGTGGTCGACCTGTGCTGCGGCTCCGGGGCCACCACCGTCGCGCTGGCGCACCGGCTCGCGCCGCGCTGGCTGGCCGCCGCCGACATCGACCCGGCGGCCGTGGCGTGTGCGCGTCGCAACGTCGCCGGGTTGGACGTCGAGGTGTACGAGGGTGACCTGTTCGCGCCGCTGCCCGAGCGGTGGCGGGGTCGGCTGGACCTGGTGGTCGCGAACGCCCCGTACGTGCCGACCGACGCGGTCGCGCTGATGCCGCCGGAGGCGCGGCTGCACGAGGCCCCGGTGGCGCTCGACGGCGGCCCGGACGGGCTCTCCGTGTTGCGCCGGGTAGGTGTCGACGCGGCCGGTTGGCTCGCCCCTGGCGGCCACCTGGTGGTGGAAGCCGGCACCACCCAGATCGAAGCCCTCTGCGACGCGTTCGGCGAAGCCGGCCTCATCCCCACCGTCCACCACGACGAGGACCTGGACGCCACCGCCCTGACCGCCCGACGCCCCGCCTGACCCGCAACCCCCGAACCCGACCCCTGACCCGAGCCCCTGGCCCGCGTCGATCATGGAGTTGTGGTGCCTGGTTGGTTCCACTCTGCGTTATTTGTCCCCCAGCACAACTCCTTGATCGACCCGGGCGGGCTGTCCGGTTTATGGCCAGGGTCAGGCTGCGGGGCCGCCCGGGCGTGGCGGGGGAGAGGGGTTGGCACTAGCCTCGGCTCACACTCATGACGGCGGGAGGCGGTTTCGGTGGGCAGCGCAGGGGTGCCGGTGGTCGTCGGGCTGGACAACGGCGGCACCAGCAACAACGCCACAGTGCTGACGGTGGACGGCCGTTTCCTGGTGGACGGGCTGTTGGAGATCCCCAGCGAGGTGCGGGCCGGGCCGGAGGCAGCGATCGAGGCGTTGGCCCAGGCGTTGGACGGCGCCCTGGCGCAGACCGGCGTGCCGCGTGACCTGGTCCAGGCGGTCGGGCTGGACACTCCCGGCCCGGCCAGCGCCGACGGCGTCATCTCGTCGCGGGGCTCCACCAACTTCTCGCAGCCGGCCTGGCGAGGCTTCGACGTGCGAGGGGCGCTGGAGCGACGGCTCGGGCTGCCGGTGATCTATCACAACGACGGCAACGCGGCAGCGCTCTACGCCCACCACGTCTACTTCGGCGCCGACGCGATGAGCCGCTCGTCGGTCTCCGCGATCGTCGGCACCGGCCTGGGCGGCGGTGTGGTCGAGAGCGGCCGGGTGATCGCCGGTGCGGCCGGGATGGCGGGGGAGCTGGGCCACGTGCACATCCCGCTGAGCGGGTTGCTCGGCCCGGGTCAGCCGGAGCCCACCTGCGCCTGCGGTTTCACCGGAGATGTCGAGAGCATCGCCTCGCTGACCGGCATCGAACGCAACCTGCTGCCGTACTGGCTGACCCGGTACCCCGACCACCCGCTCGCCGCCGAGCCGGTGGCCCGGGCGGCAAAGCTGGTCCGGGGGTACGGCGAGCGCGGGGACACCCTCGCGCGGGACCTCTTCACCCAACAGGCGATGGCGCTGGGGCGGCTGTTCACCGTTGCCGCGAACTTCAGCGACCCACACGCGTACTTCGTCGGCGGCGGAGTGGTGGAGGCGGCACCGGAGTTCCGCGACTGGTTCCTGGCGACGGTCCGCGAGCACACGGTGCTCCGCGAGGAGCAGGCGGCGGTGGCCACCTTCGCCCTGGTGCCGGACCGGGACATGGCCGGTGCCCGAGGCGTCGCGATCGCCGCGCTGGAGGCGCTACGCGCCGCTCCGGAGCCCCGCCCGCTGGTTGCCTGAGGCGGCGCGGGCCTCGGCCCGCACCGGCTCGGCACCTCAGGTCAGCGCTGCGGTGCCGCCCGGGCGAACGCGGCCCAGGCGGCACCTCTGGTCATCGCTGCGGTGGCGCCTGGGCGAAGGCGGCCCAGGCCGCCGTTGGGAACAGCAGGGCCGGGCCGGCCGGGTCCTTGGAGTCGCGCACGGCAATGAGCCGCGGGATCGCGGCCACCTCCACGCAGGCACCTTCGTCGCCGCTGCGGCTGCTCTTGCGCCAGCGCGCCGCGGCCAAGGCCGCTGTGATCATCGGGGTCATCGGTCCTACCGTCCCTTCAGGACTGACAGGAGCATCTCGCGGCTGTCCGCCGGGCTGAGCGCCACGCTTCGGAGATGCTCCATGATCTTGGTGCAGGTACGCGTCTCGCCGGCGCGGTCGAGGATCATCTGACCCGCGACGGTCTCCACCGACGCGATGATCGGGTCCTCCGGGTCGGCGAACTCGAGGATGTGCAGGGAACCCCGGGTGCCCCGGTGGTAGCCGGCGGAGAGCGGGATCACCTGGACGCTGATGTTCGGCAACTCGGCCATCTTGACCAGGTGCCGTAATTGCCCGTTCATCACCGACTGGTCACCGACCGGCCGTAGCAGCGCGCCCTCGTCGATGATCGCGTCGAGGATGGGCGGCTGGTCGGCGGTGAGCCGCTGTTGTCGGTCGAGCCGGATCTTGACCCGCTGCTCCACCAGGTCGTCGCCGAGGGTGTGCGGCCCGCCGCGCATGACGCCACGGATGTAGTCAGCGGTCTGCAACAGGCCGGGCACCACCGAGGGTTCGAAGTTGGCGATGGCGGTCGCCTCGGCCTCCAGTGCGATGAAGTCGATGGTGCGCGGATCCAGCAGGTAGGAGTACGACACCCACCAGCCGGGCTTACGGGCGTCCTTGGCGAGCTGCACCGCCGCGGCCACCTCCTCGGCACTGACCCCGTACGACGTGAGCAGGGCGCGCACGGTGGCGGGGCTGATCAGGGTCTGGGCGTTCTCGTAGCGGGAGAGGGTGCTGCGGGTGCTGTTGATCTCATCCGCCGCGGTCTCCAACGTCAGCCCGGCGGCTTCCCGGTGGTGGCGCAGGGCGATGCCGAGCCGGCGGGCGCGGGCGGTCTTGGGAGCCATGCATCGATGGTCGCATACATTTGCGGGAACGTCTGCATGAGAGAACGTCTATGGGAGTTGCATTCACGCCTATACACGTGTCAATCTGTTATGGCGTCCTCACCGCCGGTTGTCGTGGCGACGGTGGTGGTGAGCGACCGGAGGGGATGGGGCGCGCGGCGATCGGGTTTCTCCCCCGTACCCGATCGTCGCGTGCCGCCCCTCCACCCCCGGCCCGCCGGAAGGAGACGACGTGCGAACCCGCCCGGAGCCCCCCGCCGTACCCTCGGGCGGAGTGCGATGACCCGCTTCCTCGTGGTGCTCACCGACGTGCGTCCCGTCGAGGGCGTCAACCGCAACGAGCGGGTCGCGCCGGAACGGCGCCGGCAGGTCGTCGGAGCCAGCAGCCGGGAGGCCGCCGACCGCATCGCCGGAGCGTTCATGGCGCTGGGCATGGTGCGGGCCGGCCGGCAACGGGTGAAGGTGATAGCGGTCGGCCGTCGGCACTCCCGGGACTGAGCAGCCCCAGGTCGGCGGTCCGTGACACTGCTACCATCCGATTACGCACCGTATATCCTCTCTTGACTGTTTGCCGTGTCGTCCTGTGGCTCGCCGGGTATCGCCTCGCCTCGCGGCCACGCACAGTAAGGTCAACCGGGTGAGCGCCACCGGCGAGCACGACCAGCCGCAGTCGCGTACGAAGAGGTGACCGGAGTGACCACCCCAGGCAAGACCCGCGTGGCGATCGTCTTCGGCGGACGCAGCCCGGAACACGGCATCTCCTGCGTCAGCGCCGGTAGCGTTTTCGGCGCACTCGACCCGGACGAGTTCGAGGTGGTGCCGGTGGGCATCACCCGGGCCGGCCAGTGGGTGCTGACCAACGGAGACCCCGCCCAGCTCGCGATCAACGCCCGTCAGCTGCCGGAGATCACCGCCGACTCGGGTGACGACATCGTGCTGCGCGCCGACCCCACCGGTAACGGACTGATGGTGCTCGACCCGACCGAGGGCCCCCGGGTGCTGGCCGACGTGGACGTGGTCTTCCCGGTGCTGCACGGCACCTACGGCGAGGACGGCACGATCCAGGGAATGCTGGAAATGGCCGGCATCCCCTACGTCGGGGCGAACGTGTTCGCCTCCGCGGCCGCCATGGACAAGGAGTTCACCAAGAAGCTCTGCGCCGTCGAGGGCATCCCGGTCGGCACGTACGCCGTGCTGCGCAACGGCATGACGCTCAGCGAGCAGGACAAGGAGCGGCTCGGCCTGCCGGTCTTCGTCAAGCCGTCCCGGGCCGGTTCGTCGTTCGGCGTCAGCAAGGTCAGCGACTGGGCCGAGCTCGATGCGGCGGTCGCCGCCGCCCGGCAGTTCGACCCGAAGGTCATCATCGAGGCCGCGATCGTCGGCCGCGAGATCGAGTGCGGTGTGCTGGAGGGCGAGGCCGGTGGCACGCCCGAGGCGTCCGTGCTGGCCGAGGTGCGGGTCGTCGCCGACCACGACTTCTACGACTTCGAGGCGAAGTACCTCGACGACTCCTGCGAGTACGACATCCCGGCCACCCTGCCGGAGAAGGTGACCCGCCAGGTGCAGGAGTACGCGGTCCGCGCGTTCACCGCGCTGGACTGCGCCGGTCTCGCCCGGGCCGACTTCTTCGTCACTCCCGAGCTGGACGTCTACCTCAACGAGATCAACACGATGCCCGGCTTCACCCCGACGTCGATGTTCCCCCGGATGTGGGCGGCCTCCGGCCTGGAGTACCCGAAGCTGGTCAACCGGCTGATCCGTACCGCCCAGCGGCGCGGAGTCGGCCTGCACTGAGCCGTCCGAAACCCGCCCGCGCCGGCTGACCGGCGCGGGCGGAGTCGGTTCGGGTTCAGCGCTGGCAGCCGGACGGGATCGCGCCGCCGGAGGGCACGCTCGCCACGATCGTGCTGGAGATCGTCGGCAACCACTGCAACGGCTGCTCGTACGAGCGCGGGACGCGCACGGTGATCAGCGTCTCCCGGTCGACAGTGGAGAGGACCGCCGCGTCGGCCTGATCGGCCAGGTGCCAACAGACCCGGTTGACCGTCCAGACCTCGTCGGTGCTGGGAAAGGTCGGCTCGGTGCCGCCACAGGCCACGGTGAGCGCGGGGTCGCCGTAGGCGGCGTTCTGCTCCGGGCCGGCGGTGACCGGCCGCTGGGCCAGGTCGCGGATGCTCGCCGGAAGCTGCGAGAGCAGGGCCCGGCAGACGGTGGCCGGGCGGGCGGCCAGGGCCGGTGCGGCCATCTCCACCGGGGTGGTGGACTGCACCCGGGCGGTGGTCGCGGAGGGCGTCGGCGCGGCGGCCGGCGCGTCCGGGCTGAGCTTGCTGAAGGCCAGCACGGCCACCAGCAGCGTGATCGGCAGCGCGATCAACGTGGCCAGCAGGGCCGCGCCACGCATGGTCCGATCACGGCCGGCCGGCGCGGCGGCGGCAGGATCGGTCGACTCGCGGTTACCGTCAGCCGGCTCGGACGTCCCGTCGGCCGCGTCGTGCGCCCCGCCGTCGTCCAGAGCCGAGGAGGAGGTCGTCATCTCGTCCACTTACAGCCGCACCACCGAACACGTGAGGGTGCGGGTGATGCCGGGCACCATCTGCACCTTGCTGACGATGAGTTTGCCGAGCTCGTCGACGGTGTTCGCCTCGGTGAGGACGACCACGTCGTACGGCCCGGTGACGGCGTCGACGCGTACCACGCCTTGGATGTCCGCGATGAGACCCGCCACGTCACGTGCGCGGCCGACCTCGGTCTGGATGAGGATGTACGCCTGTACCACGACTCGACCTCCGTCCGTCGCCGCCCGGGAGCGGCCCGAAGGGTGAAACTACCTTACGGACCAGGTCCGATCCCTATCGGTGGTCAAGGAGCAGCGGTGAGCGAGCACGGCGGGGCCGGACAGCACGGGCGGAACGCGGGCGGTGGCCTCGGGGTGTCCGGAATCGGGGAGTTCGGGTTGATCGGCAAGATCACCGCCCGGCTGTCGTACGGGCCGACGACCCTGCTCGGCCCGGGCGACGACGCGGCGGTGGTGGCCGCGCCGGACGGCCGGGTGGCGGCCTCCACCGACGTGCTGGTCGACGGGCGGCACTTCCGACGGGACTGGTCCTCGGCCCGTGACGTCGGGCACCGGGCGGCAGCCGCCAACCTGGCGGACATCGCGGCGATGGGTGCCACGCCGACCGCCCTGCTGGTCGCTCTCTGCATGCCGGCGGACCTGGACACCGCCTGGGCGGAGGAGTTGGCCGACGGGCTCTCCGCGGAGGCGGCAACGGTCGGCGCGAGCGTCGTCGGCGGGGACATGTCGGCCAGTCCCACTCTGACCGTCGCGGTCACCGCGCTGGGCGACCTGGCGGGCCGTCCGCCCGTGCTGCGCTCGGGCGCCCGACCGGGGGACGTGCTCGCTCTGGCCGGGCGCACCGGGTACGCGGCGGCCGGGCTGACCGTGCTGACCCGGGGCTTCCGTACGCCCCGGCTGCTGGTCGAGGCGTACCGGCGGCCGCAGGTGCCCTACCAGGCCGGCCCGCAAGCCGCCCAGCTCGGCGCCACCTCCATGATCGACGTGTCGGACGGGCTCCTCGCCGACCTCGGGCACGTGTCGGCGGCCAGCGGGGTGGCGATCGACGTGCGCCGCGACGGGTTCGAGGTGCCCCGGCAGATGGCCGACGCGGCGCAGGCGCTCGGCGTCGACCCGTACACCTGGATCCTCGCCGGTGGCGACGATCACGCGCTGGCCGCGACCTTCCCCCCGGCGGTGGCGCTGCCGCCGGGCTGGCGGCCGATCGGCCTGGTCACCGACGGTGCCGGCGTGACGGTCGACGGCGTCGCCTACGACGGCCCGGCCGGCTGGGACCACTTCCGGTGAGGCCCGCGCGCCGCCGTACCCTGGACACCGTGAGTGAGATCGAGATCCGGGCGGTGCGGTTCGACGCACCGGTGGCACAGCACCTGATCCATGCCGCACTGGCCGACCTCGGTGCCCGTTACGGCGGCACCGGCGACGACACCCCGGTGGACGCGGCCGAGTTCGAGCCGCCCGATGGCGCGTTCCTGGTGGCCTACCTGGCCGGTGAGCCGGTCGGCTGCGGTGGCTGGCGCAGCCACGGCGCGGACAGCGCGGAGCTGAAGCGGATGTACACGGCTCCGGCGGCACGGGGGCAGGGCGTGGCCCGCGCGGTGCTGGCGGCCGTCGAGCGCTCCGCGCGCGAGCAGGGCCGCAAGCAGGTGGTCCTGGAGTGCGGCGACAAGCAGCCCGAGGCGATCGCCATGTACGGCTCCGCCGGGTACGAACGGATCCCGAACTTCGGCTTCTACAAGGACGCGGAGGGCTGCGTCTCCTTCGGCCGTACCCTCTGACCTGCGCGCCGGGCCTCGGCGGGGCGGTGTGCGGCGTCGTCCCCCGGGGACACGACAGAGCCGGCGGACCCTTGGGGTCCGCCGGCTGAGCCGAACGAAAGGTGGGTGCTACCGCGTCAGGCGCGGGTGACCTTGCCGGCCTTGATGCACGAGGTGCAGACCTTCAACTTCTTGGTGTTGCCGCCACCGGCCGGGGTACGCACCGACTGGATGTTCGGGTTCCAGCGGCGGTTGGTCCGCCGGTGCGAGTGGGACACGTTGTGGCCGAAGCCCGGTCCCTTGCCACAGACGTCGCACACGCTAGCCACGGGATACTCCTGGGATTGATACGTTCATGAGGTCGCCGGCAGGTGCTGCCCGGGCAACCTGGTCAGGTTACCCGATGACTCGCCGACCCGGCCAACCGGCCCGGTCCGGCGCTCGCCCGTGCCCCGGCTCACGCCTGGTCGTGGGCCCGTCCGCCCTGCGGTGGGCCGGCCCGGCGGCAAGGGTACCGGAGGTGCTCCTCACCGCTGCGGCCAGCGCCGCACAGGGCCCGCGAGAGCCCGCGGCCCGCACCGCCCAAGGCCCGCGAGAGCCCGCGGCCTACGCCGCCCAGGGCCCGCGAAAGACTGCGGCCCGCGCCGGCCGGGCCCGGCGAGGACACGCCGGACGAGTCCGACGGGTGTCGGTGCGCGCCAGTAGGCTTCTGCCCGTGCTGGACACCCTCGACGCCGCCGCGGTCCGCCGCTGGTGCGCGAGCGGGCTGGCCGCACTGAAGCGCCACCAGGGCGAGATCGACCAGCTCAACGTCTATCCGGTGCCCGACGGTGACACCGGCACCAACCTGGTGCTCACCCTCACCTCGGCGCAGCAGGCCCTCGCCATGGATCTGGACACTCTCCCGCACAGCGGGCCGACAGCGCACGGGCACGCGCTGCGGCTGATGGCCCAGGGCGCCCTGCTCGGCGCGCGGGGCAACTCCGGGGTGATCCTCTCGCAGATCCTGCGTGGTCTCGCCGACCAGGTCGCCGGGGTGCCGGCGGTGCGTGGCCGGGAGTTCGCCGCCGCGCTGCGCTCCGGCACCACCGCCGCGTACACAGCGGTCTCCCGGCCGGTCGAGGGCACCCTGCTCACCGTGATCTCGGCCGCCGCCGCCGCGGCCGAAGGCGCGGACAGCGACGACCTGCCGGCGGTGGCCGGCGTCGCGGCCCGGGCGGCGGCCGAGGCGCTCGCCCGCACCCCGGAGCAGTTGCCGGCGTTGGCCCGCGCGGGTGTGGTCGACGCCGGTGGCCGAGGGCTCTGCGTGCTGCTCGACGCCCTGGTCGAGGTGCTGACCGGGGAGAGCGCCGCCCGGCCCGCACCGGCACCGCGCTCCGCCCGCCCGGCGGCCACCGTCGCCCGCGAGACCGGTTCGGACGAGTACGCGTACGAGGTGCAGTTCCTGCTCGATGCCCGCGCCGAGGCGGTCGACGGGTTGCGGCGGGCCCTCGACGCCCTGGGAGACTCGCTGGTCGTCGTCGGCGACGGGCGTGAGCCGGAAGGCACCTGGAACGTGCACGTGCACGTCAACGACGTGGGCGCGGCGGTGGAGGCGGGTGTCGCCGCCGGCCGGCCGTACCGCATCTCGGTCACCCGTTTCGCCGACCAGCCGGAGTCGCCCTCCGGTCCGGTGGTGGCCGGCCGGGCCGCGGTGGTGGTGGCCACCGGTGGCGGCATCGCCGACCTGTTCGCCGCGGAGGGCGCGACCGTCGTGCCGGGCAACCCGTCCACCGGTGAGTTGTTGGACGCCGTCCGCAGCACCGGCGCGGCCCGGGTGGTGGTGCTGCCCAACGACGCCAACACCGAGGCGGTGGCGAGCGCCGCCGCCCGCGAGGCCCATCGGTACGGCATCAAGGTGAGCGTGGTGCCGACCCGCTCGCCGGTGCAGGCCCTGGCGGCGCTCGCGGTCCGCGACGGTGACCGCCGTTTCGAGGACGACGTCATCGCGATGGCCGAGGCGGCCGGGGCCTGCCGGTACGCCGAGGTCTGCCATGCCAGCCGGGAGGCGCTGACCGTCGCCGGCCCGTGCCGTCCCGGTGACGTGCTGGCGCTGGTGGAGGGGGAGGTGCACCTGATCGGCACCGACCTCACCGACACCTGCGCGGCGGTGGTCGACCGGATGCTCGGTGGTGGCGGTGAGATGGTCACCCTGCTGGCCGGGGTGGACGCTCCGGCCGGGCTCACCGACGCCGTCCGCGCGCACGTCGCGCGACGCTGGCCGTTCGTCGAGGTGCACGCGTACCCGGGCGGCCAGCCGTTTTATCCGCTCCTGGTAGGGATCGAATGAGCGAACCAGCCACCGTGGACACTCCGCTGAAGAAGCTGGTCGGGGACAAGACAGCGAAGGCGCTGGCCTCGCACCTCGACCTGCACACAGCGGGTGACCTGGTCTACCACTTCCCGCGTCGCTACGACGAGCGCGGTGAACACACCGACATCCGCTCACTGGACGTCGGTGAGCAGGTCACCGTCATGGCCCAGGTGCAGCGCACCACTGTGCGCCCGATGCGTCAGCGACGGGGCAACCTGCTGGAGGTGACCGTCGGCGACGGCTCCGGCGGGGTGCTGACGTTGACCTTCTTCGGCAACCAGGCGTGGCGCGAGCGCGAGCTGCGCCCGGGCCGGTGGGGTCTGTTCGCCGGCAAGGTCACCGAGTTCCGCAGCAAACGGCAGCTCAACGGCCCGGAGTACGTCCTGCTCGGTGAGGGTGGCGACGGCGAGGCGGCGCTCAGCGACGACATCGAGGAGTTCGCCGGGGCGCTGATCCCGGTCTACCCGGCCGCCGCGGCCGTGCCGACCTGGGTGATCGCGCGCTGCGTGCGCGTCGTACTGGACACGTTCACCCCGCCGGACGATCCACTGCCGAGCGCCGTGCGGGCCAGCCGCAAGCTGGTCGGGCTGGGCGTCGCGCTGACCGAGATCCACCGGCCGTCCACCAAGGAGGCGCTGCACCAGGCGCGGCGGCGCCTCAAGTGGGACGAGGCTTTCGCCGTCCAGGTGACCCTGGTGCAGCGCAAGCACCGGGCTGCCGACTGGCCGGCCCGGCCCCGCCCGGCGCGCCCGGACGGGCTTTTGGAGGCCTTCGACGCCCGACTCCCGTACGAGCTGACTGCCGGTCAGCGGGAGGTCGGTGTGGAGATCGCGGCTGACCTGGCCACTCCGCATCCCATGCACCGCCTGTTGCAGGGCGAGGTGGGCTCGGGCAAGACGGTGGTGGCGCTACGGGCGATGCTCCAGGTGGTCGACGCGGGTGGGCAGGCCGCGCTGCTGGCGCCCACCGAGGTGCTGGCCGCCCAGCACCACCGCGGCATGCTCGACCTGCTCGGGCCGCTCGGGCGGGCCGGTGAGCTGGGCTCCGCCGAGCACGCCACCCGGGTCGAGCTGGTCACCGGGTCGCTCGGCGCGGCGGCCCGCCGCCGGGCGCTCGGCGAGGTGGCCAGCGGTGCCGCCGGCATCGTGCTCGGCACCCACGCCCTGCTCTACGAGGGGGTCGACTTCGCCGACCTCGGCCTGGTGGTGGTCGACGAGCAGCACCGCTTCGGCGTGGAGCAACGCGACGCCCTGCGCGCCAAGGCCGACCAGCCGCCGCACGTGCTGGTGATGACGGCCACCCCGATCCCGCGCACCGTGGCGATGACCGTCTACGGCGACCTGGAGGTCTCCACGCTCTCCCAACTGCCCCGGGGGCGGTCACCGATTGCCTCGCACGTGGTGCCGGCCGCCGAGAAGCCCGCCTACCTGGATCGGGCCTGGCGTCGGCTGCGCGAGGAGGTGGCCGCCGGCCACCAGGCGTACGTGGTGTGCCCACGAATCGGTGACGGGCCGGTGTCCGACGAGGAGCCGCCAGCCGAGGACGACAACGGCCGTCGGCCGCCGCTGGCGGTGACCGAAGTGGCCCCGCTGCTGGCCGAGGGCCCGCTGCAAGGCCTGCGGATCGGGGTGTTGCACGGTCGCCTGCCGGCCGACGAGAAGGACGCGGTGATGCGTACCTTCGCGGCCGGTGACCTGGACGTGCTGGTGGCGACGACAGTGATCGAGGTCGGCGTGGACGTGCCGAACGCGACAGTGATGATCGTGCTGGACGCGGACCGGTTCGGTGTCTCCCAACTGCACCAGTTGCGGGGTCGGGTCGGCCGGGGCGCCGCCGCCGGGCTGTGTCTGCTGGTCAGCGAGGCGGCCGAGGGTTCGTCGGCGCGGGAACGGTTGGACGCGGTGGCGTCCACGAGCGACGGTTTCAAGCTCGCCGAACTGGATCTGGAGCAACGCCGTGAGGGCGATGTGCTGGGTGCCACCCAGTCCGGGCACCGCTCGCACCTGCGGTTGCTGTCCCTGCGGCGCGACGCCGACCTGATCCGCGACGCCCGCGCCGAGGCGATCACCCTGATCGAGGACGACCCGGAGCTGGCCCGCAGCCCGGCACTGGCCGCGTCGGTGGCCGCACTGGTGGACGAGGACCGCGCGGAGTACCTGGAGAAGGGCTGACCACGCAGGCCATCACATGGCTGAGGGCGCGCCGACCGGGTGGTCGACGCGCCCTCAACTGTCAGAGCGGGTTGTTTCAGGCGGTGAAGCGAACCCGACGACGACGGGCCACCACGAACAGGGCGGCACCGGCGGCCAGCAGCACCACGGCGCCGGCGATGATGCCGCCGGTGGCGGCACCGGTCAGCGGCAGAGCCGGCTCGTCCTTGCCGCCGCCCTGACCCGGGGCGCAGTCGGCCGGCTTCTCCCAGGCGATCGGCTCGGTGTCGTCGAGGCCCTCGGCCGCCGGAGTGACGACGAGACCCTCGGTCGCGTCGAAGGAGACGGAACCGGTCTCGCCCGGCTTGACGACCAGCGTCTTCACCTCGCCCTTGTTCGGGGTCAGGGTGAGCGTGACGGTCTCACCGTCGGCGGGGTTCTCGATCGTGAAGGTCAGCTTGTCGCAGGTCGACTCGACCGAGCCCACCGGCTCCGCCGGAGCCGGGGTGGCAGTCGGGGTCGGGCTCTGGGTCGGAGGCTGGCTCGGCGACGGCGAGGCGACAGTGGGGGTCGGGCTGGGGGTCGCCGACGGAGTGGCGGTCGGCGTCGGGCTGCTGGGCGACGGCGTGGCCTCTGCCGCGCAGGTGCCCTTCGGCTCGGCGGCCACGGTCCGCGACTCGCTCACGATCCGGTCGGCGCGCACCCAACGGGCCTCGACGGTCAGCTCGATCGTCGGCCGCTTCTGGTCGAAGCGGTGGGCCTGGGTGCCGGTCAGGAAACCCTCGCCCTTCGCCGGCAGAGTGGCGTCCTGCGCCAGGCCGCCGGTGAAGTCGGCCGGAACGGTCGACTTCAGCGTGGTGATCTTCGCGCTGATGTTCTCGCTGTTGCCGACCGTCCAGGTCACCTTGACCTGGCCGTCGGAGGTCAGGCAGTAGGTGCCGGAGGGCTCGGGGTGGTGGGCACTCGCGGGGCTCGCGAGGACGCCGACGCCGGCGATGCCGATCAACGCGCCCGCGGCGATGGCCGCGACGCGCCGGAACGGAGACTTGGGAGGGTTCACGCCTGCTCCTGGTGAGGGGGGTACGGATCGCGTGGCGGAAGGCCGGGAGGCATCGTGACCGGGGAGTCACTGCTCACCGGGGCGTCGCGCGACGCGGTGGTGTTCCCGCGGCGAAAGCGGGGACAGGGGGAGACTGTACTGATGGGTGGTTAATGAGGGGAGTTCAGATCATTGCCATCCGGCAATGTAGTTGATTCGTGATCTTTGATATACCGAAGGTGTCGGTCCGATCACTGGGGACGGTCCGCCCCGCCCGGGCTCCACGGTGGATCCCGTGCCGTCGGGGCTGCTCAGGTGCCCCTCGTCGTCGCCGGCCGGCCCGCTTTCCGGATCCGTGCCGTGCTGACCGGGTCCGCGCCGCATCGCGTAGCGTCGCGGGCATGAGCAGGAGGAAACGGTGACCCGGATCGTGGCTGGGACGCTCGGTGGTCGGCGTATCGCCGCGCCACCCGGAGCCGGCACCCGACCCACCTCGGACCGGGTTCGGGAGGCGCTGTTCAGTGCCGTCCAGGCCGCTGTCGATCTCGATGGCGCCCGCTTCGCGGACCTGTACGCCGGCTCCGGCGCGGTCGGGCTGGAGGCGCTCTCCCGAGGTGCCCGGCACGTGTTGCTGGTCGAGTCCGATCCGCGGGCGGCCCGGGTGATCCGAGAGAACGTGACGGCCCTCCGGGCGGGTCCGGCGGCCCGTCTGGTCACCGGCAAGGTGGCGACGGTGCTGGCCGCCGGGCCGGACGACGGGCCGTACGACGTGGTCTTCGCCGACCCGCCGTACGCAGTGCCGGACGACGAGATCACCGCGCTGTTGGCCGCGCTGGTCGACGGCGGCTGGCTGGCGCCCGACGCGTTGGTGGTGGTGGAGCGGTCCCGCCGCACCAGGGAGTTCGACTGGGTGGAGGGGATCACCGCCGAGCGCAGTCGCCGTTACGGCGAGACCACCCTTTGGTACGGTCGCCGATCATGAGACGTGCGGTGTGCCCCGGTTCGTTCGATCCGGTCACCAACGGACACCTCGACATCATCGGGCGGGCCAGTCGGCTCTTCGACGAGGTGATCGTCGGTGTGCTGGTGAATCAGTCGAAGAGTGGCCTGTTCACCGTCGAGGAGCGCATCGAGATGCTCCGCGAGGTGACCTCGTCGTACGGCAACGTGCGGGTCGAGTCGTTCCGAGGGCTGCTGGTGGACTTCTGCCGGGCGCAGCAGGCCAGTGTGCTGATCAAGGGCCTGCGGGCGGTCAGCGACTTCGACTACGAGTTGCAGATGGCCCAGATGAACATCGGTCTGGCCGGCGTCGAGACGCTTTTCATGCCGACCAACCCGCTCTACTCGTTCCTCTCGTCGAGCCTGGTGAAGGACGTGGCCAAGTGGGGTGGCGACATCTCCGCCCACGTCCCCGACCCGGTCCGCGAAGCTCTTCAGGCCCGCCTGGGCCCCCGCCGCTGAACGGACCCTGGCTCCCTTCCACCTTCGCGACCGTGCACTCACGGTGCCCGTATCGCTCCTTTCGGCATGGTTTGACGGGACGGCAAGTGCACGATCGACGCGGTGGCAGCCGCGGGTGACTATGTCGCGACTCGCCGGGTTGGGGTGAGTGGGGCGGTGGTGGGGCCGGCACGACATGATTGGTGGCGCGGGGAACGGCCGTAGCCCGCATCATGGAGGTCGGCCGACGAACGACAGGAGTGAGGTAGCCGGTGGACCCGCTCGATCGCATCGAAGAACTGATCGCCATCCTGGAGCAGGCCCGCTCCGTCCCGATGTCGCGCAACAACTGCATGGTCGACCGGGGTGAGATGATCGCTGCCCTCGATGAGATGCGTGCCGATCTCCCCGCCGACCTGCGTCGCGCCGCCGCGCTCCTGGAGGAGCGGGACAAGATCATGGACGCCGGCAAGCGCGAGGCGGACCGGATCATCAGCGAGGGTGAGGCAGAACACGCCCGCCTGGTCTCGGTGAACGAAATCACCGTGTCGGCCGAGCACGAGGGCGCCCGGATCATCGGCGAGGCCCGCGCCGAGGCGCAACGCCTGCGTGAGGAGGTCGACGACTACGTCGACACCGCGCTGGCCAACTTCGAGCAGTTCCTCACCCGGGCGCTGGCCTCGATAGAGCGCGGCCGGGACAAGATGCACGCGCTGCGGGAGATCGGCACCTTCGCTGGGGATGAGGCGGAACGCCCGCTACCCTTCTGAGCGGCACCTCACCAGCCGACTTCTCAGGCGGGCGTCGCCCCCGGTTCGACGGTCGGGCGGTCGTCCAGGTAACCTTTTTTGTCGGCCTCTCACCGGCCGGAGTCTAACTATGCCCAAGCACTCGCCATCGACACTCAACCCCAGGTCGCCGCTGGTCCTCGACACGAGGGACCTGCCGCGTCGCCCTGGCGCGTTGCGTGAGGTCCAGCGGGTCGTGCCGGCACCGGCGGACCTCGGTGTGGAGTTGATCGGCGTGCCGGAGGGCGCGGACCTCGACCTCGATCTGAGGTTGCAGTCGGTGTCCGAGGGCGTGCTCGTCTCCGGGACCATCACCGGTCCCGTCCGGGGTGAGTGCGGCCGTTGCCTGCGCGAGATCAACGACTCGATGGGCGTGACGATCCAGGAGCTGTACGCGTACGAGGACAGCACCACGGACGCCACGACCGACGAGGACGAGGTGGGCCGGATGCAGGGCGATCTGATCGACCTGGAGCCGGCGCTGCGGGACGCGTTGGTGCTCACGCTGCCGACCAACCCGCTCTGCCGGGAGGACTGCCCAGGACTGTGCCCCGAATGCGGGGCGCACTGGGACGATCTGCCGGCCGACCACAGTCACCAGCAGATCGACCCGCGTTGGGCGGGCCTGTCGCAACTGACCGTTACAGAGGAGTAAGAACCGTGGCCGTCCCGAAGCGCAAGATGTCGCGCAGCAACACCCGGTCCCGCCGGGCGAACTGGAAGGCGACAGTGGTCGCGACCGTCGCGTGCCCGCAGTGCAAGTCCCCGAAGCTGCCGCACGCCGCCTGCTCCGTCTGCGGCACCTACAACGGCCGCCAGGTTCTCGAGGTCTGACCTGGACGCCGAGTGACGCCCCCGACCCCAGGTCGGGCGGCGCGCGCATCCTGGCATTCGCCCGGTGCCCCGGCTCCCTCCGACGCCGGCCGGCCCAGTCCGGCCGGCGTTCCGGTGGAGCCGGGCGCCGCGCGGATCGCCGTTGACCTCCTCGGCGGGGACGACGCTCCCGCCGTCGTGGTTGACGGCGCTCTGCGGGCCATGCGCGCCGACCCCGACCTGCATCTGCTTCTCGTCGGTCCGACCGAGGTCGCCGACGAGCTGATCGCTGCCCTCGATCCCGCGCAACGCGCCCGGATCACGGTGCGGCCCGTTCGCGATGTCGTCGGCATGGCCGACCATCCCAGCGCCGCCCGCTCCGAGAGCACCGTCCGGGCCGCGGTCACCGCCGTCCGGGACGGGACCGCCGACGCCCTGGTCTCCGCCGGCGCCACCGGCGCCACCGTCACCGCGGCCGTACTCGGCCTCGGCCGTTCGCCGGAGATCCGCCAACCCGCGCTGGCCGCCACCCTGCCCGCCGTGGCGGGGCCGGTCGTGTTGCTCGACGTCGGCGGCTCCCTGGAACCCCGCCCGGCCACCCTCGCCCGCCACGCCGTGCTCGGCGCCGCCTACGCGGCGGTGGCCCACTCGATTGCCGCGCCCCGGGTCGGACTGCTCTCGGTCGGCACCGAGGCCGGCAAGGGCGACCGGGTCCGCCGCGCCACCGACCCCCTGCTCGCCGTCGAACCGCTGCCCGGCGGGGCGCGCTACGTCGGCCTGGTCGAGGGGTACGACGTGGCCCTCGGCGCGCGCGCCGATGTGGTCGTCACCGACGGCTTCACCGGTAACGTGCTGCTCAAGGCCATTGAGGGCGCGTACGCGATGGCCGGCGGCCCACCTGCCCAGGGCGGCGCGCCCCGCGCGGCGGCCCTGCTGGGCGTCGCGGGGACGGTGGTCGTGTGTCACGGGTCCGCCCGCGCCGACGACGTCGCCTCCGGCATAGCTCTCGCCGCCCACCTGTGGCGGCGGCGCGCCACCGATCTGGTCACCGCGTTGCTCGACCGCGACGCCGCGACCGGTCGCACCGACCGCTCCACCGACACCGAGGTACGCACATGAGCAACGACAAGCGGCGGCGGGCGTCCGTCGGTCACCTGGAAGCCGCCTTCGGAGTGAGCCTGGAACCCGAGCTGCTCCAGCGCGCGTTGACCCACCGGTCGTACGCGTACGAGAACGGCGGGCTGCCGACCAACGAGCGGCTGGAGTTCCTCGGCGACTCGGTGCTCGGCGTGGTGATCACCACGGCGCTGTTCCACAACCACCCGGACCTGCCCGAGGGGCAGCTCGCCAAGCTGCGGGCCAGCGTGGTCAACATGCGGGCGCTCGCCGACGTGGCCCGTGGTCTGGGCCCGGACGGGCTCGGCGCGTACCTGCTGCTCGGCAAGGGTGAGGAGACGACCGGTGGCCGGGACAAGGCGAGCATCCTCGCCGACACGCTGGAGGCGCTGCTCGGCGCGATCTACCTCCAGTACGGCCTGGACACCACGGGGATCGTCATCCACCGGCTCTTCGACCCGCTGATGGCCGAGTCGGCCGGTCGTGGGGCCGCACTGGACTGGAAGACCAGTCTTCAGGAGCTGACGGCGGCGCTCGGTCTCGGCGTACCGGAGTACCGGATCGAGGGCACCGGTCCGGACCACCTCAAGACGTTCACCGCCTGGGTGGTGGTTGCCGGCAACCGGTACGGCGGCGCGGAGGGGCGCAGCAAGAAGGAGGCCGAGCAGCGGGCCGCCGAGGCCGCCTGGCGGACGCTCGCCGAGCAGAACGGCCAGAACGGCGACGGCGGCCAGAACGGCCAGAACCGCGACGGCGGTCAGGGTGGTCAGAACGGCGACGATCGTCAGGACCAGCCGGTCGACCGGGACGACTCGGCCGACCGGGCCGAGCCGTTCGGGCCGCTGGAGAGCGCCGAGCGGGCGGCGCAGGCCGAGCAGGCCGACCACCTGGCGCAGGCGCTGCCGGCCGGGGGCGCCGACGGCCACGAGACGGGTCGCCCGCGTGCCTGAGCTGCCCGAGGTGGAGACCGTCCGGCAGGGGGTGGCCCAGTGGGTCGTCGGCCGCCGGATCGCCTCGGTCGAGGTTCGCCATCCGCGTGCGGTCCGCCGGCACGCTCCCGGCGACGTGCACTTCGCCGATGTGCTCGCCGGCCGGACGGTGCTGGACGCCCGCCGTCGCGGCAAGTACCTGTGGCTGCCACTGGACAGCGGTGACGCGATCGTCGGGCACCTCGGCATGTCGGGTCAGCTGCTGCTCCAGCCACCCGGAACGACGGACGAGACCCACCTTCGGGTCCGGTTCCGGTTCAGCGACGACGGCCCGGAGCTGCGCTTCGTCGACCAGCGCACGTTCGGCGGGCTCTCGGTGAGCGAGGGCGGCGCCGAGTTGCCCGACGAGATCGCGCACATCGCCCGGGACCCGATGGACCCGGAGTTCTCCGACGAGGCGTTCGTCGCGGCGCTGCGCCGGCGGCACACCGAGGTGAAGCGCGCGCTGCTCGACCAGACCCTGATCTCCGGGGTGGGCAACATCTACGCCGACGAGGCACTCTGGCGCGCCAAGCTGCACGGCGGCCGACCCACCGACGCGTTGACCGGCCCGGCCGCGCAGCGTCTGCTCGGCCACGTCCGCGACGTACTGGCCGAGGCGATCAGCGAGGGCGGCACCAGCTTCGATGCCCTCTACGTCAACGTCAACGGTGAGAGTGGCTACTTCGACCGGGCCCTCAACGCCTACGGCCGCGAGGGCGAGCCGTGCCGTCGGTGTGGCGCCCCGATCCGCCGCGAGGCGTTCATGAACCGGTCCTCGTACAGTTGCCCGCACTGTCAGCCACGGCCCCGGGGTTCCCTTCGGGGATGACCCGGAGCCGGCTCGGGGCGATGCCGGCGGGTCGCGGCCTGTCGCTCGGGGCAGGCCCCCGGTGTACGTCCGAATCGCGGGCCGATGTCCGGCGAACGTACCCCCGCGCCCGGTCCGCTGGTTCCAGGGTGGGCCCAGGTCGATCCCCGATGTGACCGCCTCGTCACGCACCTAGCGTCAGCACCGTTGACAGGGGGTTGACGTGACAGGGGGACCCGAGATGGGCAGAAGACCGGTGACGGTGCGGCTGGCGCGGTGGAGCGCCGAGCACCCGTGGCGGGCGATCGCACTGTGGGCCGTGTTCGTGGCGGTGTGCTTCGTCGGCGGCAACGCCGCCGGACTCAACGAGGCCACCAGCGGTGACCAGGCGATCGGCGAGGCGGGGCGGGCCGGCCTGATCATCGACGCCGCTGACTTCGACGACCCGGCCGTGGACAACGTCCTGATCACCTCCCGGGATGGCGCGTTGGACCCGGCGGCGGCGAAGTCGGCGGCCGACGACGCGGCGGCCCGGCTGCGTACGGTCACCGGGGTTGCCGGGGTGGGCCAGCCGGTCACCGCGCGGGACGGCTCGGCGCTGCTGCTGCCGATCACCATGTCGAGTGACCCGGAGACGGCCTCGGAGCGGGTGCAGCCGTTGCGGGACGCCACCGCCTCCGTGCAGGCCGCGCACCCCGGGCTTCGCGTCGAGCAGGTCGGCGGACCGTCGATCGGTCAGGCCCTCGACGACACCCTGGGCAAGGACTTCAAGCGCGCCGAGCTGCTCAGCCTGCCGGTCACCCTGGCGATCCTGATCATCGCGTTCGGCGCGCTGATCGCGGCGAGCGTGCCGGTGCTGCTGGCCCTCTCCTCGGTCGCCGCCGCGATGGGTCTGTCCACTCTCGCCTCGCACCTGGTGCCGGCCACCGACACCACGGCGCCGGTGATCCTGCTGATCGGCATGGCGGTCGGCGTCGACTACTCGCTGTTCTACATCCGTCGAGAGCGGGAGGAACGCGCCAAGGGTCGGTCCGGTCTGGACGCGGTGGAGATCGCCGCGGAGACCTCCGGGCACGCCGTCGTGGTCTCCGGCTTCGCGGTCATCATCTCGATGGCCGGGCTGCTGCTCGCCGGCGACGTCGTCTTCTCGTCCCTCGCCATCGGCTCGATCCTCGTGGTGGCCGTCGCGGTGACCGGTTCACTGACCGTCCTGCCCGCTCTGCTGGCCCGACTCGGCCGTTGGGTGGACCGGCCCCGGGTGCCGCTGCTCTGGCGACTGACCGCGCCGCGTACCGGTCGGCACGGCGAGCCCCGCGCGCCCCGGCTGTGGCCGGCGGTGCTCCGGCCCGCGCTGCGCGCGCCGGTGGCGACGCTCATCATCTCGGTCGGGCTGCTGCTCGCGCTGGCCGCGCCGGCGCTCGGAATGAAGCTGAAGTTCCCCGGCATGGAGGACCTGCCGCGCACGACTCCGGCAATGCAGGCGTACGACCGGCTCACCGCCGCCTTCCCGAGCGCCGGCACCAATCACGTGGTGGCCGTCCGGGCGCCCGCCGACCAGGCCGATCGGGTACGCGCCGCCCTCACCGGCCTGTCCACCCGGGCGGCCGGTGACCCGCTGTTCGCCCCCGCCGAGGCGGACGGCCCGAAGATCGAGGTGTCGGCCGACCGGCGGGTCTCGGTGCTGGACGTCCCCACCCCGTACGCCAGTCGGGACGATCGCTCGGTGCAGTCGTTGGAGAAGCTGCGCGGGGACCTGGTCCCGGCCGAACTGCGGGGCATCCCCGGCATCGAGTACGCGGTGGGCGGGAGCGTCGCCGACAGCGAGGACTACGCCCAGCACGTCCGGGACAAGTTGCCGCTGGTCATGGGCTTCGTGCTGGTGCTGACCTTCCTGGTCATGACGTTTACCTTCCGGTCGGTGGTGATCGCGGCAAGCTCGATCGCGCTGAACCTGCTGTCCGCCGGTGCCGCGTACGGCCTGCTGGTGCTGATCTTCCAGGGCGAGTGGGCGCAGGGACTGCTCGGCTTCACCTCGATGGGCGCGATCGTGTCCTGGCTGCCGCTGTTCCTGTTCGTGGTGCTCTTCGGCCTCTCGATGGACTACCACGTCTTCGTGGTCAGTCGGATCCGCGAGGGCGTCCGGTCCGGCCTGCCCAACCGCGACGCCGTGTCGTACGGGATCACCTCGTCGGCCGGGGTGGTGACCAGCGCGGCGATCGTGATGGTCGGAGTCTTCTCGATCTTCGCGACGCTGAGCACGATCGACATGAAACAGCTCGGCATCGGTCTGGCGGCGGCCATCCTGCTGGACGCCACCATCATCCGGGGCGTGGTGCTGCCGGCGTTGATGACCATGCTCGGCGACGCCAACTGGTGGGCCCCGCGGTTCCTGCGCCCCCGCCCGACACCCGCCCCCACCGACCCGCCGTCCTCCGCCCCGAAGCTGGTCCCAGTGCCCTAACCCCCCGCCCCGCCCCGCGCCCCCGCCCCCGCCCCTCGCCCCCGCCCCGCGCCGCCCCGCCCCGCCCCGCGCCCCCGCCCCTCGCCCTCGCCCCGCGCCGCCCCCGCCCTTCAGCCCGTCGATCTTGCAGTTTCTGTCGCGGCGAAGCGGGGCCAACCCGGCAAATCGGCAACAGAAAGTGCAAGATCGCGGGGGCGGGGGCGGGGGCGGGGGCGGGGGCGGGGGCGGGCGCGGGGCGCGGGGTGGGGTGGGGGGTGGGGACGGGTTAGGGGAGGGGGCAGGGTTCGCGGGATGCGTCGAGGGTGCGGTCCTTTCGGATGGACGCGAAGCCGTAGCCGACGGTGGTGACACAGAAGTCGTCGGTCGAGCCGGTGTACTCGACGTGGAAGACCGGCTTGCCGGCGTCGCTGAACGGCAGCAGTTTGGCGCACTGGGCCAGCCGGACACACTCCTCGTTGACAGCGAAGTCGAAGTCCGGGGCCAGCGCGGCGAGCTGTGGCACGTCGTTGACCAGCCCCGGGGAGAGGCTCAGCGAGCGGGCCAGCTCGGCCAGCCGGCGGTTGAACAGCAGTTGGTCGTCGAAGTCGAGCGCAAAGCCGGAGCGCGCCGCGTACCCGTCGGCGTCGAAGAGCGCCACCGCGCCGAAGCCCTTGCCCCGGCAGAGCCGGAAGCGGTCGGTCAGCACCGGACGGAGTGCGTCCCAACTCCGGACGTCCAGCCACCGGCTGTCGGGTCGACGCCCGGCCGCACCCCGGACGACCTCGGGAAACCGGCTGGCGTCCGGGTCGTCGGAGCGGACCGATCCCACGTTCACCTGGCAGATCAGCCGGCGGTCCCGGGAGCGCAGGTCGGCGGTCTGCGCGGTGGTGGTGGCCACCGGGTCGAGCAGGAAGACGTGGGCGTCCACGGCCGGGTCGAGCGGGCCGCTGAGCTGCCACTGCCACTGCCAGTGCCGGGCCTGCGCCGCCGGCCACGCGGTGGGAGCCCCGGGCGGGGTCAGCGCGGGCCGGCACCCGTACGCCGGCACGACCAGCACGAGTGCGACGCTGGCGGACAGGACGCGGCGCACTGGGCGTACGGCGACGCGTCGCCGCGGCCGGATCCGCATCGGCAGCTCCCGGGTCCCGGGCGGCCGGTCGCCGCCCGCACCGGTACGCGGCCCCCACGCTCCGGCCCGACGTACCTCACCGGGTCAACGAGCGCGGGGGCGGGAACGACGCGCGGTCAGCGCGGCGCCGCGAAGACCTGCGTCCAGTACGGCCCGTTGCTGTTGGCGATGCCGACGCCGATCTCGGTGAACGCGCAGTTCAGGATGTTGGCCTTGTGACCGGAGCTGTTCATCCACGCGTCCATCACCGCGGCCGGGGTCTGCTGGTTCCAGGCCACGTTCTCGCCGTACGTACGCCAGGTGTAGCCGACCCGGTCCAGCCGGGTGCCGGCGTTGCTGCCGTCGCTGCCGGTGTGCGACATGTTCTTGTTGTCGGCCTGGTCCTGGCTGTGCCGCTGGGCGGCCGTCATCAGCTTGGTGTTGATGCTCAGCGCCTTGCAGCCGGCCTTGGCCCGCTCGGCGTTGACCAGGTCCACCACCTCGCGGGCCTGGGCGCTGACGGTGCCGCTGGTGCCGTTGGAGCCGGTGGAGCTGCCGGTGTTGCTCGGTGCGGTGCTGCGCTGGACGCTGCGGCGCGACGCGGCGGTGCTCCGCGACGACGCCGGCGTGGGCTTGACGACCTTGGTTGGTGACGGGCTCGGAGAAGCCGGGGTGGGGATGGTCGACGGAGAGGGTGCGGCGAGGGTGTCCAGCGCCGGCTCTTCGGTGGGCGCGGCCGACGTGGCGAAGGAGTCGTCGACGGCCGTCGGCTGAGCGGCCCCGTCGTCACCGCCGGGCAGGGTGAGCGCGCCGACGCCGAAGCTCACCACGAGGGTGGCGGCCGCGGCGGCCCCTCCGATCATCAGTGGCCGGCGCCAGCGGCGGGGGGAGCGGTGCCGTCCCTCGCCGGGCCGGCTGGTCTCGGCGGTGCCGTGCCAGCCGTCGGTGGTCTCCGGGTCGGTGTCGGTGTGCCAGCCGCCGGGCGCCTCGGCGCGCCGTCCGCCGGTGGTGTCCTGGGCCGGGCGGCTGTCGCCCCAACCGTGGGTCTCGCCGTCCGGCTGGTGGGCCCCCCAGGCGGCGGTGCGGGCGTCGGCCTCCTCGGCGGGGATCGCCGGGTCCGGTCGCCGGCCGTCGGCGGGCTGCTCCCGGTGCCACTCGTCGCCCGGCTGGCCGGGTTCGTCGCCGAAGAGATAGGCCGAGCGGGGTTCCGGGCGGTCGTGCAGCCAGGCCGGCTCGTCGGTCGGCCCTCCGGCGCGCCGGGGGGCGCCGTTGGGGTCCATCGGATCGGTCCAGCCGTACACGCCTATGCCTCCACGGGTCGGTTGCGGGCCGGGCTGACGCTACGGCGCGCCTACGAGCTGCGGCAACGTGGCTAAGAAAGAGTTAAGGGGAAGTGGGACACGAGGGTGCTGACTTCCGCGGATCCGGGCGTACAGTAAAGGTGTCCGGACAGAGAGTGTCCGTGCCTTGCGGCAGCCCCCCGGCAAGTGGACAGGTCGACGTGGAGATGATCTACGGCCTGCGAGAACTTGACGAAGGGGGGTTTGCGGCTCAATATATAGGTGTCGCCAGTCGCGCCCGGTCATGCCCAGATGCAGCCTGGAATGACAGCCGCGTACAAATGGGCGCGCGTTTGGCCGGCCTTTCCGGCAGCGCATATCAAGGAGTCAGCATGGCGAAGGCCCTCTACGGCCACGTAGGTGCAGCGCCCGACCGGCGTCTGCTCGACGAGGTCACCCGACTGCGTTCCAGGGTTCAGGCGCTGGAGTTCGAGATCACGCGTCTGCGTGCCGACAATGATCGGTTCGCGGCGGCTGCGGCGGAGGCGGACGATCTTCTCCGTCTGGCCGAGCCGGCGTTGACCTGATCTTCACGTCGCAAAAACTGAATCGCACCACCGCAAAAATGCGCGCCGACACCTCAGTGCCGGCGCGCAACACTGTCCGGCACCTTTTCGGCGCCGACGATTCATGATCTTGCAGCCGATCGTGCGGGAAGCGCGCCGCACAGTTACCGAATAGCGTGTCGGCGGATAAGCCGATCATGAAAGGCGCTTGTCTTTCTCGCGGTCGACCGAACAACAGCGCGCCCACTGCCGACGCGACGCGGGGCGGGTCCCGTGCCGGCCCGCTCCCACCGCCGGGTTAGTCTGCGGGTTCACCCAGGTCCCCACAGCCGGCGACGGTACGGCGGCCACCGGACGAGGATCGAGTAGGTGTATCTCAAGAGCCTGACGGTGAAGGGCTTCAAGTCCTTCGCCTCCGCCACGACGTTGAAGCTGGAGCCCGGGATCACCTGTGTGGTGGGCCCGAACGGCTCGGGCAAGTCCAACGTCGTCGACGCCATCGCCTGGGTCCTCGGCGAGCAGGGCGCCAAGGCCCTCCGTGGCGGCAAGATGGAGGACGTCATCTTCGCCGGCACCGCCGGCCGGGCTCCGCTGGGTCGCGCCGAGGTCACCCTCACCATCGACAACACCGACGGCGCGCTGCCGATCGAGTACACCGAGGTCTCCATCACCCGCCGGATGTTCCGTTCCGGCGAGAGCGAGTACGAGATCAACGGCAACTCCTGCCGGTTGCTCGACATCCAGGAGCTGCTGTCCGACTCCGGCATCGGCCGGGAGATGCACATCATCGTCGGGCAGGGCCGCCTCGACGGCATGCTGCACGCCAAGCCGGAGGACCGCCGCGCGTTCATCGAGGAGGCGGCCGGCGTCCTCAAGCACCGCAAGCGCAAGGAAAAGGCGCTTCGCAAGCTCGACGCGATGCAGGTGAATCTCAATCGCCTGACCGACCTCACGGCGGAGCTGCGTCGTCAGCTCAAGCCACTGGGCCGGCAGGCCGAGGTGGCCCGGCGCGCCGCCGCCATCCAGGCCAACCTGCGCGACGCCCGGTTGCGGCTGCTCGCCGACGACCTTGCCACCCTGCGGACCACCCTCGACCGGGAGATCGCCGACGAGACCGCGCTGCGCGAGCGACGCGAGCAGATCGAGGGTGAGCACACCGAGGTGCAGGGTCGGCTCGGCGAGTTGGAGGCCGCCCTCGCGGAGGACGCGCCGCTGCTCGCCGCCGCCCAGGACACCTGGTACAAGCTCTCCGCCCTCCAGGAACGCTTCCGTTCGATCGAGCAGTTGGCCCGGGAGCGGCTGCGGCACCTCAGCGCCACCGGCGACGACGAGCGGCCCGGCCGCGACCCGGACCAGCTGGAAGCCGAGGCGGAACGCGTCCGCGAGCAGGAGGAGGAGCTGCGCGGCGCGCTCACCGACGACCAGATCCGACTGGCCGAGGCGGTCGAGCACCGCCAGGAGTTGGAACGGCAACTGGCCGCCGCCGAGCGTGAGCTGGTCGCCGCGGCCAAGGCCATCGCCGACCGGCGCGAGGGGATGGCCCGGCTCACCGGCCAGGTCAACTCCGCCCGGGCCCGGACCACCAGCGCCGGCGAGGAGATCGAACGCCTCGCGATCGCGCACGCCGACGCGCTGGGCCGCGCCGAGCAGGCGCAGGCCGACCTGGACGCGGTCGCCGCCCAGTCCACCGAGGCCGACCGGGACAACGCGGACCTGGACGCCCGGCACGCCGAGGCGGTCGCCGTACAGGAACGTGCCCAGGCCACCGTCCGATCGCTGTCCGACGCCGAGCGGGCCGCGGAGAAGGACGCCGCCTCCTGGAAGGCCCGCGAGGAGGCGCTCGCCCTGGGGCTGCGGCGCAAGGACGGCGCCGGGGCGCTGCTCGCCCGCGCCGGTGACGTGCCCGGCCTGCTCGGCAGCCTCGCCGGGTTGCTCACCGTCGCGCCCGGTCACGAGGCCGCACTGGCCGCCGCGCTCGGCGGCCTCGCCGACGCCGTCGCCGTCAGTGGGGTGGACGAGGCCGTCGAGGCGATGCGGCTGTTGAAGATCTCCGATGCCGGCCGGGCCGGACTGCTGGTCGGCAGCCCGGCGGGGCCCGGCATGACCGGCTCCGCCGACGCTCTGCGCCCGAAGTTGCCGGACGACGCCCGGTGGGCGCCCGACCTGGTGGAGTGCAGCGCCGAGCTGCGTCCGGCGGTGCACCGGGCCCTGCGGGACGTGGCGCTCGTCGACGATCTCGCCGCCGCCGCCGAGCTGGTCGCCAGCAACCCCGAGCTGCGGGCGGTCACCCCGGACGGTGACGTGGTCGGGGCGTACGCGGCGGCGGGCGGGTCGGCCAAGGCACCCAGCTACATCGAGGTGCAGGCCGCAGTCGAGGAGGCCCGCGCCAACCGGGTCACCGCCGAACGCGCCGGCCTGGAGCTGCGTGATCAGTTGGTCGAGGCGCGCGCCGAGGTGGCGACCGCCAGGGAGGCCGTGCAGCACGCCGCCGCCGAGAAGCGTGAGGCGGAGAGCCACCGCAACGCCGCCGCTCGCCGGCTGGCCGAGCTGGGCGCGGCGGCCCGCTCCGCGAAGGCCGAGACGGACCGGCTCGGCGACTCCCGCTCCCGCGCCGAGGCCGCCCGGCAACGGGACCTCACCGCGCTCGCCGAGCTGGAGGAGCGGCTACGGCTGGCCGAGGAGACCCCGGTCGACGCCGAGCCCTCCACCGAGGAACGGGATCAACTGGCGGCCATGGTGCCGCAGGCCCGGCAGAACGAGATGGAGGTCCGGCTCGCCGTGCGTACCGCCGAGGAGCGGGTCTCCTCGATCGCCGGCCGGGCCGACTCGCTCGCGCGGCAGGCCACCGCGGAACGGGCTGCCCGGGAACGCGCGGCGGCCCGGCGGGCCGCCCGCGCCCGGGGTGCGGGCATCGCCCGGTCCGTCGCCGGTGGCGCCCGGGAGGCGCTGACCCGACTGACCACCTCGATCGCCACGGCGGAGGAGCACCGCGACGCGGTCGCCCTGGAGCGCGCCGCGCGGGAGGCAGAGCTTCAGGAGGTACGCGGTGCCGCCAAGCGGCTCGGCGCGGAGTTGGAGCGACTGACCAGCCAGGTGCACCGCGACGAGGTGGCCCGGGCGGAGCAGCGGCTGCGTATCGAGCAGTTGGAGGCGAAGGCCGCCGAGGATTTCGGGCTGGACGTGGAGACGCTGGTCGCCGAGTACGGTCCGGCTCAGCCCGTTCCGCCGACCCCGGTGGACGTCGCGACGGCCGAACGTGACGGTCTGCCGGTGCCCGAGCCGGTGCGCTACGAGCGGCCGGTGCAGGAGAAGCGGGCCGCGAAGGCGGAACGCGAACTCGCCCTGCTCGGCAAGGTCAACCCACTCGCGCTGGAGGAGTTCGCCGCGCTGGAGGAGCGTTTCAAGTTCCTCTCCGAGCAGTTGGAGGACCTCAAGGCCACCCGTCGGGACCTGCTCACCGTGGTGAAGGACGTGGACGAGCGGATCCTGGAGGTCTTCGCCAGCGCCTTCGAGGACACCGCCCGGGAGTTCGAGCAGGTGTTCACGGTGCTCTTCCCCGGCGGCGAGGGACGGCTGATCCTCACCGAACCCGACGATGTGCTCACCACCGGCGTCGAGGTGGAGGCCCGCCCGCCGGGCAAGAAGATCAAGCGTCTGTCGCTGCTCTCCGGTGGTGAGCGGTCGCTGACCGCGGTGGCCATGCTGGTAGCGATCTTCCGCGCCCGGCCCAGCCCGTTCTACATCATGGACGAGGTGGAGGCCGCCCTGGACGACGTCAACCTGGGCCGGTTGATCACCTTGATGGCACAGTTGCGCGAGAAGAGTCAGCTGATCGTCATCACGCACCAGAAGCGGACGATGGAGATCGCCGACGCGCTCTACGGCGTGACCATGCGCAGTGGGGTCACCCAGGTGATCAGCCAACGGCTCAACCGGGCCGACGAGGACGACCAGCGGCACGGCCGCGGCGAGGAGAACGGGTAGTGGCTCGGGAACGCGCGACGGCGCTCCTGCTGGACTTCGACGGCGTACTGCGCCGGTGGGACCCGGCGGTGGCCGCCGTTGTCGAGCGGGAGTACGGCCTCTCCGAGGGGGTGCTCGGTGAGATCGCGATGCAGTGGGGGCGGCTCCAGCCGGTGCTCACCGGCCAGGTCAACCACGCTGAGTGGATGGACAGCGTGGCGGACGCCCTGGCCGAATCGGTGGGCAGCCCGGAACGCGCCCGTGCCGCTGTGGAGCAGTGGCAGAGCTACCGCGGAGAGGTCGACCAGGAGGTGCTGGCGTTCGTTCGGGAGGTCCGTGCGGCGGGCGTCCGGGTAGGGCTGGGCACCAACGCCACCGACCTGCTCGACTCCGACCTGGCCGCCCTCGGCCTGGTCGGCGAGCTGGACGTGGTGGTCAACTCCTCGGTGATCGGCGTACACAAGCCCGCCCCGGAATACTTCAAGGCCGCCTGCGTGGCCCTGGCCACCCCGCCGGCCCGGGTCCTCTGCGTCGACGACGAGGACTGGGCCGTGCGGGGTGCCCGGTCCGCCGGGTTGTCGGCGCACCGCTGGGGCGGCCACGCCGATCTGCGATACCTGCGGGCGGCCCTGGACTACTGAGCGCCTGTCACTCGCCGGTGACGCCGTCGATGCGTTCCCGGATCAGGTCGGCGTGACCGTTGTGCCGGGCGTACTCCTCGATCATGTGCACGTACACCCAGCGCAGGTTGAAGGTGCGCTTCTTCGCGCTGACCTCGGTGAACGTCTCGTCGAGCGAGTGGCCGGCGGCGGCCTCGCGGGCCAGCGCCACCTCGCGGTGGAAGATGGCGAAGTCGGCCTCGGCGTCGGCGGCGCTGACGTCGTGGTCGGCGTCCGGGTGCTCCGGGGTGAAGTACGGGTAGTCGACAGGCTCACCGGCGAAGTTCTCCCGGAACCACCAGGCCTCCACCTCGGCCAGGTGCCGGACCAGGCCGAGCAGGGTCAGCCCGGACGGTTCCACGCTGGGCGTGCGCAACTGCTCCTCGGTCAGCCCGGCACACTTGAGCAGCAGTGTCTGTCGGTGGTAGTCGAGCCAGCCGTCGAGCATGGTGCGCTCGTCGCCGACGTACGGTTCGGGGGTCCGGGTGATCTCCGGTGCGGTCCAGGTCATGCCGCGCATCCTGCCCGGCACCCCGGACATGCCGCGACGGGTTATCAGGGCACCACGACGACCGGCCAGCGGCCGGCACGGACCAGCCGGGTGGCGACCGAGCCGACCAGCCGGTGTCCGGCCTGCTCGGAGGCGCCGACCACGAGCATGTCGGCCTGGAACTCGTCGGCCGCCGCGCACAGCTCGCCGTACGCGTCGCCGCGCCGCACCAGCAGGGTCACCGGAATGCCCCACTGCTCGGCCCCACGCCGGCACTCCCGGCGCAGCTCGTCGGCCAGCTCGTCGTGCGTGCGTTGGATCGCGCCGGCGTCCATGCCGGGAACCAGGGCGGTCAGCCCGCTCGGTGAGCTGACGAAGACCACCACCAGCGCGGCGCTCTGCCGACGGGCCAGGCCGGCGGCGTAGGCACCGGCCCGCTCGGAGGTGCGGGTGCCGTCGACACCCGCCATGATCACCCGAGGGCCGTCCGTGCCGCGCTCGAAGGGCAGCGGTCGGGTCCGGGGGCCGTACTCCTCGCGGTCCGGTGCTCCCACGCCCATGGCTCTACCTCACCTCTGCTCGCCGGTACGGATGACGGCCGCGCCGGCACCGGCGGCGACTGTCGATTCCCGCTCGACCTCGGCGGAAACCGGGCTGTCGTTGTGCTGACGCAGCGGCACCTCCTTGATGCAGAGCACCGCGATGAACGCGATCAACGCGAACGGGGCGGCCACCAGGAAGATGTCACCGGCACCGTGGCCGTACGCGCTCTCGACGACAGCCCGCAGCGGGCCGGGCAGGGTGTGCACGTCGGGCAGGGTGCCGCCGCTGCCGGAGCTGGAGGCGGGGATGCCGAGCTGCGCCAGCCCGTCGGCGGTGTAGTCCTTGACCTTGTGGGCCAGCACCGCGCCGAGGGCGGAGACGCCGATCGCGCCACCGAGGCTGCGGAAGAACGCCACCACCGAGCTGGCCGCGCCGAGCTCGTGGACGCTGACGGTGTTCTGCACGGCGAGGACCAGGTTCTGCATGGTCATGCCCAGGCCGAGGCCGATCAGCGCCATGTACACGCTGAGCAGGGTGAAGCTGGTGTCCGCGCGGAGCGTGCCCATCAGGGCGAAGCCGATGGTGAGCAGCGCAGTGCCGATCACCAGGTACCGCTTCCACCGGCCGGTCTTGGAGATGACCCGCCCGATCACCGTGGAGGCGACCAGCAGGCCGAGAATCATCGGCAGGGTCATCAGGCCGGACATGGTCGGGCTCTGGCCACGGCTGATCTGGAAGTACTGACCGAGGAAGATCGACGCGCCGAACAGAGCCACACCAACCGCGACGCTGGCGACCACGGCGAGGGTGATCGTGCGGTTGCGGAACAGCCGCGGCGGGATCACCGGCTCGGCGGCCCGGGTCTCGACCCGGATCGCCAGCGCACCGAGGAGCACGGCACCGACGACCATCGCGGCGGTCTGCCAGGACGCCCAGGCGAACTGGTCGCCGGCGAGCGAGACCCAGATCAGCAGCAGCGAGACGGCCGCGGTGATCAGCGTGGCGCCCCACCAGTCGATCTGCGCCTTCCGCTTGACCACGGGCAGGTGCAGGGTCTTCTGGAGCACGATCAGCGCAATGATGGCGAACGGAACCCCGACGTAGAAGCACCAGCGCCAGCCGAGCCAGGAGGTGTCCACGATCACGCCGCCGATCAGCGGGCCGCCGATGGTGCCGACGGCCATCACCGCGCCGAGGTAGCCGCTGTAGCGGCCCCGCTCGCGCGGCGCGATCATCGTGGCCATGATCACCTGGGCCAGTGCGGTGAGGCCGCCTGCGCCGACGCCCTGGAGCACCCGGCAGGCGATCAGCTCACCGGTGCCCTGGGCGAGGCCGGCCAGCACCGAGCCCAGCACGTAGATCCCCAGCGCGAGCTGGACGAGTGTCTTCTTGTTGGTCAGATCGGCCATCTTGCCCCAGATTGGGGTGGTCGCGGTGGTCGCGAGCAGGGCCGAGGTCACCACCCAGGTGTACGCGGACTGGCCGCCGTGCAGTTCGGTGATGATCCGTGGCAGCGCGTTCGAGATGACCGTGGAGGAGAGGATCGCGACGAACAGACCCAGCAGCAGGCCGGAGAGTGCTTCCAGGATCTGCCGGTGGGTCATGTCGACGGCGGCCGCCCGCGTGGGGACTGTGGCCTGGCTCATCGTGTGTTGCCTCCGAGCGGAGTCGAGGTGGAACGGCGGCGGGCTGGTACGCGTGGGCCGCCTGAGAATTGCCTGAGGCAACCGTATGCCTTGGTTGCCTGAAGCAACAACCTGTCGGGCCGACGCGCTATTCCCCGTCGCGATGCCTACTGCCAGGAGTCGTTGAACCGGCCGAGCAGCCGGGCGAACTCCTCGACGTCCCGCTCCGGCCAACCCTCCAGGGCACGCAGGAACTCGCCCGTTCGCGCCGACCGGGCAACGTCGAACCGGCGCTGCCCCTCCTCGGTCATGCTGATCTGCGCGGCCCGCCGATCACTCGGATCGGGGTCTCGGTGGACCAGGCCGAGGACCTCCAACGCGTTGATCTGCCGGCTCAGCGTGCCCTTGCCCACGCCCAGCCGCGCCGCCAACTCGGTCAACCGGATCGACCCGCTACGCCGCAACCACAGCAACAACCCGTAGGTGTTCGGCTCCAGATTCGGGTGCACCTCCCGGGCGATCTCCCAGGAGACCGCCCGCCCACGGCGCAACAGAGCGGTCAACTCGTGCTCGACCGCCCGGATCGGCTCCGGCAGGTGCTCGTCCACGCCGTAGAGACTACGGCGCGGCCGGCTCGCCGTCGCCGGAGAGTCGACGCCGCATCACCGGGCGTAGGTGCCCGTCCTTCGTGGTGCCCTCGATGACCACGTCCGCCCCGCGCCCCTGATGGGTCAGAGTGGCGACCGCGTTACCGAAGTACGGGCCGGCCAGCTTGCGCCAGCGCACTCCCGGCCGGCGTACGCCCGCCGAACGGGCCAGCGCCCGGGTGGCCCCGGCCGGACCCGGCGACCAGCCCAGTTTCATCAGCGGACGAATGCCCGCCGGCACCTGGTTGTGGATCGGCGAACAGGTGAGCTGGTGCACCGGGGTGACCACCGCCGGGTCCGCGAACCGGGCCCGCGCCACGTACGAATGGTGCACGTCACCGGAGAGCACGCTGATCGACGCCGGTGGGGCGTACGCCGGGCCGGCCCCGACCCGCGCGCCGGACTGCCGCGGCGTGCCGGTGCCGATCCGGGCGAACGTCTCCGCGAGCGCCTCGAAGGACCGCCGGAACGCCGCCCAGTGCTCCAGGTCCAGCGCACGCCGCAGCTTCTCCGCCCCGCGCGCCACCCACGGTCGGCGTGAGTCCGCCAGTTTCTCGTTCCACGCCTCGATGTGGTGGATGCCCTGCGGCAGCAACCAGGGCAGCGAGGCGCCCACCACCAGGTGGTCGTAGACCCCGTGCGCCTGGTCGAGGAACCAGGCCCACTCGCCGGGCGGCAGCATCGCCCGGCTGTTGGGCTCGAGCACCCGGCTGCACCGGTTGTCCAGCATGACCAGCCGGGTCCGGCCCAGATCCAGCGCGTAGCTCCACTGATACTGCACCGCGCGCCAGCGCTCGGTGTCGTGCGCCAGGTCGGACTCCTGGTCGACCCGGTTGCCGAACTCGCGCAGCACGCCGGTGGCGTCCTCGGCGGCGGCGACCTTCGCGAAGACCGGATCGGCGACGATCTCGTCGGGGGAGAGATTGCCCAGGTGCTGGTAGACCCAGTACGAGGCGAGCCCACTGCCGATCCGCTCCGCCCACCACGGCTGCTCGCGTACCTCGGCCCGCCACGCCGCCGAGGTGTTCCAGTCGTCGATGATCTCGTGATCGTCGAAGATCATCACGCTGGGCACCGTGGAGAGCAGCCAGCGGATCTCCGGATCACGCCAGGACTCCAGATAGAGCTTGGTGTACTCGTCGAAGCTCACCACCTGGTCGGCGGGAGCGCCCTTCGGCCGCCGCCTCCGTCGACGCAGCAGCCGGCGCACAGTGGGCGAGGTGACGTCGGCGTAGACCTGGTCACCGAGCAGCACCAACAGGTCCGGCAACGGGTTCGACTCCGGGTCCGCCATCAACCGCCGGGCGTACGCGTCCAGCGCGTCAGGTGGCAGCTTGCGGGTGGTGGCGTGCTGGGTGGTCTCCCGGCACGAGCCGAAGATCAGATTGACCGGCTGGTCCCGGTCGTCGGCGGCCCGGGTGCGGATCACGCTCGGCGGGAACCCGCTGCTCGGCACCGGCCAGACGAGCTCGTCGTCGACGAGCACCTCGTAGGTGGTCTCGCTGTCCGGGGTGAGCCCCTCCACGACCACGAGGGCGTAGTGATGGTCGTACGCCGAGAAGGTGGGCGCGGTGCCGGTGGCGCCGTCGGCGGTACGGACGGTGACCACGGCGGGCCCGGCGGTCTCTACCCAGATGGTGGCCCGGGTGTCCACGACTCGCCGCAGGAGTGGGCCGATGAGGAGGTGTGCGGCGGACATGGCGCGAGCCTACCGCCGGATTCCGGGCACCGGCTGCGGGCGGTGGCTGAGATGCTGGGCACCGCCCAGGGGGCGGTGGCCGAGACTCCGTGCACGGCTCGGGGTGCGGTGGCTGGGACGCCGCCGCCGGCATCTGACAGGATTCCGGCATGGCCGAATATCTCGTCCTCGCTCTGGTCCTGCTCGGTGTGCTGATCGCCGGCACAGTCGGGCTGGTCGTGCCGCGCCTGCGGCGACGACCCGAGCCCCCGTTGCCACGCACGGAGGTCGACACCAGGGCTGAGGAGGATCTCGCCGGCCCGCCGGTCGAGGCACCGGAGTCCGATCTGTCCACCGGCGTCCTGGTCGAGCCGCCGCCGGTGCTCGAACCGCAGGTCGAGGTGCCCGAGCCGACCGCCGGACGGCTGGTCCGGCTCCGCTCGCGGCTGTCCCGCTCACAGAACGTGTTCGGCAAGAGCCTGCTCGGCCTGCTCGCCCGTGACCACCTCGACGAGGACGTCTGGGAGGAGATCGAGGACAGCCTGATCACCGCCGACGTCGGTGTCGACGCCACCCGCGACATCGTCGACCGGCTTCGCGAGCGCACCCGGGTGCTCGGCACCCGCTCGGCCTCCGAGCTGCGGGCACTGCTCGCCGCCGAGTTGGTCAACGCGCTCGACCCGAGCCTGGACCGCTCGTTGCGGACCGCCCCCAAGGACGGCGTGCCGGCGGTGCTCCTCGTCGTCGGCGTCAATGGCGCCGGCAAGACCACAACCTGCGGCAAGATCGCCCGGGTGCTGGTGGCCGACGGTCGCAGCGTGCTGCTCGGCGCGGCGGACACCTTCCGGGCCGCCGCGGCCGACCAACTGGAGACCTGGGGCTCGCGCGTCGGAGCGGAGACCGTGCGGGGGCCCGAGGCAGCCGACCCGGCCAGCGTCGCGTTCGACGCCGTCAAGCGCGGCATCGACACCGGCGTGGACACCGTGCTCATCGACACCGCCGGTCGCCTGCAGAACAAGATCGGCCTGATGGACGAGCTGGGCAAGGTCAAGCGCGTGGTGGAGAAGCAGGGCCCGATCGACGAGACACTGCTCATCCTGGACGCCACCACCGGGCAGAACGGCCTGGAGCAGGCCCGGGTCTTCACCGAGGTGGTCAACGTGACCGGCGTGGTGCTGACCAAGCTCGACGGCACCGCCAAGGGCGGCATCGTGATCGCCGTGCAACGCAAGCTCGGTATCCCCGTGAAGCTGGTCGGCCTCGGCGAAGGCAAGGACGACCTGGCCCCGTTCGACCCGGCGCAGTTCGTCGACGCGTTGCTGGGGACCGAGGCCACCGGCCGGGACGCGTAGTCTCGGGTGACCACTGACGATCGCGCGTACGCGGGCTGGCGTGACCCTGGCCATGCTTCGCAGCGCCTCGGGAGACCGTACGTGACTTCGCAGGAGATCCCGCTGCACGGCGGCAACGTGAGCACCGTTGTCCGCGTGGGTGACACGGTCCGGCGCAACGCCGGGCCCTGGACCCCGTCCGTGCACGCGCTGCTGCGCCACCTGGAGTACGTGGGGTTCACCGGAGCCCCCCGGGCGCTCGGGATGGACGAGCGCAACCGTGAGGTGCTGTCGTACCTGGAGGGGGAGTGCGGCGAATATCCGCTCGCCCCGCACTGGGTGACCGACGAGGCCCTGGTCACCGTCGCCACCATGCTGCGCATGTTCCACGACGCGCAGTACGGCTTCACTCCTCCGCAGGCGGCGGTCTGGCGCTCGTTCGGGCCCCCACCTCCGGACACCGAGGTGATCTGCCACCACGACGCCGCGCCGCACAACGTGATCTGGCGTCCGGACGGCACCCTCGGGCTGATCGACTTCGACCTCGCCTCGCCCGGAGCGCGGATCTACGACGTGGCGTACGCGGCCTGGACCTGGGTGCCGATCTTCGCGGACCGCGACTCGATCACGCTGGGCTGGAAGAACCCGGACCGCCCTCGCCGCCTCCGGCTCTTCGCCGACGCGTACGGGCTGATCCCCCGGGACCGGCACCGGCTGATCCGGACCATCCGTAAACGGATCGTGGACCACGTGGAGGGGATCCGCCGGATGGCCGCCGCGGGTGAGCCGGCGTTCGTCCGGATCGTGCACAAGGGCCACCTGCGTCGACCGATGCGCGACCTGCGACTGCTCGACTACGAGCGGCACACCCTGGAGAACGCCCTCCGCTGAGCGCCGGTCCGGCGATGCTCGGCCGGGGCGTCACGCGCACCGGTCGATGCCGTTGACCGGTCAGCCATCGACGATCGCCGTCCGGTCGATCCACAATCGTCCATGCTGACGACTGTGCGGAGTTCGTGACACGTACGAAACAACCCGTCACGAAACGGAAACCCGCACGGGACCCAAAGTGAAACAGCCGGCCGCGAAGCTTCCGCGCAACCGGCCTACGGGCGACGCTGCCCCGGAAAGCCGCGAAGGAGGACTTCACCTTTAGGAGGCCAGCGTGCCTGAAGCACCGACGATCGACGGCGCCAATACCACGTGGCTGCTGGTTTCGACCGCGCTCGTGCTGCTCATGACCCCCGGACTGGCGCTGTTCTACGGCGGCCTCAACCGGGCCAAGGGCGTACTCAACATGATGATGATGAGCTTCTCGGCTATCGGGCTCATCTCTATTCTGTGGTGGTTCTACGGATTCAGCGTCGCCTTCGGGACCGACGTGAACGGCTTCTGGGGCGACCCGGGCGCGTACCTCGGCACCAAGACCTTCCTCGCCGAAACCGACCTGTGGGGTGCTACGGCGGAGAACCCCAGCGGCATCGGCGTCCCGCTCTACGTGTTCATGGCCTTCCAGATGGTCTTCGCGGTTATCACCGTCGCGCTGATCAGCGGTGCCATCGCCGACCGGGCCAAGTTCGCCGGCTGGCTGCTGTTCGCCTTCGGCTGGGCCACCCTGGTCTACTTCCCGGTTGCCCACTGGGTGTGGGGCGGCGGCATCATCGGCGCTGACATCCACGCGTTGGACTTCGCCGGTGGCACCGCGGTGCACATCAACGCCGGTGCGGCGGCCCTGGCCGTTGCCCTGGTCCTCGGCAAGCGGCTCGGTTGGCCGCGGGAGGGCATGAAGCCGCACAACATCCCGCTGGTCGCGCTCGGCGCGGGTCTGCTGTGGTTCGGCTGGTTCGGGTTCAACGCCGGCTCGGAGCTGACCGTCGACTCGGTCGCCGGCCTCGCCTTCATCAACACCCAGCTCGCCACGGCGGCTGCGGTGCTCGGCTGGATCGCTGTCGAGTGGGTCAAGACCCGGAAGCCGACGATGGTCGGTGCCTCGTCCGGCGCCGTCGCCGGTCTGGTCGCCATCACCCCGGCCTGTGGCTTCATCGCCCCGTGGGCGTCCGTCCTGCTCGGCATCGTCGCCGGCGCGGTGTGCGCGCTCGCCGTCAGCCTCAAGTACAAGCTCGGCTACGACGACTCGCTCGACGTGGTCGGCGTGCACTTCGTCGGTGGTTGGATCGGTTCGCTCTGGCTCGGCCTCTTCGCCACCAACTCGGTGAACGCGGCGATCAGCGACGTGGTGGGTGCCTCCGACGGTCTCTTCTACGGCGGCGGCGCGACCCAGCTCGGGCGGCAGGCCCTCGCCGGCCTGATCGTCACCGCCTGGTCGTTCGGCATCGCCTGGGTGCTCGCCTTCGTCATCGAGAAGACGATCGGCTTCCGGGTCAAGGGTGAGGCGGAGGTCGAGGGCATCGACATCGCCGAGCACGCCGAGAGCAGCTACGACCTGTCCCCGGCCGGTGGCGGCACGGGTGGCGCATTCGCGATGGCTGGCATCGGCACCCCCGGTGGCGGCACGACGAGTGGTGCCAAGCCGGAGGCGGAGCCCGCCGAGCCGGTCAGCGAAAAGGTCGCCGGTTAACGTTCCTGGGATGGAGGGGTTGGACATGAAGCTGGTGACCGCAGTCATCAAGCCGTACCAACTGGACGCGGTTAAGGAGGCCCTGCACGCCCTCGGGGTGGCCGGGCTGACCGTCAGCGAGGTTCAGGGGTACGGGCGGCAGAAGGGGCACACCGAGGTCTACCGGGGTGCCGAGTACACGGTCGAGTTCCTGCCCAAGATCCGGGTCGAGGTGCTCACCGACGAGATCGACGTCGACAAGGTGGTGGACGCCATCGTCGGAGCGGCCCGCACGGGCAAGATCGGTGACGGCAAGGTCTGGGTCACCGGTGTCGAAGAGGTCGTCCGGGTACGTACCGGCGAACGCGGCCTCGACGCACTCTGACGCGGCCACGACTGACATGACCTCGTTGATCAAGAAGAACGCGTCAGGACCCGCCGATGGCGGCGACGCGAACCTCTTGATCAACGAGGTCGTCGGCGTTCCCGGGGGGATCGGGGAAGCGGCCCGGCGGGGGCGGGCCGCGGCCTACGACTCGTTCCTGCGGGGGTTGCTGCCGGCGCGGGACGGGGTGGCACTGCTGGCCGTCGGGGGTCTGGGTCGGCGGCAGTGTGCTCCGTGCAGCGACCTCGACCTGGTGCTGGTGCACGCCGGGGTGCCCGGCACGGACGAGCTGGCCGCCTCGGTCTGGTATCCGATCTGGGACGCGGGCCTGCGGCTCGACCACTCCGTACGCACCGTCGCCGAGGCGCTCTCGGTGGCCCAGGACGACGTCAAGGTAGCCCTCGGGCTGCTCGACGCCCGGTTGATCGTGGGGGACCAGGCGCTGGCCGACGCGCTGATCCGCACCGCCGCCGATCACTGGCGGCGTACCGCCGTCCGGCACCTTGCCGGCCTGCGCGAGGTCACCGAGGCCCGTTGGCAGGCCCACGGCGAGCTGGCGTTCCTGCTGGAGGGCGACCTCAAGGAGGCCGCCGGTGGTCTGCGCGACGTGGGGCTGCTGCGGGCGATCTCCGCCGCCGGCATCACCGACGCGCTGCGTCCTGCCGTACGCGCCGCTCACCTGCGCCTGTTGGACACCCGCGACGCGCTGCACCAGCAGGTCGGCCGGCGGGTCGACCGACTGGTCGCCCAGGAGCGCGACGGAGTGGCCAACCTGCTCGGCCTGCGACAACTCCAGCCCGGCGCGTCCGACGCCGAGGGGCGGCCCGGAGCCGTGGTGCACGACGGTGACGCGCTGCTGCGTCGGGTCGCCGGTGACGCCCGCACGGTCAGCCACGCCCTGGACGACGCCTTCCGGGCCGCCGACCGGCTGCGCTCCGGCCGCTCCCGCGGCGGCAACGGCCGTCCGGCCCGCCGCCCGGTCGCCCGCGACGTGGTCGAACACGACGGCGAGCTGGTGCTCGCCCGCACGGCGATCGGGGCACGCCCCGACCCGAGCCTCTCGCTGCGGGTGGCCGCCGCGTCGGCCACGACCCGAATCCCCATCGCGCGGGCCACCTGCGAGTGGCTGGCGGCGTACTGTCCGCCCCTGCCGGCCCCCTGGCCGGCCGAGGCCCGGGCCGCGCTGATCACCCTGCTGGGCGCCGGTCCCGGCCTGGTGCCGGCCTGGGAGACCTGCGACCGGTACGGGCTGGTCGACGGCTGGCTGCCCGAGTGGACCCGGCTGCGCAGCCTTCCCCAGCACAACCCGGTGCACCGCTTCACCCTCGACCGGCACCTCGTACAGACCGCGCACGAGGCCAGCCGGCACGCCCGCGAGGTGGAACGCCCGGACCTGCTGCTCCTCGGCGCTCTCCTGCACGACATCGGCAAGGGCCTCCCCGGCGACCACAGCACCGTCGGCGTGCCGGTCGCCCAGGCGGTGGCCACCAGGGTCGGTCTGCCCACCGCCGAGGTCGAGCTGATCGGCAAGCTGGTCCGGCTGCACCTGCTGCTGCCCGACGTGGCCACCCGCCGGGACCTGAGCGACCCGGTCACCATCGCCTCGGTGGCCGAGGCGGTCGGCGACACCGGCACCCTCGACGTGCTGCACGCGTTGGTCCGCGCCGACGCGGCGGCGACCGGGCCGGCGGCCTGGTCCGACTGGAAGGGCCGACTCGTCGCCGAGTTGGTCGCCCGGGTCCGCACCGCGCTGGACACCGGCGTACTCCCCGAGCCACCCGCCCCGGACCCGGAGTTGCTGGCCGGGCCCCTGCCGGTCGTCCACCTGACCGGCGACCGGGTGTCGGTAGCGGCGGCCGACCGACGGGGTCTGCTCGCCACTGTGGCCGGCTGCCTGGCCCTGCACCGGCTGGAGGTGATCTCCGCGGACGCCTCCGCCGTCGACGGCCGGGCCCTGGTCGAGTGCCGGGTGCAGCCCCGCTACGGCCTTCCGCCGGACCCGGTCCCGCTCCGCGCCGACCTGCGCCGGGCGGTCGCCGGCGACGTGTCGGTCAACCAACGGCTGCGGGGCCGTGCGCTCGCCAGCCGTGGCGGCGGCGCGGCTCCACGAGTGGTCTGGCACCGCGAGGCGGCGACTGACGCCGTACTGCTGGAACTGCGCGCCGCCGACGCCGCCGGGCTGCTCTACCGAGTCGCCTGCGCGCTCGACGAGGCCGGCGCCCTGGTACGGGCGGCCCGCATCTCCACCCTCGGTGCCGACGTGGTCGACGCGTTCTACCTGGTGGGCGGTTGGCCGGACGACGCCACCCGGGCCCGCCTGGAAGCCGCCGTCCTAGCCGCCGTCTAACCGCCCCGCCCGCCCCGCCCTCCCGCCCCGCGACTCCCGCCCCGCGACTCCCGCGTCGCGACTCCCGCGTCGCGACTCCCGCGTCGCGACTCCGCGTCGCGACTCCCGCGTCGATCTTGCACTTTGTGTCCTGGCATATCACACAAAAGCCGCGTCATGACGACACAAAGTGCAAGATCGCGGGAGCGGGGGCGGGGGCGGGAGGGCGGGAGGGCGGGGGGTCAGGGTGGGGGTACGTCGGGGGGCGTAGGGGCGGTGCCGCTCGTGGACGCACGTCGAGCGGTGTCTGCGCGGGCAGAATGACGGCCATGCGGCGAGGCGGGCAGTGGCGGTGGCCGGAGGTGGCGGCGGATGCCGTGCTCGCCCTGGTGCTGCTCGGGTTCGGATTGCTCGCCACCGGTCTGGCCGGGAACAACCAGCCGGGGTCGAGGCCGGTGGACGCCGTGAGTCGGCTGCTGATCGCCGTCGCGGCGCTCGCCCTGCTGGTGCGGCGGCGTGCTCCGGTCGCCGTCCTCGCCGTGGTCACAGTGGCCACCTCGGCGTACCTGCTGATCGGCTACCCGTACGGGCCGATCCTGGTCACGTTCCTGGTCGCGGTCTACACCGTGGCCGTGTGGCTGCCGCTGCGACCGGCGGCGCTCGCCACCGGTGGCGCGTTCGTTCTGTTGTTGGCGCACGTCTTCTTCGGGCGGGGGCCCGCGCCGGGTTGGACGGGAGTGCTGCCCGCGTCGGCCTGGGTGGTCGTACCGTTCGCGGTGGGGGTGGTGGTGCGGGTGAGCCGTGAGGCGACCGCGCGTACCCGTGCCGAAGAGGCCCGCAGCCGAGTCGAGCAGGCGCGACGGCAGGCCGACGAGGAGCGGCTGCGCATCGCGCAGGAGGTGCACGACGTGGTGGGGCACGGTTTGGCCGCGATCAGCATGCAGGCGGAGATCGCTCTTCACCTGCTGCCGAAGCGGCCGGAGCAGGCGGAGGTGGCCCTGACCGCGATCAGCCGGACCAGCCGGGAGGCGCTGGACGAGCTGCGGGTCACCCTGGGTGCGGTGCGGCGGGGCGCCGAGCGCGAGCCGGTACCCGGCCTGGCCCGGCTTCCAGCGCTGCGCGACCGGCTGGCCGGGGCGGGGCTGGCCGTCGAGGTGCGCGTGGTCGGGGAGCCCCGGGAGGTGCCGGCCGCGGTCGACCTGGCCGCGTACCGGGTGGTGCAGGAGGCGTTGACAAACGTGCTGCGTCATGCGGGAGTGGCGAGCGCGGAGGTGACAGTGGACTACCGCGTCGACGAGGTGACCGTCGAGGTCACTGACCGGGGGGCAGGTGCCGACCGCGCCGGGACGGCTCCGGCCGACGGCGAGGGCGGCCACGGTCTGGCCGGGATGCGCGAGCGGGTCGCGGCGCTGGGCGGGCGGTTGACCACCGGGCCGCTCGCCGGGGGCGGATTCCGGGTGTACGCCGGGCTGCCCGTGGAGCCGACCACGTGATCCGGGTGCTGATCGCCGACGACCAGGATCTGGTCCGGCTCGGGCTGCGCGCGCTGGTGGAGAGCGAGGACGACCTGGCGCTGGCCGGCGAGGCGTCCGACGGGCTGCGGGCGGTCGAGTTGGCCCGTCGGGAACGGCCGGACGTGGTGCTGATGGACATCCGGATGCCCGGCATCGACGGCATCGAGGCGACCCGCCGTATCGTCGCCGATCCCGAGCTGACCGGAACGCGGGTGGTGGTGCTCACCACCTTCGAGCTGGACGAGTACGTCTTCGACGCGCTGCGGCACGGTGCGAGCGGGTTCCTCACCAAGGACACCAGACCGACTGAGCTGCTGCGCGCGATCCGGCTCGTCGCCGAGGGGGAGGCGCTGCTGTCGCCGTCGGTGACCCGGCGGGTGGTGCGGGAGTTCGCCACCCGGCCGTCCCGGGTGCTCCGTCCGCACCCGCGACTGGAGGCGCTGACCGATCGGGAGCGTCAGGTCGTCGGTCTGGTCGGTGAGGGCCTGAACAACGAGGAGATCGCCGCACGGTTGGTGGTCAGCCCGGCGACCGCGCGGACCCACGTCAGCCGGGCGATGGGCAAGCTGGGAGCCCGGGATCGGGCCCAGCTCGTCGTGTTCGCGTACCAGTCGGGGTTGGTGTCGGGGTGAGGCCCGGGCCGGGCGACAGCGGCCCTACGGCCGGGCGGTTACCCTAGCGGTGGCCGGACTCCGCAGTGCCGGCCGTGTTGTGCCCGCCGGAACACTGACAAACGGGATGTTCGCGTGTTTGACACCTTGAGTGACCGCCTGTCCGGGATCTTCACCAAGCTCCGCGGCAAGGGGCGGCTCACCGACGCCGACATCGACGCCACCGCGCGCGAGATCCGCCTCGCGCTGCTGGAGGCGGACGTCGCGCTGCCGGTGGTCAAGGGCTTCATCGCGGCCGTCAAGGAGCGGGCCCGCAGCTCCGAGGTCTCCCAGGCGCTGAACCCGGCCCAGCAGATCATCAAGATCGTCAACGAAGAGCTGATCACCGTTCTCGGCGGCGAGGGCCGGCGGCTCCAGTTCGCCAAGCAGCCGCCGACCGTGATCATGCTGGCCGGTCTCCAGGGCTCCGGTAAGACCACCCTCGCCGGCAAGCTGGCCCGCTGGCTGAAGGCCCAGGGGCATCAGCCGCTGCTCGTCGCCGCCGACCTCCAGCGCCCCAACGCCGTCGGGCAGCTCCAGGTGCTCGGTGGCCGGGCCGGTGTCGAGGTGTACGCCCCGGAGCCCGGCAACGGCACCGGTGACCCGGTGCAGGTGGCCCGCGCGTCGATCGAGCACGCGAAGCGCGCCGCCCGCGACATCGTCATCGTCGACACCGCCGGCCGCCTCGGCATCGACGCCGAGATGATGCAGCAGGCCGCCGACATCCGCGACGCCGTCTCGCCGGACGAGGTCATCTTCGTCATCGACGCGATGGTGGGTCAGGACGCCGTCCGCACCGCCGAGGCGTTCCGCGACGGCGTCGGCATCACCGGTGTGGTGCTCTCCAAGCTCGACGGCGACGCCCGTGGTGGTGCCGCGCTGTCGGTCCGCGAGGTCACCGGGCAGCCGATCCTGTTCGCCTCCACCGGTGAGAAACTGGAGGACTTCGACGTCTTCCACCCCGACCGGATGGCCAGCCGGATCCTCGGCATGGGCGACGTCCTCACTCTGATCGAGCAGGCCGAGCAGGCCTTCGACTCCGATCAGAAGGAGAAGATGACCGCCAAGCTGATGGGCGGTGAGCAGTTCACCCTCGACGACTTCCTCGACCAGCTCATCGCGGTGCGGCGGATGGGCCCGATCGCCAACGTGCTGGCCATGATGCCGGGCATGGGGCAGATGAAGGACCAGCTCGCCGAGCTGGACGACAGCCACTTCGACCGGGTCACCGCGATCATCCGGTCGATGACCCCGGGTGAGCGGACCAACCCGAAGATCATCAACGGTTCCCGCCGGGCGCGCATCGCCAACGGCTCCGGGGTCACCGTGATGGACGTCAACCAGCTGCTCAACCGCTTTGCCGACGCGCAGAAGATGATGAAGCAGATGGGCGGCATGATGGGCCTGCCCGGCGGTGGCCGCCGCAAGGCGACCAAGTCGCCGAAGAACAAGCGCAAGGGCACCAAGGGTGGCGGTCGTCCGCGTACCGGCGCCGGTGCCGGGATGCCCGCCGGTTTCCCGGGCGGCATGCCGCAGCTCCCGCCGGGGATGGACCCGAACGACCTCGCTGGCGGTCAGGGCCTGCCGCCCGGCTTCAAGCTTCCGAAGATCGACTTCAACAAGCTCGGCAAGGGCGGCGACAAGGGCCCGCGCTGACGTGTGTCGGTGACGGCGGGCGACTGATCCGACGTGGTGGTCATCCGCCGCAGGCACGCCGGAAGGTCGCCCGTCCCGGTGGAGGACGCCCTGACCGCTCGGAAGAACGACCTGCTTGCCCCCGCCGGGGAGTGATCGGGTAGGACTGTGCGCATGGCTCTTCATGTGCGCGGCGTGCTGCTCCCCGACGACGAGGTGCGGGATCTCTGGCTGGTCGGCGACCGGGTGACCTTCACCCCCGTACCCGATGCCCAGACCGTCGTCGACGGCGGCTTCGTGTTGCCGGGGCTGGTCGACGCTCACTGCCACATCGGCATCGCCCGAGGTGGCGCCCCGATCACCTCACTCGACCAGGCCCGCGCGTTGGCCCACGTCGACCGGGACGCCGGGGTGCTGGCGATCCGGGACGCCGGCTCGCCGTACCCGTACCCCGAACTCGACGACGAGCCGGACCTGCCGCGACTGGCCCGCGCGGGCCAGCATGTCGCCCCGCCGAAGCGCTACCTGCGCGACATCGGCGTGGAGGTCGACGCGACCGAGGTGGCCGCCACTGTTGCCGCGCAGGCACGGGCCGGCAACGGCTGGGTCAAGCTGGTTGGCGACTGGATCGACCGTGGCGTCGGTGACCTGGCGCCGGCCTGGGACGCGGACACCCTCACCGCCGCCGTGCGGGCGGCGCACGACGCCGGGGTACGCGCCGCAGTGCACACCTTCTCCGAGTCGGCCGTCGAGATCATGGTGCGGGCCGGGGTGGACTCGGTGGAGCACGGCACCGGGCTCAGCCTCGACCTCATCGACGAGATGGCCCGCCAGGGCACCGCCCTGGTCCCCACGATGATCAACATTGCCACCTTCGGGGGCATCGCCGAGCAGGCGCGGGGCAAGTTTCCCGGGTACGCCGACCACATGCTCGCGTTGCGCGACGGCTTCCCCGAGGTGGTGCGTGCCGCGTACGAGGCTGGGGTGCCCATCTACGTGGGCACCGACGCCGGCGGTGGCATCGATCACGGGCTCGCCGCCGAGGAGATGCTGCTGCTGCACGAACGGGCCGGCATGGCACCCGTCGACGTACTCGCCGCCGCCTCCTGGGGCGCCCGCGCGTGGCTCGGCTTCGCCGGCCTGGTCGAAGGCGGCCTCGCCGACCTGACCGTCTACCCCGAAGACCCCCGCAGTGACCTGCGCGTCGTCCGCGCCCCGTCCCGCACGATCCTTCGCGGCCGCGTCATCCGCTGACCCCCCCACGAGCGCCACACCGCCCGAGCGTGCCGTGTCTTCCAGGCCCGGTCCTGCCGGCTACGTCGCAAGATCGCGCTCGAACCAGGATGTAGTGGCCTCCGCGTCGGAGGATGCCACTACATCCATGATCGAGCGCGATCTTGACCCTGGTGGCGAGATCAGGCAGGCCCCGAGGAGAAAGATCCCCGCAACATCGGGGATGTTGCTGCCTCCTGCGCACCTGAGGCCGCAACATCCAGGAAGTTGCGCGGGCGCGGGTGCGGACCCGGTGGGGGTGCGGGGCGTGGGCAAGCGGGCATGGCCAAGGGGGCGCGGGTGACCGGGCGCGGGTCGGCGGGGGTTGCATGAGGGTGGGGGGTCAGGGGAGTGGGCGGGCGGCGGCGCTGAAGAGGTGTACGGCGAGGTCGGCGAGGGCCGTGGCGGTCTGCTCGATCGGTTCGCGGGGGAGCACGATGTGGCTGACCACCAGGCGGACGATGCTGTCGGCGGCGAAGGTCAGCGCGGCCTGGTCCGCTCCGGGCAGGTGGTCGCCGGCCCAGTCGACCAGGGCGCCGGACGCCTCGGTGAGCACCACTTCGGCCCGGGTGGTGAGGTACGGCAGCAGTTCATCCGAGCCGCCCCGGGCGCTGGTCAGGATCGCCTTGATCAGCGGGTTTTCCGCAGCCGTGGTGAGGGTGTGCGCGATGGCCGCGTACGCGCCGGCCCGTACGTCGGTGTCGTGGGCGAGCAGAGCGGCCCGGACGGCGCCGACGAACCGGTCCACCTCGGCGCGGGCGAGCGCCTCGGCCAGCCCTGCCTTGCTGCCGAACTCGTTGTAGACGGTCTGTCGGCTCACCCCTGCGGTGTTGGCGACGGCACCCATCCGGACGCCGTCCCATCCGGTCGCGACGGTCAGCGCGCGGGCGGCGTCGACGATGCCGGTCCGTACCGGGGTGGGGTCCCTCTGCTCAATCATGGTGGTCGAAGTGTAGGCCGGCGTGTCGGCCGGACCGGTCGACGATCGGGCCGGGTCAGCTGCCGGTGCCGGGCCAGTCGGCGCACCCGGTTCGCGGCCAGGTGTGCCGGATCTGGGGGCCTCGGGCCCGGGGGTGGGCGCGGCTGCCCGGGGGTGCGGACGGAGGAAGGGCATGGCGGCGGGGGCCGACGATGCCGCGCCCGAGCGCACCGCCCTGACGAGCGGCGCATAGGATGTGCGGTCATGGCACGCGTGCTCACTCCCCGTGCGGAGGATTTTCCCCGCTGGTACCAGGACCTGATCGCCAAGGCGAAGCTGGCCGACAACGGCCCGGTTCGCGGCACCATGGTCATCCGACCGGCCGGCTACGCCATCTGGGAGCGTATGCAGGCTGAGATGGACGCTCGGATCAAGGCGGCGGGTGCGGAGAACGCGTACTTCCCGTTGTTCATCCCCGAGAGCTACCTCAAGCGCGAGGCGGAGCACGTCGAGGGCTTCTCGCCCGAGCTGGCGGTCGTCACCCACGGTGGTGGCAAGCCGCTGGCCGAGCCGGTGGTGGTGCGTCCGACCAGCGAGACGGTCATCGGCGAGTTCATGGCCAAGTGGATCGACTCGTACCGGGACCTGCCGCTGTTGCTCAACCAGTGGGCGAACGTGGTCCGGTGGGAGCTCCGTCCGCGGATCTTCCTGCGTACCAGCGAGTTCCTCTGGCAGGAGGGGCACACCGCGCACGCCACCCGTGAGGACGCCCGGGCGTACGCGCGGCGGATCCTGCACGAGGCGTACGAGGACCTGATGGTCAACGTGATCGGCATTCCGGTGGTGGTCGGTCTGAAGACGAAGCGTGAGCGCTTCGCCGGGGCGACGGCCACGTACACCTGCGAAGGCATGATGGGCGACGGCAAGGCGTTGCAGCTGGGCACCAGCCACGAGCTGGGCCAGAACTTCGCCAAGGCGTTCGACATCAGCTACTCCTCCAAGGAGGGCGGCCGGGAGCACGCCTGGACCACCTCCTGGGGCACGTCCACCCGGATGCTCGGTGGCCTGATCATGGCGCACGGCGACGACAACGGCCTGCGCGTGCCGCCGAGGCTCGCGCCGATCCAGGCGTACGTCATGATCGTCAAGGATGGCGACGGCGTCGGCGAGGCGGCGGCCAAGCTGCGCGACGGCCTGCGCGACGCCGGTGTCCGGGTCGCGCTCGACGACCGGACCGACACCCCGTTCGGCCGCCGGGCCGTCGACGCCGAGCTGCGTGGCTATCCGGTACGCGTCGAAGTCGGCCCCCGTGACCTGGCCGTGGGCAACGCGACGGTGGTGCGTCGGACCGACGGTTCGAAGACCCCGACGCCGGTGGCGGACGTGGTCACCGCGGTGCTGGCCGCCCTGGAGACCGACCAGCAGGTGCTGCACGACCAGGCGTTGGCCAACCGCGAGTCGCGCACCGTCGAGGTGGCCACCCTGGCCGAGGCGATCGAGGCCGCCGCGACCGGCTGGGCGCGGGTGCCGTGGTCGGCAGTCGGTGTGGCTGGTGAGGCGGAGGCGAACGGTCAGGGCGTCACGGTGCGCTGCCTGCTGCGCGCCGACGGTTCGGTACCGGACTCGGAGGACGAGCCGGATCTGGTCGCCATCCTCGCCCGCGCCTACTGAGGTGCGGCCGGGCAACCCCGTCGACCGGTTCGAGCCGGGTCGGCTGATCATGCATCGGAACGTGCGGCACGGCCGGATCGGGTGGGTCCGGCCGGCCCGCGTGGTCAGCGACGATGATCGAGGGTTGCTGGTCTGGATCGCCCGGGACTCGCCGGTGGCCCACGAGGTGACCGAGGCCGGGCTGGGGATGCGGGCCATGCCGTTCGCCGAGTGGATCTCGTCGACGTACCGGTTGGCGGAGGGGCGTTGGAACGGCCCGCCGCTGTTGAAGTTCCTGCCCACGGGGGCGGCGCACTCCGTCTGGTGGTTCTCCGACGCCCAGGGCCGGTTCGCCCACTGGTACGTCAACCTTGAGGAGCCCGGTGTCCGCTGGGACGACGGCCCGGTGGCCGGCGTCGACGTGGTGGACCAGGACCTGGACGTGGTGGTGTGGCCGGATCGCAGCTGGGAGTGGAAGGACGAGGGTGAGTTCGTCGAGCGGCTCGCCTTCGGCGCCGACTACTGGGTGACCGACGAGAAGGCCGTCCGCGCCGAGGGGGAGCGGGTGATCGCGGTCGCCGAGGCTGGCGAGTTCCCGTTCGACGGCACCTGGTGTGATTTCACACCCCCACCACAGTGGGGCATACCGGACAAACTGCCACCGGGATGGGATCGTCCGCCGGTGCGCTGAGCGGTGTCGAGGTCACCGGCAACGCGGTGTACGGGTCCGATGCGGAAGATCGGCATCGGATCTGGCAGAATAGGTCGCTGGTATCCGGCGCGCGTCCGGCGCCCTCTAACCCGGGCACGTCGCCAGTCCACCGAGTAGTCTCCGGCCCAACCCCACGGGTCCGGTCGGCGCTCACCCATGCACACCGCCCGCCTGGGCCGGTGAGATCGCAACAGGAGCGAAACAACTGTGGCCGTAAAGATCCGGCTCCTGCGGATGGGCAAGATCCGCAACCCGCAGTACCGCATCGTCATCGCCGACTCGCGCACCAAGCGTGACGGTCGGGCGATCGAGTTCGTCGGGGTTTACCAGCCCAAGGAAGACCCCTCGATCATCGAGGTCAAGTCGGAGCGGGTCCAGTACTGGCTGTCCGTCGGCGCTCAGCCGAGCGAGGCGGTGCAGCGTCTGCTGGAGCTGACCGGTGACTGGCAGAAGTACAAGGGCCTGCCGGCCCCGCCGCCGCTCCTGGTCGCCCCCGAGCGGGCCGACCGCAAGGCGGCGTACGAGGCTGAGGCGAAGGCCGCCGCCGGGCTCGCCCCGGAGACCCCGGCCAAGCCGGCCAAGAAGGCCGCCAAGGCTGCCGAGGCCCCGAAGACCGAGGCTCCGGCTGCCGAGGCGCCGAAGACCGAGGCTGAGGCTCCGGCCGCCGAGGCGCCGAAGGCCGAGGCGCCGGCCGCTGCCGACGCCGGTGAGCAGGCCTGACATGCCACTGCGTCCGGCGTTGGAGCACCTGGTCAAGGGCATCGTCGACCACCCGGACGACGTCCGGGTGCGGTTGGTCGATTCCCGTCGGGGTAAGCGGCTCGAAGTCCGCGTGCACCCCGAGGACCTCGGCACTGTGATCGGGCGGTCCGGCCGGACCGCCAAGGCGCTGCGCCAGGTGATCGGCTCCATCGGCGGGCGCGGGGTTCGCGTCGACATCGTCGACTCGTACTGATGCAGCTCGTCGTCGGCAGGATCGGCAAGCCGCACGGTGTCCGCGGTGAGGTCACCGTGGAGGTGCGGACCGACGAGCCCGAGGCACGGTTCGCCCCCGGCACAGTGCTGCGCACTGAGCCGGGGGCGACGCCCCCGACTGCGTCCCCGCGCAGCAGCGGTGTGCTGCGCACTGAGCCGGGGGCGACGCCCCCGACTGCGTCCCCGCGCAGCAGCGGTGTGCTGCGCACTGAGCCGGGGGCGACACCCCCGCCGGCCAGCGATGAGCCCGGAGTGCCGTTCCGGGTTCCCGCGGAGCTGACCATCGAGGAAGCCCGCTTCCACCAGGGGCGGGTGCTGATCGCCTTCGAGGGCATCCTGGACCGCAACACCGCCGAGGCGCTGCGGGGGACGCTGCTCGTGGTGGACAGCGCCGACGTGACCCCACCGGACGACCCGGAGGAGTTCCACGACCACCAGTTGGTCGGGTTGGCCGTGGTGACTCCGGCCGGCGAACGCCTGGGCGAGGTCGCCCGCATCGACCACGCGCCCTCGTCCGACCTGCTGGTGCTGCGGCGCCCCGAGGGGCGTACCGCGTTGATCCCGTTCGTCCGGGCGATCGTTCCGGAGGTCGACCTGGCCGGCGGACGTGTGATCGTCGACCCGCCAGCCGGACTGCTCGACCTTTAGGACCAGCCCGCATGCGCGTCGACGTCGTGTCGATCTTTCCGGAGTACTTCGCCCCGCTGGACCTGTCGCTGATCGGACGGGCGCGGGCCAACGGCGTACTCCAGCTCGCCGTGCACGACCTGCGGACCTGGACCCACGACGTGCACCGCACCGTCGACGACACCCCCTACGGTGGCGGGCCGGGAATGGTGATGCGCCCCGAGCCGTGGGGTGAGGCACTGGACGCCCTCGCGCCGCTCGACGCCCCGCCGCCACGGCTGCTGGTGCCGTCGCCGGCCGGTGCCCCCTTCACCCAGGCCATGGCGTACGAGTTGGCGGCCGAGTCCCATCTGCTCTTCGCCTGCGGCCGCTACGAGGGAATCGACCAGCGGGTCCTGGCACACGCCGCCACCCGGATGCCGGTCACCGAGGTCTCGCTCGGTGACTACGTGCTCTTCGGCGGCGAGGTCGCGGTCCTGGTGATGCTGGAAGCAATCACCCGGCTGCTGCCCGGGGTGCTGGGCAACGCGGGCTCGTTGGACGAGGAGTCGCACGCGCACGGGCTGCTAGAGGCGCCGATCTACACCAAGCCGCCGAGTTGGCGTGGGCACGACGTGCCGGACGTGCTCCGCTCCGGTGACCACGGCAGGATCGCCCGCTGGCGGCGCGAGGAGGGCCTGCTGCGCACGGCCGCCCGCCGGCCGGATCTGCTGGCCGCGCTGCCGGCCGATCGGCTCGACAAACGGGACATCGCGGCCCTGGACCAGGCCGGATTTCAACCTCCACCGGGGGATGTGGCAAAGTAGGGGGGTTGCCGCATCCGTCCGCGCCCGCGGTCGGCTGCGAGGATCCCCGACCGGGGTCGGTCCGCCGATCACCACCCGGGAATCAGAATCACCCACCCGCGCACCGAGTGACGGTGCGCCGTGAGCCTTACGAGGACGCAGCGATGAACATCCTGGACGCCCTTGACGCCCAGTCGAAGCGGACCGACCTTCCCGACTTCCGGGCCGGTGACACCGTCAAGGTGCACGCCCGCGTCGTCGAGGGCAACCGGTCCCGTGTCCAGATCTTCCAGGGCGTCGTGATCCGCCGCCAGGGTGACGGTCTGCGCGAGACCTTCTCGGTCCGCAAGGTCAGCTTCGGTGTCGGCGTCGAGCGGACCTACCCGCTCAACGGCCCGGGCATCGACCGGATCGAGGTCGTGACCCGCGGTGACGTGCGTCGCGCCAAGCTCTACTACCTGCGCGAGCTGCGCGGCAAGAAGGCCAAGATCAAGGAGAAGCGGGAGAAGCAGCCCAGCTGACTTCCCGCTCGCCACGCCGCCCGAGCTGCGCGTATGCCGTACCGACCAGAGCGCACTACCCTGGTCGGTACGGGCGCAGCGAGGCGGCGGTCCCGCCCAGGTGGCGGGTAGTTGTCCACTACCGCCCGTGGAGCCTCGACGAGGCTCCCGGGCGGTGGTGTTTTCTGCGGACCGGGGAGTGGCGTGGTGCAGACGCTTGACGAGGACGGCACCGTCGATCCGTGGCGCCGACGGGCTCGCCGCACCCGCCGGCAGATGCCGCTCTGGCAGGAGTTGCCGCTGCTGCTGGTGGTCGCGTTCTGCCTCGCGGTGCTGATCCGCACCTTCCTGCTCCAGGCGTTCTTCATTCCGTCCGGCTCGATGGAGGACACCCTCCTCGTCGGTGACCGGGTGCTGGTCAACAAGGTCGTCTACGACGTTCGTGACCCGCTGCGCGGCGAGGTGGTGGTCTTCCGGGGCACCGACCGCTGGGCGCCGCAGGTCGACGAGCAGCCGAAGCCCGGCGTCGGCGGCCGGCTCGCCCGCACCGTCGGCGATCTGGTCGGGGTGAGCCGCCCCGGTGAGAAGGACTTCATCAAGCGGGTGATCGGTCTGCCCGGTGACCGGGTCAAGTGCTGCGACAGTCAGGGCCGGGTGACCGTCAACGGCGTCCCGCTCAACGAGTCGTACGTCCTGCGGGACTCACCCCTGGACCTGCCACCCAACCCGTCGGAATGTCGCTCCCGGCGCTTCGACGAGATCGTCGTGCCACCCGGTCAGATCTTCGTGATGGGTGACCACCGTGAGGTCTCCCAGGACGCGCGTTGCCAGGGGCCGGTGCCGATCGACAACGTGGTGGGCCGAGCCTTCATGGTGGTCTGGCCGTCGTCGCGGTGGAGCGCGCTGTCGGTGCCGTCCACGTTCGAGGACGTCTCCGGGCCGGCCACGGCGTCCCCCGGTGCGACTCCGGCGAGACCGACTCCGCAGGGCGGTGTGCTGCTGATGCTTCCGTTGGCAGCCGCGCTACGTGGTTCCCGCGCGTTCCGGACGGTGCCGTCCAGCCGGGCAACGTAGGCTCCTTGGCGTGATTGACGAGCAGACCGACAAGCCGCGCAGCTCCTTCTGGAAGGAGCTGCCGATCCTGCTGGGTGTGGCGATCCTGGTCGCGGTGCTGGTCCGCGCCTTCGTGCTGCAGACCTTCTTCATCCCCTCCCCGTCCATGGAAAACACTCTCAAGATCGATGACCGGGTGCTGGTCAACAAGCTGGTCTACGACTTCCGGTCACCGCACCGCGGCGAGGTGATCGTGTTCAAGGCACCGACCGCGTGGAGCGGTAACCCCGACGGTGAGGACTTCATCAAGCGGGTGATCGGCATCCCCGGTGACCACGTGGTCTGCTGCGACCCCGAGGAACGGCTGATGATCAACGGCAAGTCGCTGGACGAGCCGTACATCTTCTCCATGGACGGGATTCGCGACAAGGCCGCCGACCAGGAGTTCGACATCACCGTGCCGAAGGGCCGGCTGTGGGTGATGGGCGACCACCGCTCCGCCTCCGGCGACTCACTGGAGCACTGGCAGCAGTCCCAGCAGGACATCACCGAGGCCACCATCCCCGAGGAAGACGTGGTCGGGCGGGCGTTCACCGTCTTCTGGCCGGTCAACCGGGCCACCTGGCTGACAGTGCCCGACGGGTTCGACGGCATTCCCAAGCCGTAGGCCGACGGGGCGTGGGCGATCCGCCGTCGGTCTGGCAGGCTGGTGCGGTGACCGTCTACACCCCTCGACGCGCGGCTCGCGTGCTGCTCGTCGACGCGGCCGGCAGGGTCCTGCTGTTCGAGGGCTACGACCCGGCCCGACCCGGGCACCGATACTGGTTCACTCCCGGCGGCGGGCTCGATCCGTTGGAGTCGCCGGCGGCGGGCGCGGCCCGGGAGCTGGCCGAGGAGACCGGCCTGCGGCTCGACCCGGCCCAGTTGGGCGAGCCGGTCTGGGCCGACGCGACCGAGTTCTCCTTCGACGGCACCTGGTACCGCCAGGAGCAGGATTTCTTCCTCTTCCGGGTGGACTCCTGGCAGGTGGACACCACCGGCTTCAACGACATCGAGCGCCGCAGCATCGCCGACCACCGCTGGTGGGTTCCGGACGAGCTGGTGGCCAGCGGTGACCGGTTCTACCCGCCCGAACTGCCCGCCCTGCTGACCCGACTGGGGCAGTCGACCGCCGCCGGCCCGGGCGGAGCGTCGTGCTGACCCCGCCGCGCACCGTGGTGCGCCGCGAGGCCGGCCTGTACGCCCTGGAGCGGGCGTTGCAGCGGCGTGGCTTCCGGCACGTCGCCGGCGCCGACGAGGCGGGCCGGGGAGCGTGTGCCGGCCCGCTGGTCGCCGCCGCGGCGGTGCTGCCCGAGGGGAGGCGCGGCGAGATCGAAGGGCTGGCCGACTCGAAGCTGCTCACCCCGGCCAGCCGGGAACGGGTGTACGCGGAGGTGGTGGACCGCGCGCTCGCGTACGCCGTGGTGGTCATCCCGGCCGAGGAGGTCGACGCCCGGGGTCTGCACGTGTGCAACCTGGCCGCGATGCGTCGGGCCCTCGCCTCGCTCACCACCCGCCCGGAGTACGTGCTGACCGACGGGTTCGGCGTGGACGGCCTGGGCGTACCCGGTTTGGCGGTGTGGAAGGGCGACCGGGTGGCCGCATGTGTGGCGGCGGCCAGTGTGCTGGCCAAGGTCACCCGGGACCGGCTCATGGTGGAGTTGGACGGGGTGTTCCCGGCGTACGGCTTCGCCGAGCACAAGGGCTACATCACCCCGGAGCACTCGGCGGCGCTGCGGGAGCACGGGCCGTGCCGGGAGCACCGGTTCTCGTACGTCAATGTCGCCGCGGTCTCCGGCCGCGACGGCCGGCCGCCGCGCGCCCGACGGCCCGGCGGCCACGGCCCGGACGAGCCGATGGAGCGCTCGTGGGCGTCAGGGGGTACCGTCGGCGTGGCGTTGGGCGAGCAGCCTCGGCCTCAGACGCCGGTGGGGGAAGATGTGGCCATGGAAGGCGGAGTGCGATGAGCGCGGAAGATCTCGAGAAGTACGAGACCGAGATGGAGCTGCAGCTCTACCGGGAGTACCGCGACATTGTCCGCCAATTCTCCTACGTGGTGGAGACGGAGCGTCGGTTCTACCTGGCCAACCAGGTCGACCTGCACGTGCGCAACTCCGACGGCGAGGTCTACTTCGAGGTCGAGATGCACGACGCCTGGGTATGGGACATGTACCGTCCTGCCCGCTTCGTGAAGAACGTCCGGGTGATGACCTTCAAGGACGTCAACGTCGAGGAGCTGGAGAAGCCCGACATCTCACTGCCCGCCGACTCTGGCTTCGGCGGCTGAGCGCACCCGAGCCGCCGGGCCGTGCCACGGGGCCCCCACCCGTGGCGTGACACCCGCCGCCGATCATTCGGTCGGCACCACGACCTCGACCCGCTGCACCATGTTGTTGGCGAAGCCGCCACGGTTCCACTGCTGCTCGACCGGCTGGGTCCGCCCGGACGCGTCGGTCGCCCGCGCGCCGAGCACGTACCGGCCGGGGGTGGCGACCCACTCGTGCCGCCAGCGCCGCCAGGCGAAGTCCCCCGCGTCCGCCGGGTCCAGCTCGGCTGGCGCCCAGCTCCGCCCGCCGTCGGTGGTCACCTCCACGGCGACCACCGGGGCGTGCCCCGACCAGGCCCGACCATCCAGGGTGCACGGGCCCGGTCGCAGCACCCGACGACGGGACATGAAGTCGGGGAAGCCGGGCGGACGGACCAGCGCCCGTGGCTCGATCCGGGTGACCGGCACGCCTGGGTCGTCCGCGTCGCGGCGTACGCGGTAGGCCACCGCGTTCTGGTACCCCTCGAACGGCTCGGTCCGCAGCTCGATCGAGTGGAGCCACTTCACGTGGGCCATCCCGTACCAGCCCGGCACGATCAGCCGCAGCGGCGCGCCATGCTGCGGCAGCAGGGGAGCACCGTTCATCTCGTACGCCAGCAGCACCTCCTCGCGCAGCGCATCGGCAACCGGAAGCGCCCGCTGGTAGTCCTGCTCGATCCCACGCTCCACACCGTGATCGGCGCCGGTGAAGACCACGTCCATCGCGTCCGGGTCGACGCCCGCCTCCCGCAGCAGCGGAGCGAGGGGGGTGCCGGTCCACTCCGCGTTGCCGACCGCCTCGACCAGCCAGGGCTGGCTGACCGGTCGCGGATGCAGCAGGGCTCGCCCGTTGCCGGCGCACTCCAGGGTCACCTGCCGGGTGACGCGGGGCCGCTCGCGCAGGTCGGCGAGGGTGACAGTCACCTGACTGTCGACCGCGCCGCCGATGGTCAGTGTGTGCGTCTCCGGGTCGAGCTCCGGGATGTCGTAGTGGATCAGCAGGTAGTGCAACCCGGCCGGGGTGACGTCGTAGCGCAGCGCCTCCAACGGGATGCCGTGGTTGCGGGCCGCGAGTCGCAGCTCCTCGGCGCTGATCGTCTCGTCCGGCTCCGCGAGCCGGGACGGGCCGCTCACGTCGGCCACCGTGGGCCCGGTGAGGGACGACGTCCGGTCATCGAGAGTGGTCATGCGGCCTCCCCGGCACCGACGGCGGCACCCGCCGTACGCGGCCCAGCCTAGGCCCTGCGTGGCGACCCGAGAACGACACCGGAGCTGCGGCCGCGTTCTCGCGGCGGGCCGTGGCCACCGTTCCGCCGTCTCGGGCATAGCAGATCATCGAGGGCGTCGGGTGGTCGTCCACAGCGCCTCCGGTTGTCCACAGCCTCGTCGGCCGGGCTGGCGGACGGCCCCGCGTCGGCCCGAGGCTGCCGTCATGCGACAGCCATCCGTCCGTTCGATCCGCCGCACCGTGCTGCTCTGCGCCGCGCTCCCGCTCGCGCTGACCGTCCAGCTCTGCGGGCTGGCGGTGCTGGTGGCGGCGGTGCCCGGCCAACCCCCGACCCCGACCGTGCCGGTCGCGGCCCTGGGGGAGCCGATCGTCGACCCGGCGCCCGCCGGGCGGTTCCGGTGGCCGCTCGACGGGCCGCCCCGCCCGGTGCGCCGGTTCGACCCGCCGCCGCGACCGTGGCTGCCCGGCCATCGCGGCGTCGACCTGGCCGCTCCCGCCGCAGCGGTGGTCCGCAGCGCCGGGCCGGGCACCGTGCTCTTCGCCGGTCTGGTGGCCGGTCGACCGGTGGTCACCGTGGGGCACGCCGACGGGCTGCGGACCACCCACGAGCCGGTCCGACCCGGCGTACGCCCCGGCCAGCCGGTCACCGCCGGCGCGCCGCTGGGCGAGCTGCTGCCCGGGCATCCGGGGTGCCCGGCCGAGGCGTGCCTGCACTGGGGCCTGCGCCGGGGCGAGGACTATCTCGACCCGCTGGCCCTGCTCGGCCTCGGCCCGGTGCGCCTGCTCCCCGTCGGTCCGGCCGCGGTGTCCGCTCCCGGCCGCCCGGTCAGCGCTGGGCGAGCAGTGCCGGCAGCCGTGCGGCCAGCCGTTCGTACTCGTCGGAAGCGTTGTAGACCTGGCCGGTGAGCCGCAGCCACCCCCGGCCGTTCCAGCTCATCACCGCCACCTCGGCGGCGAGCCGCTCACCGATCCGCGCCTGCAACGCCCGCGCCGCGTCGATCGTGGTGCCCGTGCCGGCCGGCAGCGGGATGAGGCGCAGAGCCACCCCCGGCCCGCCGGGGTCGGGCAGATCGGCGGGGGCCACCCCCAGGGCGTCCCCCACCACCCGCTGGCCGTACGCGGCGAGCGCCGCGTTGTGCGCCCGCACCCGGTCGACGCCGAGGCTGCGCATCGTGAACAGGCCCGCCGGGGCGGCCAGCCAGGACGTGTAGTCGAGCGTGGCCTGCCACTCGAGCCGGGCCGGGAAACCCGACTCCTGCTCCCAGGACACCACCAGCGGCTCGATCCGGTCCCGCCACTGCGGTGCCACGGCCAGCAGGGCGGTCCCACGTGGTGCGAACGCCCACTTGTGCAGGTTGCCCACCCAGAAGTCCGCGCCGATGCCGGCCACCGAAATGGGCAGCATGCCCGGGGCGTGCGCGGCGTCCACCAGGACCGGCACGCCGTGTTCGCGGGCCACCCCGACGACCGCGGCGGTCGGAAAGAGCTTCGCGGTGGCCGAGGTGAGCTGGTCGACGACGAGCAACCGGGTTCGCCCCGGGCGCAGGCCGGCGCGGATGATCTGCACGATCTGCTCGTCGGTGGCGGCCAGGGGGATCGGCAGGACTCGGCTGACCGCGCCGGTGCGGCGGCACTCGCGCTGGATCGCCAGGCTCACCGCCCCGTACTCGTGGTCGGTGCTCAGCACCTCGTCGCCGGCCTTGAGACCAATCGACTGGAGCACCACTGCGACGCCGGTGGTGGTGTTGCCCACCAGAGCGCTGCCGTCCGGGTCGGCGCCCAGGAACCCGGCGAGGTGCCGGCGGGTGTGCGCGATCCGGTCCACCAGCCCCTGGGTGAAGAAGCGCAGCGGGTTCGCCTCCATCTCGTCGCGCAGCCGCTGCTGGGCACGCTGCACGGTGATCGGCACCGCGCCGAACGAGCCATGGTTGAGGTGGCTGACCGCCGGGTCCAGGGAGAAGAGCAGACGGGCGCCCGGGATCGGCTCAGGAGGATTCGGGACGCTCACCTGATGATCGTAACCGCCACGCTCGCGCGCCCGCGGCCCTTGATCAGGCGGGCGTGCGCGCTCTCCGGCCCTTGATCAGGCGCGCGGGTGCGCCTGCCGGTAGGCGGTACGCAGCCGCTCGACCGAGACGTGGGTGTAGATCTGCGTGCTCGCCAGCGACGAGTGGCCGAGCAGCTCCTGCACGGCGCGCAGGTCCGCGCCACCCTCCAGGAGGTGGGTGGCCGCGGAGTGACGCAGATCGTGCGGGCTGGTCCGGGGCAGCCCGGCGGCCTCGGCGTACGCACCGACAACCTGACGGGCGGTCGTCGGGTTGAGCCGACCACCCCGGGCCCCCAGCAGCAGCGCGTCGCCGGAGCGGGCGCCCACCATCAGCGGGCGGCCCCGGCGCAGCCAGTCGTCCAACGCCCGCTGGGCGGGCACCCCGTACGGCACCGAGCGCTCCCGCCCGCCCTTGCCGAACACCCGGATCACCCGTCGGCCGTGGTCGACGTCCCCGACGTCCAACCCGCAGGCCTCGCTGACCCGTACGCCGGTGGCGTAGAGCAGTTCCAACAGCACCCGGTCCCGGAGCGGAACCGCCTCGACGGCTTCGCTCGGGCCCGACTCCGTTGGCGGGTTCGGGGGAGGTGCCTGCCGGGACGGCGCCTCGACCAGAGCGGCGGCCTGATCGGCGCGCAGCACGCTGGGCAGCTCCCGGTGCGCGCGAGGGCTGGCCAGCGCGGCGCCCACGTCGGCGGGGAGCAGGCCGGCCCGGTGCGCCCAGGCGCTGAACGCCCGCGCCGAGGCGGCCCGCCGGGCCAACGACGTGCGGGCCGCACCAGTGGTGCGCTGCCGTGCCAGCCAACTGCGCAGCACCGACAGGTCCAGCTCGGCGAGGTCGACGCAGCCCATCCGGACGGCGTGGTCGAGCAGCGAGACCAGATCGGTGACGTACGCGCGGACGGTGTGCGCCGAGCGGTTACGAACCCGGGACAGGTGCTCGGCGAAGTCGTCGACAGCGTCGCGCAACGCTGGCGGGAGTGCCTGGTGCATGGCCCGGGTGCCCCGGTCCGGTCGGCTCATCGCGGCCGCGCCGACGTACCGGCCGGTTCCTCGGCCCCGGCACCCTCACTGACGGCTGACACGACACCAGCCTACGGCCGGTCAGCGGCCACCACCGGACACGACGCTGCCGGCGTCCAGGCCTTAGGCCTGTTTCATCAGGGCGGTCGAGCCGAGGCGGTGTCCGGGCGGCGATCCGGCAAGGCGCGGTTGCGTCCGGATACCGGTGTTGTATCCGGACGCAACCGCAACGCCGCCGGTCGTCGTCCGGACCCGCCGCAGGCCGGCCAGTTCTTATGAAACAGGCCTTAGAGCGACCGGCAATAGGTGTCACTTGAGTCGGCGGGTGGTGGGCCTGGTGTCCCAGCGGTAAAGGGTTCATCCGGACCCAGCCACAGGCCGAAAACAAAGGCTGCGACTCCGACCACGGCGGCGGTCGACACGAGCACTGCTCGAGCTGGCGGTCCCGCTGGTACTGCGCCAAGCACGTGGCCACCTACGGCGCGACCCAGCTGGTCGTGCTCGCGCTGGTCGCGCTGGTTACGGAGCTGACCATCTCGCCGGCCGGGCTCGCCGTCGGCATGGCGGTCAACCTGGTCACGCACTTCATCGCTGACCGACGCGCGCCGCTGCGCTGGCTGGCCGACCGGACCGGGTCCGGCCGGTTCTGGCAGCTCGGCACCCCGCGCGCCGACCGCGACGACAACCAGAGCTTGGGCACCGGTGCGTACGCCCTGGACCAGTCCTGGCACTACGCCTGGTTGCTGGTCGCCGCCATCCTCATCACCAGCTGACCGAAGGGAAACACCAGCATGAGCCGCGCCCGATTCCAGCAGCTCCAGCAAGAGTCCGCTCAGAGCCGCCGCGAGGCCGAGGACCAGGTGCTCGCCGCAGCGACTCAGATCAACCCGGCCGACAACAGCCTGACCGCCCGGCAGATCCTGACCACCGCCGAGAGCATCCGGGACCACCGCCGCGACCGCCGCTGAAAACCCCTTGCATCAACTCGAAGGGCGCCCTGTCACCAAGACGGGGCGCCCTTTCTGCGAACCTATGGATGTCTACAGGGAGACCTCTCTGCTACCCGGGGGTTGACGGTGCCGTTAGCGAGACGGCTCCGGGGAGGCTGACCGGGAACGGGTGGGGGTGGGGAAATAGCCGCGGTCCTCGCGGTTGGCGGCTCTCGGCTGTGCTGGGGCAGTAGCGGTCGACAGCCGCGCCGCGGCGGCGATGCCCGCCGATGGCACGGTTGGGGTGCCCGCCGGTGGCACGGTTGGGATGGCGAGGAGCCACTGGGCGATTCTGTCAGTCTTGGTGACAGTGGTGGGCGCCGGTCGTGGCGATGGCGGGTTTTCAGCGAGGTGTGGGGGCTGCCCTGGAGGGTTGAGAAGCTCGGCGATGCTCGGTACACGCCCGGGGCCGGGGGCGGGGCCGGTCAGGGCGGTGGGACCGGTCAGGGCGGTGGTGGCGGTGTTCCCTGCGGGGACGGGCCCGGCAGGGACGGCTGCTGCGGGTTGCACCCGCCATCTGCCGTCGGGCGCGGTCGGATTGTGGTGCAGGCCGTGCGCGGCCAACGCGGCGACGATCGCCGGATCCGGCGCCGCCGTCAGCCCCCCGCGGGCTGAGGTGTCCAGCAATGACCTCACCACTTGGCCGATGGGAACAGGGACGGGATTACCGGGCAGCGTCGCTATGGTGTCTTGCGTGATGCGGGTGCCTGCCGGCAGGCTGTTCAACGCCTGCGCAAGGTCCTGAGCGGGCCAGGCTCTTGCGGCGCTGTAGGGGTCCAGCCGCCATCTTTGGTCGGAGGGCGTGGTCGGGCGCTGGCGCAGGCCGTGCGCGGACAACGCGGCGACCAACGCCGGATCCGGCGCCGCCCCCGCCCGCCCCGCGCTGCGGACGTTCTGCCACAATTCGTCAATCATTTGGCCAATGTGAACAGGGTCGGGATGACCGGGCAGCGTCACTGTGGTGTCCCGCCCGAGGCGGGTGCCCATCGGTAGGGTGTTCAACGCCTGCGCATAGACAGGATCGGAATGCCTAGGTGCCATCTGGATCTCCTCATCCTTCGGTACTGGCCCCTCAACGAGCGAAGGCAGTCGCGCGTTCAACAGTTCCCGGGGCTTTGCTCTCTGATCTTGCAGGGCGTGTCGACGACGCGCTGAGACTGACCCTCTAGCGGCGGATTGGGACTGACCCCTCCGAGGCTGGAGGGGTGATCGCATTGGAAGACTGGGCTGAGATTCGTCGGCTGCATCGGGCCGAGGGTGTTCCGATTCAACGTCCAGATCGGCGACTGGCTCGTGCAGCGCGCGAACACGCGCGTCCTGCGCGCGATCGGCTCGGCGACGCCCACGGCCAGGTGGGCGGTGGACCGGGCAGCGATGGTGGCTCTGCCGCCGGTGGCGCCGGCGATCGGGCTCACTCATCGGGTGCGGCTCGGGCGGGACTACTACGTGCGTATCGACAGCAACGACTACTCCGTGGACCCTCGGTGCATCGGCAGGTTCGTCGACGTGCTCGCCACCCCGACCCGGATGGTCGCCTCGTGCGCCGGACAGGTCGTGGCTGATCACGACCGCGACTGGGGCCACGCCCGCACGATCACCGATCCCGAGCATCAGGCCACCGCCCGGCTGCTGCGCCAGGACTTGGCCGCCCGCCGGCGGCAGGCCTCGACTCGTTCGCACGCTGATGGACACGTCGTGGCGATCCGCGCCTTGCCGGACTACGACGCCCTGTTCGGCGTGGACTTCGACCCCCGCCCCGACCTCGAGGCGGTCCAGGAAAACGCAATCGAAGGGAAGTAAATGACCACGACAACGAAGAGCAGACCGACGCCGGACGGGCTGGGATCAAAGCTCACCTACCTCACCAGAGTCCTCAAGACGCCCACGATCGGGCGGACCTGGGAGATCTTGGCCGACCAGGCCAGGGAGGCGAACTGATCGCACGAGGAGTACCTCGCCGCCGTGTTGGAACGGCAAGTCGCCGACCGGGAGTCCGCCGGCACGACGATGCGGATCCGCACCGCGCACTTCGCGGCGATCAAGACCCTGGAAGACTTCAACCTCGACCACCTGCCGAGCCTCAGGAAGGACGTGCTCGCGCACCTGGCCACGGCGACGTTCATCCCGAAGACGGAGAACGTGATCCTGCTCGGCCCGCCCGGCCTGGGCAAGACCCACCTGGCGATCGGGCTCGGGATCAAGGCCACCCAGTCCGGCTACTCGGTCCTGTTCGACACCGCGACGAACTGGATCGACCGACTCGCCCGAGCCCACCACACCGGCGCGCTGGAAGCCGAGCTGAAGAAGATTCGCCGCTACAAGCTCATCATCGTCGACGAAGTCGGCTACATCCCCTTCGACACCGACGCGGCGAACCTGTTCTTCCAACTCGTTGCATCTCGCTACGAGACCGGCTCCATCCTCGTCACCTCGAACCTGCCGTTCGGGCGGTGGGGCGAGGTCTTCGGCGACGAAGTCGTCGCCGCCGCGATGATCGACCGCCTCGTGCACCACGCCGAGGTCCTCACCCTCGCAGGCGAGTCCTACCGCACCAAAGCCCGCCGAGAACTCCTCGCGAAGGACCGCGACAAGTAGGACGAAACGAGCCTTCGGGGGGCAATCCCAATCCGTCGCTACGGGGTCAGTTTCAGGGATCTGGCCCACTTTCCGTGATCGGGACTGACCCGGCTCGGGGTACCAAGTCCACTGTGTAGGGTGCGTCGTGCGATCGGCTGATCTTGTTGCGGTCCTGCCTCATCTGGCACCTGTCC
>NZ_JBITGE010000010.1:0-202955 GCF_044456785.1 Micromonospora sp. NPDC050795 | reverse complement strand
GCTGCCACTGAGCGTCGGTCAGGTCGTGCCGCCTCGTCACCGCTAAGGTGGCCACGAGGTCTCCGGTATGAAGTTCTAGCTTGGTCGCAGAACCATCTACCGGAGACCTCTTCAGTTGTCGATCACCGCCACGCCGGGACCTTCACCGGCCACCACGACTTATGAAACACGCCTTAGCCCAGATACGAGCGAGCGCCGTGCCCGGAGAGCACGGTGAGCACCTCTTCCGGGTCTCCCCCGGCGACCGCCTCGAACAACCGCTCATGCCGGTGGACACCGTCCAGCGGCTGCGCCAGTTCCGCCTCCCGGCGCAGGTTGATCGCCATGTAGAGCTGAAGCTTCACCAGGATCGAGCCGTACACAGCGGAAAGCTGACGGTTACCGGCGAGCGCCACAAGCGCGACGTGGAACTCCCGGTGTGACTCGGCGACCGCCATCCGGTCGCCGGCCCGGGTCGCCTCCCTCAACTGGTCCAGCGTCGCCCGCAGTCCGGCGAGGTCACTCTCCCTGGCGACCGGGATCCCCGCCCGTACCGAGAAGCGTTCCAGCACGTCACGCAGCTCGTACAGTTCCCGCACGTCGCGGTCCGACAGGGTGGCGACCCGAACACCGCGTCGGGGCACGTGCTCGACCAGCCCCTGCTGGGCCAGCAGCCGCAGCGCCTCCCGCAACGGAGCCCGGCTGATCCCCAACCGCCGGGTCAACTGCTCCTCCACCAGGCGCTCGCCCGGGTCGCTCTTGCCGCTGAGGATTTCCCGGGTCAGCCGAGAGACGGCGAGGTCAACCAGGCTGACGCTCTCCAGCTCACCATCCACCGTCGATGCGGCCACGTCGTCCACGCCGATGAGTCTGCCACCTGCCGCCGGACGACCCGCGTGTGCGCGCCCCCGGCGGGACCGGGTCGCCTACGCCTCCACCCGCAAACGTGACCACGACGTCAGGCGACGCAGAACTCGTTGCCCTCGGGGTCGAGCATGACGACGTGCCCGAGAACATCGCCGTAGCACTCCTCACGGACCACGGTCGCGCCGGCGGCAACCAGTTCGGGCACCCTCTGCCGGATCAGCCGGGCGCGCTCGACCATGTCGCCGGGGTCAGGCCCGGCCACCCGGATGTCGATGTGCATGCGGTTCTTGGCGGACTTGCCTTCGGGGACCTTCAGGAAGCCGATGGCCGGGCCCCGACCGTCCGGGTCGACGATGGACGCGTTGTCGGGCTCGTCGAAACCGGGTTCCTTGACATAACCGAGGGCCAACGCCCAGAAGGCAGCGATCCGTTGGGGATCATCGGCGTCGCATCCCAGAGTCCAGAGAGTGGCCATCGAGCCAACGTACGCGAGGTGTGACACCGTGTCACCAGCAGGCCGGGGCGGCGTCGGCGCGGGTACGACGGTGGCTCAGTGGCCGCGGAACGCCTCCTCCAACCACCACGAGCCGCGCGCGGCACTGACCTTGGCGTCGATCACCAGCGGTCGGGTACGGGGACCAGCGAGCCAGTGGCGTACCGGTTCGAGGTCGTCGACGGTCCGGACGGTCAACCCGTCGCAGCCGTAGCCACCGGCGATCGCGGCCAGGTCGGTCTCGGGGAAGGTGACCGTCTGCAAGGGGTGCCCGTCCGGGCCGAAGTGGTGCACCTCCGCTCCGTACGCCGCGTCGTCGTAGATCACCACGAGCAGGGGTAGCGCCAGCCGGACGGCGGTGACCAGTTCGGTGGCGGACATGACGAAGCCACCGTCGCCGACCGCGGCGACGGTGAGCCGGTCCGGGCGGGCGACCGCCGCGCCGAGCGCACTGGCCAGCCCGAGCCCGACCGACTGGAACGCCTGGGTGAAACAGAATCCGGCCACGTCCGGCACGTCGAGCCACATCGACGGGTAGCCCATGAAGTTGCCGGAGTCGACCACCACCGTCCGGTCGGCCGGCAGCAGGTCGTCCAGGGCGGTCGAGAGCGTCCTCGGGTCGATCGTCGCCGGAGCGCCGGGCCGCGCCGGCGCGCTCTCGTCCCGGTACGGGACGGTCCGCCACCGGCCGTGGTCGCGGATCCGCCGTGCCAGCTCCGGCGTACGCCACCCGCCGGTGGTCGCGCCCGCGGGCCCGGTGGGGTCGACGCTCAGGCGAGCGAGCAGCGCCTCGGCGACAGTGGACACTCCACCGGCCACCGTCAGGTCGACCGGACGGTTCACTCCGAACGCGCTCGGGTCGCGGTCGACCTGGACGACGACGGCGGCGGGCGGGATCAGTTCGCCGTGCCGGGTGGTCCACATGTTCAGCGTGCTGCCCCAGGCGACGACCAGATCCGCCCCGCCGATCAGCTCGGCGGTGAGCGGGGTGGCGAAGCCGCCGGCCACGTCGAGGTTCCACGGGTTCCCGGCGAACAACCCCTTCGCCGCGGCGGAGACCGCGAGCAACGCGCCGCACGCGTCGGCGAGCCGGATCAGCGGTTCCCGGGCCGAGCGGGCGCCCCGACCGGCGATGAAGACCGGTCGGCGGGCGGCCTGGAGCGCGGCCAGCAACGGCTCGACGTGCGGGGCGCTGACCGGGGTCGGCGCGGCCGCGGGGACCGGGCCGGACCACGGTTCGGTCACGGCTTGCTGCACCTCCAACGGGAGGCCCAGCACCACTGTCGCGCCCCGGGCGGCGGCCCGGTAGGCCGCGCCCGCGTCCTCGGCCGCGTGCGTCGCGCGTACCCGGTGGAAGTCGGCCCCGACCGCGGCGGCGAGTGCCGGCAGGTCGATGAAGAAGTTCGACCGCGGCGCGGTCGCCTCCGGGGCCAGGACCACCATCGGGGTACGGCTCTTCGCCGCCTCGGTGAGGCCGGTCAGCGCGTTGGTGACGCCGGGGCCCTGGTGCACCGAGAGCAGCCCCACCGTCCCGGCGGTGCGGGCGTACCCGTCTGCCATGCTTGCCGCGCCGCCCTCGTGGGCCGCCGCCACGAACCGGGCCCCGGCCGCGACGAGCGCGTTCGTGACATGGAAGTTGCCACTGCCGACCACCCCGAAGACGTGCCGTGCGCCGTGTCCGTACAGGACCCGCCCGACCACCTCGGCTACCCGCATCGGTGGTCCGGCCTACCGTTCGACCAGCGCGAGGACCCGGCACGGGCTGCCCGACCCGGAGACGATGGGCAGCGGCCCGGCGATCACCACCGCGCCGGTCGCCGGCAACTGCGCCAGGTTACGGAGCTGCGTCAGGCCGTACTTGTCCTGACCCAGCAGGAACGAGTGGCACGGGAACGGCGGGTCGAACGAGTGCGCGGCGCCCGCGTCGGTGCCGACCGTCTCCACCCCGACGCCCTGGATCGGCGACTCCTCGGCCAGCCAGCGGGCGCACTCCACGGAGATGCCCGGGGTACGCCCAGCGTTGGCGTACCGCTCCGGGTCGTCGCCGTACGCGTCCCAGCCGGTGCGGTAGAGCAGCCAGCCACCGCTGGGCAGGGCGCCGTGTTCCGCCTCCCATGCCTTGACGTGCTCGACCTCGAGCAGGAAGTCGGGATTCTCGGCGGCGTCGGCGGCGTGGTCGATCACCACCGCCGGGGCGATCATCTGGCTCACCGGAACCTGCGACACGTCCGCGCCCTGTTGACCGCTGACCCAGTGCACCGGGGCGTCGAAGTGGGTGCCGGTGTGCTCTCCGGTGGAGAAGTTGTTCCAGTACCAGGCCGGACCTCTGTCGTCGTACCGGCTGATCTCGCTGAGTTGAAACGGCCAGGTCTGGCCGAACTGCTCGGGCAGACCCAGGATCGGGGTCTGGTCCGAGAGCGGAGCGGTGAGGTCGACAACCTGGATCCGGCCGCTGGAGAGAGCGGCGACAAACTCCTGCAGCACCGTCATGCGGCGACGGTACACCGCTCACACTCCAGACAGGACCGACGCTCGGGGCGGTCACTCGGTGGATGGGCAGGTACGTGTCCGCCGCCTGAACGTCCTCGGTCGCCGGCCGCCGACATGGCACGATGGCCGTGTCCTGCGCCGCCGGTGGCCGGGCGCGACACTGATGGAGTCTGGATGTCGGAGCTGGCCGGCCCGCCGGTGCCAGGGTTGGCGAAACTGTGGACGCACGACCCGGTCACCGCCGGCCCGTATCGCCTGGTCGGGCGGTTGGGCGCGGGCGGGCAGGGGGTCGTCTATCTCGGCGAGGACGACGCCGGTGACCGGGTCGCGGTCAAGATGGTCAACGTCGATCTGAGTGATCCACGGGCGCGGTCGCAGTTCGTCAAGGAGATCGCCGCCGCCCGCCGGGTCGCTCCGTTCTGCACCGCGCAGGTGCTCTTCGCGGAGGTGGACGGCGAGCGACCGTACGTGGTCAGTGAGTTCATCGAGGGTCTGACGCTGCATCGGCACGTCCGCGAGCGTGGTCCGGTGACCGGCAACGCCCTGCACCGGCTCGCGGTCGGCACCGTCACGGCGCTCGCGGCGATCCACAGTGCCGGGGTGGTGCACTGCGATCTGAAGCCGGACAACGTGGTGCTGGGGGAGGACGGCCCTCGGGTGATCGACTTCGGTATCGCGCGGGCGTTGGGCAACACCGAGACCGCCTCCAGCCGGGTCATGGGGACCACCGCGTACATGGCACCGGAGCGGTTCCGCAACGACGCGATCGGTCCACCCTGCGACGTCTTCGCCTGGGCGGCCACGATCGCCTTCGCCGCCGGTGGTCGGCCGCCTTTCGGCAACGACTCGCTCTTCGCCGTGATGCACCGGGTGCTGAACGATCCGCCTGACCTCCCGGCGTTGCCTCCCGTCCTGGACGAGCTGATCCGGGAGTGCCTGGCCAAGGATCCGGCGGACCGGCCGGTTGCCGAGCGCGTGTTGGTGCGGTTGCTCCGGCAGGACGGCAGGGTCACCGCGCCGCTAGGTCGGGAGAGCCTGCTCGAGGTCGGCAACGAGACCGCGGGCGCACCGACGCCGGATCACCCGCTCCCCCAGGTCACGCCGACGGCACCGCAACCGGGCGCGACGCAGCCGCAGGGACCGGCCCGGCCGACGGTGCCGACCCAGACCCGACCGGCTCAGCCGGCGCACCAGTTGGCGCAGACCCAGCCGGCGCACCTGTCGCCGACGGAACCCGGCGTCGGTGCTGGAGGTGACGGCGCGTTGCGGCGGCTGCGTCGTGAGGCCCCTGACGCCTGGGGGATCTCGACCGCGCTCTTCCTCGGTTCGGTTGGTGCCGCCGCCGGCTACGTCGCGTCGAGCGCGGTGGGCCCGGCCGCCGCGACCGGGGCGGTGGCCTTCGTCGTGGTCTACCTGGTTCGGCTGCTGGTCGCGACGGCAGTCGGGGGACGCTCCGACCGCGGGTGACGGGTGCACCGGGGTCGAGCTCCCCGACTGGCGTCCGATCGATAGGTTGACTGCCACCAGCCGCCCGCCGAGGAGGACGTCCCGATGGCCCCACCCGCTACGCGTACGCGGCAGTGGTTGCCCTACACCGCCGCCGTCACCGCCGGGCTTGTGGTCATCGCCGGGGCGTTCGTGTTCGTCCGACAGCGCGACATGAGCAACGACTGCGCCACCATCCTCCAGGTCAACTCCTCGACGGAGAAGGCGGCTCTGCTGGTCGACCTGGCCGAGCACTACAACCGCAGCGACCGGTCGATCAAGGGCGGTGGCTGCGCCCAGGTGCACGTCAGCGCGTTGAACTCGGGCAAGGCCACCGAGGCGCTGGCCACCGGCTGGACCCACATCGGCCTGCCGCAACCCCAGGTCTGGCTGCCGACGTCGAGCCTGTGGACGGGCCAGCTCCGGCTGCTCGACGAAGCGGCCGGGCGGGAGTTGCAGACTCCGGACCACTACCCGTCGATCGCCAACAGCCCGCTGGTGATCGCGATGCCGCAACCCAAGGCCGAACTGGTACGCAAGCGCGGGTCGCTGGGATGGGGTGAGATCCTGGGCCTCTCCGGGCGGGACGGCTGGGCGGACTTCGGCAAGCCGGAGTGGGGTCGCTTCACCTTCGGCAAGGACAACCCGAACCTGTCCACCTCCGGGCTGGCGGCGACCATCGCCACCTACTACGCGGCGGTGCAACGGGCCAGTGACCTGACCGAGTCCGACCTGGCCGGCCCGGCGGTCACGCAGTTCGTCCGCCGGATCGAGGCGAACGTGTCGCACTACAGCGACGATTCGGTGGACCTGCTGCGCAGCCTCGCCGAGGCGGACCTGACCGGCGGCGCGGGCAGCACGGACGACATGAGCGCCATCGTCCTGCAGGAGGAGTTGGTGGACCTCTACAACACGGGCGCGCTGAGCCCTCGGCTGGAAGGACAGGAGCGGGGCCGCCGGCCGAACGTCCCGCTGGTCGCCATCCACCCCAAGGAGGGCACGTTCAACCTGGACCACCCGTTCGTGGTGCTGCCCTCCGCCGACGAGCGGCAGCGCGCGGCGGCGGAGGACTTCCAGAAGTTCCTGACCGAGGACGCCCAGCAGGAGAGGTTCGCCCGCCTCGGCTTCCGGGACCACGAGCGCCGCGCCTCGGCGGAGTTGCTTGCCAGCGTCGGCGCCGAGCCCACCGGAGGGTTGAACTACTTCGAGCCACCGGACCCGCAGGTGGTGAGCGCGATGCTGGACGGCTGGCGCACGCTCCGCAAGAAGGCGAACATCCTGATCGCCCTGGACACCTCGGGGTCCATGCTGGCGAAGGTCGGCACACGGACTCGTTTCCAGGTGGCCTCGGCGGCGGCGGGCAAGGGCCTCGCCCTGCTCAACACCGAAGACCGGGTGGGGCTCTGGTCGTTCTCCTCGGAGACACAGCAGCAGCCGAAGAGCCCGTATCGGCAGGAGGTCCCTCTCGGCGGGTTCGATCAGAAGCGGATCAACAGCAAGATCGCCGGCCTGCAGGTCGCGGGCAGCACTGCGCTCTACGCGACGATCCGGGCCGCACACAAAGAACTGCTCGACCGGTACGACCCGCAGCGGATCAACGCGATCGTGGTGCTGACCGACGGCAAGAACGAGTACATCAAGGACAACGACCTGGCCCGGTTGCTCGCCGAGGTCGCCCTGGACCCGAAGCGGCCGGTGAAGGTGTTCTGCATCGCCTTCGACCGGGAGTCGGACTTCGCCACCCTGGACCGGATCGCCAAGGCGTCGTCGGGCAAGGCCTTCGACGCCACCGATCCCACCAAGATCGACGAGGCGTTCGTGAAGCTGGTCAGCAGCTTCTGACACTCCCCCGGGCCGGCACGCCCCCGGCTGGCTCTGGGTCGACAGGCCGGGTGGGGCAGGCGGAGCGCCTGTCCCCACCCGACTGTGCCGTCAGACCAGTCGGCGACGGACCCACCAGAGGGAGACCAGGGACAGCACGATGAGATCTCGGACGACCACCCGTCGAGCCCCGTCCAGACCCGGGGACGGAGGCAGCGAACGACCGCCACCGGGCACCGGGCCGGCAGGCCAACTGGCAACACCAGGCGTAGTGATCTGCGGTCAGGCGACGGAAACGCGGTTGCCTACCTCATCGCTGCCGAGGCTTGGGCTCCCGTGCGCTTAGTCATGACGTTCGATGCGGTGCGCACAGGCACTCATGACATCAGTCAGGCCCGCCCGCCGTAGACGGCGGCGCCCATCGGCTTGTCGACGTCGAGGTCCGCCACCGCGGCGACCCGGGCGATCATCATGTACTGCCCGATCACCATCAGGAGCTCGACCACCTCGCGCGGGGAGAGCAGCCCGGTCAGCGCGGTGGTGGTGTCGTCGGGCGGGCGGACGTCACGCACGACGTCGGTCGTGAAGCACAGGACGATCCGTTGCTCCGACGTGAAACAGTCGTCCCCGATCTCGTCGCGCCCGAGCGCGTGGATCATCTCGTCCGTGGCCCCGACGGAGCGGGCGATGGGCTCGTGCTGAACCCACTCGTATGTCACGTTGCTCAACTGAGCGACTCGCAGGATCGCGATCTCGCGGAGCAGTGGGTCGAGGGCGAGGTCCTTGAGCAGCGTGCCGCCCCAGCGCATCCAGTCAGGAAACGCCGTCTCGGCGTGGGCCATGACGCGGAAGAAGCCCAGAGGAAGCGCGGCCTGCAGCGTCTCGCGGACCGGCGCCGGAGCGTCGGCGGGGTTCACGTACGGCAAGCGACTCATGTTTCCCCTTGTACGGAGTAAATCGGGTTAAACAGACCATATCCAATCCCGATTGCGCCCGCCGCAGTTCCGTTCCGGGAACCCGGCGACGGTGCGGCGATGAGAACCCACGCGAGGAGGGTGCGGGCGGCCGGCCGTACCCCCGCTGACGCTCGTCGATGTTGCGAAGCCGATCCAGACGTGCTGGAATGGCTCATATCGCCGCAGCGCGGGGGCAACCGCGCTGGGAACGGCCAGCACGGGAGCATCGCAGCGCCGGCAGCGCGCCGCCTCGGCGCACGCTCGCCTGGCGGATCGCCGGGCCACCTCTACGACGACGGGCGCTTTGCCGGGCAATCATCCTCGCCCGCCGTAGGTAACCCCTGGCACGTGTCCCCCACGGCTGACGCGCTCGACGCCTGACCCGCCGGGGGCGTCCGATTCGGCCTGCCAGCACCAGAACCGGCGACGAGGTGAGAAGCAACAATGATTTCCCGAGAGAACTTCGCGGGTTGGTACCGGAACCGCTTCGTGTGGGTAGCGGTGATCCTGCTGGTGGTGTCGGCCGGCGCTGTCGTACTGGTCAACCGGGCCGACCCGGAGGCGAAGCCGGCGGATCTGCAGTCGCAGATCATCGCCCGAATGCGCACCACGCTCGAGAAGGCGGACCCGGGGCAGCACAACCACGCCGGCCACGGGGCCCAGCAGGCGGCCACCGCGGAGAAGGCGGCGGTGATCTGCGGGGTCCGCGTCTACGGTTACGAGCCGACCGGGGCCACCGCGCTCGCCGACGTGCAGACCGTCTACGGCTTCCACCTCTGCGGGGTCGCCGAGAAGCAGCGCCCCTGGGACGTGGCGGTCAAACTGGCCGGCCCAGTGATCATGGACGTGTCCACCACGCCTCCGGGCATCCAGGTGGTCGAGGCGACCGCTGACGTCATGTTCATCGACCGACTGCGGCAGATGTTCCCGCCCAAGTACGCCGAACCGGCGACAAGGGAAGCGCTGACCGAGTCGGAGATGGCCGACCTTCGCCGTCGGTACGACGCCGCAGCCGGCCTCTGAGCACGCTGGGCGGCCGGTCGCGTGGGCGTGTCCCGCACCGGATCCGAACCGGGCGGCTGCGGACACCCCGGTCAGCTCGATCCACATCCGACCATAGATAGATAAGCATTGATATCTAAGTCGATAGATGCAACAGTTGGTTTGGGAGCGTTCCCATTCTGAGTTGCAGTCCCGAAGAGCGGAGGATGAACAGTGCGTTCACTCAAGTCCGATCGATCCGGCGGACGATCCCGGTCACCAGTCCGTCGGTCCCTGCGAGCATTCGTCATGGTGTTCGCCATCGTGGCCGGCATGCTGCCCTTCACCGGGGCAGCCCAGGCCCACGGCACGATCATCAACCCGATGAGCCGCGCCTACCAGTGCTGGAAAACGTGGGGCAACCAGCACATGAACCCCGCGATGCAGCAGCAGGACCCCATGTGTTGGCGGGCGTTCCAGGCCAACCCCGACACCATGTGGAACTGGATGAGCCAGTTGCGGGACGGCCTCGGCGGCCAGTACCAGGCTCGTACCCCGGACGGCCAGCTGTGCAGCAACGCCCTGTCCAGGAACGACAGCGTGAACCAGCCGGGGGCGTGGAAGACGACCACCGTCAGCCGCAACCTCACGGTCCAGCTGTACGACCAGGCCAGCCACGGCGCTGACTACTTCCAGGTCTACGTCACCAAGCAGGGGTTCAACCCGTCCACCCAGAAGCTCGGATGGGGCAACCTCGACCTGATCACGACGACCGGGCGCTACGCGCCGGCGCAGAACATCTCGTTCAACGTCTCGCTCCCGTCACGCAGCGGGAACCACATCCTGTTCGTGCTCTGGCGGGCATCGCACCTGGACCAGACCTACATGTGGTGCAGCGACATCAACGTCACCTGATCGGCACGACCGAAGTTAGAAGTTGATCCGGTTCAGGGCGCCAACGCCCTGAGCCGGATCGCTCTTTCGGCCCTGTCGGGTGTGGTTGATCGCCGCACGTCGACCGCACCGTGCAGAAGGTGCGAAAGTTGAAGGAAAGGCCGAATCCCGACAGATGCTGCGGATCGCCTCTACATAGGCTCTGAGCAGGGAATTCATCCCTGCACCGTCGCCGGAAACGGCGTCGGATTCCACCGAGGAGTCCGACGGTGCATCTGATCAAGGAAGTGCCCCTCATGCACCGTTCGCTTCGCCGAGGGCTGCTCGCAGCCGCCACAATGATTGTCGTCAGCATCGGGATCACCGCGACGCCGGTCACCGCCGCCCCACCAAGTCACAGCACCGCAGCGAGCATCCCGACTCGCGGCCTGCCCTCATTGGGCACCGGGACCTGCACCCTGCTGTGGGACCTGCTGAACGCCGGAGGCCGAAACGGGCTCGTCGCCATCGGTCTCACCGACGGTCAGCACCTGATCAAGTTCGCCGCCAACCGCCCGGCCCTGGCCTGCACCATCGGCCCGGTCGACCTGCCCGGCAGCGAAGCGCTCATCGGCATCGACTTTCGCGTCCAGGACGGAACGCTCTACGGCGTCGGCAACAGCGGCGGCATCTACGAGCTGAACACGCGCACCGCGGCGGCCACGAAGGTCAGCCAGCTGACCGTCGCGCTGAGCGGCACGTCGTTCGGCGTTGATTTCAACCCCGCCGCCGACCGACTCCGGATCATCAGCGACACCGGGCAGAACCTGCGCCACAACATCAACCCCGGCGGCACGACCCTTGTCGACGGCCCTCTCACCTACCCGCCCAGCACCGCCGCCGTCGGTGTCACCGGTGCGGCGTACACCAACAACGACCTGAACCCCGCCACCGCTACCACCCTGTTCGACATCGACACCACCCTCGACCAGGTTGTCCTGCAATCCCCCGCGAACTCGGGGCAACTGGCCGCCACCGGCGCACTGGGGGTGAACGCGAACCTCCAAGCAGGCTTCGACATCCACAGCCCGCTGAGTGGAGACCGCGCCGTGGCCAACAACGCCTACGCCGTCCTCAACGGCGTCGGCGGCTCCCGGCTGTACCGGGTCGACCTCCTCACCGGAGCGGCTCAGACGACAGGCGTGTTCAACGGGCACGTGGTCCTCGACCTCGCCCTGCTCCTGCGGCAGTGACCATCGGGTGGGGTGCCGGGCCGCACCCCACCCGCACGCGTCCACCCTCAGGTTCGCACCGCCTCGCCGACCTGTGTGACCGGCAACCGCCGCGTCAGTCGAGGCGGATGCTTGCCAGTGCCAGTCGTTGGAGTGGCTCGGTCTCGTTCCACTGGCTGTCCTGCGTGATCCAGGACAGGCTGTAAGCGCGGGTCCCGCTCTCGTTGATCAGCAGCCGGCGGGCGTGCAGCCGCCTGCCGTCGGCCTGGTCGCAGGTGTACTCCCACTCCGCCGCGCCGCCCGGGCGGATGACCGGCCCAATACTGATCCTCTGGTAGCCGGCCAGCGTCCCGGTGGTCAAGACGTCGCGCTCGGCGGCCTCCCACCGCTTCGACGGTACGGGGGAAGCTGTCGCGGCGGGGTCGACGGCGATGGCCCGCACCTCGGCGGGATCGCGGAAGCACACCAGTGCACCCTCGGTGTGCCGGCTCCATCCCTCGGGCACCGCCAGCAGAAATCCGGCGGGGTCCTGGTGCCACGCCCACCCGTTCGGCAGGGCGTACGGCAGCGGTGCGCCAGGCGCCCGCAGAGGCTCGGCCTCGCTGGAGTCGACGTCCTCCAGGCAGGGGTGGGCCGGCGGTGCCGGCGCGGTCGATTCCACCACGCCGGCGGCCGCACCGCCTGGTTCGGTCGCCGAAAGGCTGTCCTGGCCGCGCCAGCCGCCGACCACGGCACCGGTTGCCGTGACGACGACGGCCGTGACCGCCAGCAGGCCCACCACGGCGCCGGCGAACGCCCAGCCGGTCGTCCGATCGCGGGAGGTGGGTGTCACGACCGGAATGACCATTGTGGTGATCGCGTCCGCGGCGGGCGCCGTCGTCGGCGTGACGGCCCGGGTCCGCCGGCGTGACCTGGCGCGCACACGCGGCCAACGGCCCGCCCGCGCCACCTGCGCGGGCGTCGCGGCCACCTGCTCCAGCTGGTCGCGGGCCTCCTGCGCGGAGAGGCGTTGGCGGGGGTTGCGCAGCAGGAGACCGGTGATCGCGGGTTCGAGCGGCAGGACGGTCATCCGGTCCGGCGCCTCGGTGGCCAGAGCGGCAAGCATGGCCAGGGTCGATGGCCGGCTCCATGGCGGACGGCCCTCCGCAGCCAGGTAGAGCGTCGCGCCGAGGGCCCACAGGTCGGTCGCGGGGGTGGCCCTACCGTCGCGGGCACGCTCCGGTGCGGTGTACTGGACCGTCGACAGGCTCCCCGCGGTGACGGTCGCGGGATTCCGGGAGTCGAAGATCGACAGACCGAACCCACCGAGCATGACCCGCCCGTCGTCGGCGAACAGCACGTTCTGCGGCCGGACCTCCCGATGCGTCACTCCCCTCGCGTGGGCGGCACTCAGTGCCGCGATCAGGTGCAGGCCGACCCGCGCCACCTCGGCCGGCGCCAGCGGACCGTCGCTGACAACCACCTCGGACAGGGACCGGGAGGGCACGTGCTCCATGACGAGCCACAGATATCCGTCGGTGCTCAGCACGTCCCACATCGCGACCACGCCGGGATGATCCAGGCCGGCCAGGCCGCGTACCTCCGCGAGCGTTCTGTCCCGCAGCCGGGACCGCTCCGCGTCGCTCACCCAACCCGGGAGGGTGATCTGCTTGAGAGCGACGTGCCGATCAAGCACCTCGTCGCGTGCCAGCCAGACGCGCCCCGAGGTCGCGGTGTCCCCGATCAGCAGAAGCCTGCGGTACCGGCCGGCGAGCAACTCGTCATCCATGCGGGTGATTCGGAGCGGTCCCCCGTCCGGATGGGTGGGGTGCCTCAGCTCAGCGCCACCGTACCCACGATCTGAGTGGGGGCGACGGAACCACCGACGGGCTCGTTGGACACCCCGAACGTGCCCGCCTCGGCGACCGGGCCGATGACAGTGGTCGACGCCCTGTCCCCCTCGGCGAGCTGTCCCACCTTGCGGGGCTCACTTCCCCGGATGAGCCACAGCTCATAGATCCGCCCGGCACCGGGCGCGGGCAGGTCGCGCAGCAGCACCACACCGCGGTCGCGGACACGGGAGACCACCACCGTGGCGGCACCACCGGGCGGCAGCGACCGCTCGAACACCCGGGCGTCCGGGGCGTCCAGGACGGCGGCGATCTGCCGGGCCTGGACGCTGCTGGCCTGCTCGTCGCTGATCCGATCGTTGCTGACGGTCCAGGTGACCGCGCTCGCGCCACCGGCGACGAGGACGGCTGCGGCGGCGGCCACCGTGAGCTGTCGCCACCTGCCTGTCTGCCGTCCGCCGCTGGCACCCACGGACCTGACGCGCAGTTGCGGGGTCCGGGCCGCCTGAGCGAGGGTCCGCTCCCGCAGACCCGGCGGCGTCGCCTCGATGACGGCGTCGTCGGCGAGGCGCGCACCGGTCTCCCGCAACTCGGCCACCTCGACGCGGCACGGCTCGCACTCGGCCAGGTGCCGCTCGAAAGCAGCCCGCTCAACGTCGTCGACCGCGTCCAGGACATACGCACCAGCGAGGGTGTGAACATCGGCGCTCATGCCCGTCCCTCCATCTCGATGCCCAGGCAGTCGCGCATCCGGATGAGTCCGTCGCGCATCCGCGTCTTCACCGTCGGCAGCGGCGTCTGCAACTTCTCGGCGACCTCTCGGTAGGTGTGACCGCCGTAGTAGGCCAGGGTCACCGACTCCCGCTGCACCGGCGTCAACCGGCCCAGGCACCGGCGGACCTGCTCCCGCTCCAACCGGGCGCTGACATCCTCGACCACCTCGTCGTAGGGGACGTGTGTCTCGGTCGCGGCGACCCGAAGAGCACGGTCGGTGTGGGCCTGTTCGGAGCGCACCCGGTCCACCGCGCGGCGGTGCGCCATGGTCAGGATCCACGCCGAGGCGGAACCCCGGCCGGCGTCGAAGCGGCCGGCGGTGCGCCACACCTCGACCATCACCTCCTGCGTCACCTCCTCCGCCTGCGCCGGATCGCGGACGACCCGCCGGGCCAGCCCGAGGACCCTGCCCGCCACGGCGTCGTACAGCATGGCGAACGCCGCCTCGTCGCCCCGCGCCACCCGCGTCAGCAACTCGTCGGCGTTCGGTGGGGTCGCGGTGTCCGGCGGCACCGCTCGCAACCGCCGCCCCTGTTCCGGGTCGCCGCTCATTCTCGGCATGTCCTCTCCCTGTGCTGTCGACGGCTCGGTGTGCCGCCGCACTCGTGTCTAGGCGGGACGAGCGTGGGCGAGGCGCGCGTAGACGATGACATTGTCGCGGTAATGCTGGGTGGTGTCGTCGAACTCGCCGCCGCAGGTGATCAGGCGTAACGCCGCGTGGTCGGTCGCCCCGTACACCTCGGCGGTGGGGAAGCGATCCTTCGGATGCTGCTCGACCCTGGTGACGGTGAACATCGCGGTGCTGCCATCCTGGCGGTCGACGGTGATCCCGGCGCCGACAGGCAGCTTGCCCAGGTCGAAGAACGTCCCGCGACGGCCCTTCCAGTTGACGTGCCCGGCCAGCACGGCCGGGCCGAGAGCGCCGGGCGTCGGCGCCTTGGTGAACCAGCCCACATCGGTGGCGCTGTCCGGAACCTGCATCGCACCGTCCGACTGCAGACCGAGCGCGACGATGGCGGCGGTGGCCTTCAGCGACGGGATCGACACCCGCGTCGGCGGTGAACCGGCCATCAGGGGTCCCGAGGTCAACTCGCCCGGCCCGCTCGCCGGGACAGGCGACGCGTTCGCGGCTGGTGCCGCAGCGGACCTGTCGGGTCCGGGTGGGTCGCCGCCCCGCTTGGCGACTGCGACGCCGATCGTCAGGACCGCCGTCACGGTGAGGATGCCGGCCGCCGCCAGGAGCGCGTGACGCCCCCGGCGACGGCCGGCCGGCGCTGGTGCGCCACCGGTGTCCATCATGATCGCCGTCGGCTCAGCGCTCGCCGGCGAGCCGGCGACGCGCGACGACCGCACCGGCGGCGCCGAGCAACGCGAGACCACCCACGGCGTAGATCATCATCGGCGATCCGCCGGAGGTGCTGCCATCTCCGGTGGCGACACCTCCCGCGGGTACGGAGCCAGCGGCGGCACCGCTGACCATCCCGCAGGTGGCGGGGTCGGTGGCCTCGGCGGGGATGCCGTTGACGCCGACGGACTTGGCGAACGTCGACTCGCCGAGCGCTTCCATGTCGTACTTGCCGTTCTTGTTGGCGTCGATGCCGTGCTGCACGAGGTGCAGGTCCTTCAGGTGCGCGATGGTGCCCTGGGGCAGGTCCCCGGCGGGGATGGTGCGCTCGTAACTGAGGTTGCCCTTCGCGTCGGCGGTCGGCATCCGATCCACCGCCAGGCCGCTGGCCTTGGTCGTGTCCCCCGTGGTGGTCAACGAGATGAAGATGTCCCCGTACATCTTGAGGCCCTCCTCGGTGCTGACGAAGCCGTTGCCGTTGGCGTCGGCGGACTTGTCCGGGCAGTGGAAGTCCATGCCGTTCGCCGCGCCGTGCACGTGCTGGGCGTGCGGCGAGTTCGGCGTCATGCCCTTCGACCGGATCATGACCTTCAGGTCACCGCCGCTCGTGGCGGTCAACGTGGCGGTTCCGGTGGCACCGGTCTCGTTGAGGTCCTGCAACTGGACCTGCACGCTCTCGTCGGCGTGCGCGACCCCCGGAAACGCGAGGACCAGGGCGGCTGCGGGCACGGTAAGCAGAGCTCGGGACAATCTCACAACAAATCTCCGTCTCCGCCTGGGTACGGCGTCGATGCTCAGGTGCTGTCGTGAGGGATTCGTCGCCTCCGGTCCACCGGATTGGTCCCGGCCCGGATTCTTTTTCCGGCCCGGACGACGAACCGTCGGACGCACCAGTTCAGGTGATGGTCACTGTCGTGCTGTGCCAGCCGGTCGCGCCGTCCGGGAAGGGCGCGGCCCGTTGATCGGTCTGGGTCGCGCCGGTGGAATCGGTGGCCCGTACGCGCAGGGTGTGACTGCCGGGGCTGGCGTCCCAGCGGTAGGTCTACTGCCGCCACAGGTCCGCTGAGGGGCCGTCGGCGAGGCGGGCCTGCCGCCACGGCCCGTCGTCGATCTGCACCTCGACGGCGGTGATCCCGCGGCGTTGCGCCCAGGCGACACCGGCGATCATGACGGGGCCGGCGCGCCGTTGGGCGAAGGGTTTCGGGGTGTCGATGCGGGATGCGGTCTTCACGGGCGCCTCGGCGGCCCACCCGCGCTGTACCCAGTAGGGATCGAACGCGTCGAAGGTGGTCACCTGCATGGAGGTGAGCCACTTGCAGGCACCGACATAGCCGTAGAGGCCGGGAACGAGCATGCGGACGGGAAAGCCGTGCTCCAGGGGCAGGGGCTCGCCGTTCATGGCCACGGCCAACAGCGCGTCGCGACCGTCGAGGATCGCCTGGAGCGGCGTGCCGATGGTCATGCCCTCCACGGAACGGCTGACGAGCTGATCCTGCCCGGCGCGGATGCCGGCCTCGCGGAGCAGCGGCGCCAGGGGGATCCCCGTCCAACGGGCGGTGCCGATGTAGGGGCCGCCGACCTCGTTGGAGACGCAGTTGAGGGTGATGTCGCGCTCCACCACACCGCGGGCGAGGAGGTCGTCGAATGTCCAGGTACGGGGCCGATCGACCGCTCCACCCAGGGTCAGCCGCCAGGTTGCCGCGTCGACCTGCGGGACGGTGAGGGCGGTGTCGACCCGGTAGAAGTCCCGGTTGGGGGTGAGGAACGCCGAGACGCCGTCCACGCCAGCGGAGACGCCGCCGGGCAGCGGCGGCGCGGGTTGCGTCGGCGGCGGTAGGCGAACGGCCGCGCGGGAACGGGCGCCTACGGCTCTGCCGCGACCGACAGTCTGGCCGAGGGTCGCCGTGGCGCCGGCGGTGAGCGCTGCTCCCGCCGCCGTGGCCAGAAACTGGCGGCGGTTGAGCAGCCGCGGGCGACCCGAACCAGGAACCGGGAGCGTCCGAGCGGCGTGTGCCACCACCAGCATCGCGGCCATCCCGATGCCGGCCCCCGCCAGTACCGGCAGCACGTCCACGAGTGTCGCCGTCGGGCGGGACAGGGCGGCGGCGACACCGACGGCAGCGAACGCGGCAAGGCCCGCCAGACCGTAACGGCGTCGTCGTAACGTCGCCACGCCGAGCAGGACCGCGCTCAGCGCCAGCACTGCGTAGACGCCGGCGAGGAGAGCGACCTTGTCGTTGGTGCCGAAGGTGCGGATGGCGAATGCCTTGACCGGTTGCGGTGCCAGATCCACAGCGGCACCACCGACTGTCAGCACCGGGTCGGCGGCCGGATCGACCAGCGCCGCGACGAGGTGGGCCACGCCGAGGGCGACCCCGGCGCTCAGCACGCCGACGACGAGGCCGCGGATGGCTGTCATGCTTCGGGACGGCCCCGGCCGGCGGTTTGCCGGCCGGGGCTCGACGGAGGTGGACACCCTCAGCTCTTGGGCATCAGGACGCTGTCAACGATGTACACGGTGGCGTTGGCCGTCGAGACGTTCCCACAGACCACCATCGAGGTGCCGTTGACGGTGAACGACGTGCCACTACCGGTCACCGTGACGTCGTCACCCTGCAGCGTCTTGTGGGTGCCGGCCAGGGTGTCCGGGGACAACTGGGTCGGCACCACGTGGTAGGTGAGGATCTTCTTCAGCATGGCGTCGTCGGCCAGGACCTTGTCCAGGTCGGCCTTCGGGATCTTGGCGAACGCGTCGTTGGTCGGCGCGAACACCGTCACGCCCTGCGCGCCGTTGAGCGAGTCCACCAGGTTGGCCTGCTTCACCGCCGTGACCAGCGTCGACAACAGTGGGTTACCGGACGCGGCGGTGGCCACCGGCACCTTCGCCATCGCCTCGAAACTTCCCGGGTTGGACGAATCGGTCGGCACGGCCGCGCACCCCGAGCCGAACTGACCCGACATCATCATCGACGGCGAAGCCGAGGCCATCGGCGCGCTGGCCGACGTACTCGGCGTGCCGCTGGCGGTGTCCTCGCCGTCGGTTCCGCCGCAGGCGGACAGGGCCAGCACGGCCATCACGCCGACCGTGGCAAACAGGCGCCGCTTCATACGAACTCCTCAGATGCTTGTACTCGATTGCTGCTGTCATGAGGCATTCGAGGCCGACCCGCGGACGGATGGGTACAAGATCGGGAATTGTGTGCTGCCGGCGATGACAAGCGCCTCCGGGCAGGTCGACCGACCCACTGTCGGCCTGAGCGGACCCGGGGCCTACCCCTGCGGCAGCCCCTCGTGCGCAGTGGCGGCGCGCAGCTCCTTGAGCACGTACGTGGCGGCCTTCTCGACGACGCGGATGCCCTCCTTCTGGCTCACGTGATGGTCGGAGAGCACGGCGATCAGCCAGTCATGATCGGCCTCGACGATCCGCCCGATGCTGTTGACCAGCCAGCGGCCCCCGTCGACATCAGCGGTGTCCCAGCCGTTCTTGACGTACTCGGAACGACCGCCCGGCGCCCGCGCGGCGGTGACCCCCCACCGCTGCTCGGGGATCACCTTCGTCATGAGACCCATGATGAAGGTACGGTCCTGCGGGGTCAGCGGTCCCGTCGGCGACGTCAACGCGGTCAGCAGACGAAGCTGGTCGCCGACCGTGGTCGTGGTGAGTCCCCAGTGCGAGTTGGGCTTCGTCTCACGCAGGCCGAGCTCGCGGTTCGCCGCGTTGAGGCCGCGCGAGCCCTCGATCCGCTGCCACAGGGCCACCGCCGCATCGTTGTCACTGGACACGATCATGGCCTCGGCCAACCGCCGGGTGCCAGAACTCAGGGCCTTGCCCGGCGGGTTCTGGCGCAGCAGGAGAGCCGCGAGGATGTTCACCTTGACGATGCTGGCGGTCTCGAACCGTTTGGCGCCGACCGTCACCGAAGCCGTTCCCTGCCGATCCAGTGCCGCGACCGCCAGGTGGCCGTCGTACCGCTCGACGTAGGCCTTGATGCGTGTTCTCGCCTGGCCGATCCAGTCGATCGCCGGCGTCGTAAGGATCGGGCTGGCCGGGGAGGAACCGTGCGATCGTCCGGCTCCGTCGCCGTCGTGGCCGCGCGTGGCACCGAAGGCGGCCGTCGCAACGCCGGCCAGCGACACGGTGGCCGCGGAGAGGACCCAGCGTCGCGACAGCTGCCGCCCTGTCCGCTCAGCCAAGGCGGGCCACCACCCTCGCCGCGACCGAGTCCACCACGGCCTGACTGCCCGGATCGGGCAGGCGGACCGTCGAGACCGTCTCGCCTCGTCTCACCATCACGAAGTACGTGACGGTGCTCGGGGTGTCCGCGTGCGCGATACGACCTCGAATGAGCATCCCGGCGCCCTCCAGATAACGCGGATCCACAACGTCGAACGAGACCTGCGATCCGAGGACCGGGTAGCTCGCACACCGCAGGAGGACCCGACGGACGTCATCGACGTTCCGCTCGGCCCATCCAGGTTCGTACGTCTCCACGACGTGGTGGGCCGGCGACGAGCCGTCAGACAGCCGGTAGTAGCGCTCCACGGCAGCGCGCCGATGCGACTTGGCCAGGTAGTCGCTGCTCCGGTAGTTGGGGCAGCGGTCCTGCTCCCACGGCCAGGCCGCCAGACCGGTTCGCGCGTCGTCCTCGTGCCAGTCCGCTCCCAGATCGTCCGCCCTCAGCAGCAGACCCGGGGCGCCCCGTTCCGCGTTCACGGTGTGCAGCTCGTCGGAGCCGACACCGGCCTCCCCCCGATGGCACCCTGCGGCCATCACCATCAACGCCGACAGGACCACCGGCACGACCGCGACCGAACCTCGGCCTCTGCCGCCAATCCGGCCTCGGCTCGTCCTGCTGCTCGATACGGACACCGAAAACCTCCCCAAACGCAGATACCTGCCACCACACGTGGCGCTTCGGCCGACGACGCGTGGCGGCACCCTCGTCGCCGCCGCAACACCGACGCGGCGGTTGCCGGCCGACGGTCCGACCTCACCCGGGATCCGCCACACCCCGCCCGCAGACGGGACCCGTCAATGGCGTTCCTCGGCGAACAGCTCGGAACGGGTCTCGCCGAGCAGCTCGCGCAGCCGGTTGAGGGAGCGCATGCTCTGGCTCTTGACGACGGCGATGGAGACGCCCACAACCTCGGCGGTCGCCTCCACGCTCAGGTCGTCCCAGTAACGCAGGACGATGATCGCCCGATCCCGCAACGGCAGGGTGGCGACCGCGTCCAGCAACGTCATGCGCAGCTCAGCCGGATGCTCCTCGCCCCGCTCCGGGGGCACCGACATCGCCAACTCGCGGCTGGAGCGACGTCGCTGCTGGTCGAGCATGCAGCGCAGCAGTATCTTGCGGGCGTACGCGTGGGGATCGTCGGCCCGTCGGACCCGCCTCCAGTTGGCGTACACCTTGGCCAGCGTCGTCTGGGTGAGGTCCTGGGCGAGATGCCAGTCGCGGCACATCAGGAAGGCGGCGTCGCGCAGCCGGCCGGCGGCCGCCTGCGCGAACTCCACGAAGTCCTCGTCAGCCATTCGACCGGGCCAACTTGGGGAACCTCTTGGCGCCGTTGATGACGTACTCGGCCGGCAGTTTCGTCCCCCAGGCCGGGTTGGCGGCGATCTCGATCGCCTCCTTCAGGGAGAGAACGGCCGGTGCCGGAATGGTTCCCTTGGGGTCCCAGACCAGACAGGTAGCGATCATGAGATCGACCTGGAGGCCGGCGTCGTGATGCACGGTGATCATCTGGGTCTGCACGCAGTTGCCGGGCACCTCGGTCAGCTCCACCGTCCCCGGGCGAGGGTCGCCGCCGAGGCGGTCCCGGTAGATGGAGAGCCGCAGCATGCCCGGTCCGTCGCCGCGGTCGAGGTGGAGCTGGACGAACGGCATGCCGGGGCCCGCCCCGCTGCTCACCAGGTTCGCGTAACCGCTGGTCTTCCCCGGGGGCAGCAGCCGGATCAGCAGCTCCAGGGCACCCTGCGGTGTGGTGGTCGCCAGCTCACCGCCCGGCCCCGCCCCGATCCTCACGGTGTCGATCACAGTGGTGAAGGGAGTCGGCTGCACTGACCGAGCGGGGTTCTCTTCGGTGCCCGGCTCGAACCCGCCCGGGGCGCCAGTTGGGGAATCGGTCGGCGACGGCGAGCCGGTGCCGACCGACCCGCCCGGCAGAACCAGGTTCGGCCCGCCGGGCTGACCGGTGTCATCCGCTCCGATGCCGAGCGGACCGGCGGCCAGGCCGATCACGAGCAGCATCGCCAACGCCGAACCTCCGGCGCCGAACTGCGCCAGGCGACGCTGGCGGCGCAGTCGGCGGCCCTGCACCACCGACTGCTCGACCATGTCGCCCAATGGCGGGGCGGGGTGTCGGGCCAGCTCGTCCCTGAAACGCCCACGCACGTCGCCCATGTCCTTGTTCCTCCTCGGCCGACCGCCCGCAGCGGCGATCTGTCATTGACCTGACGGGTTGGTACGCCGATTTGGTTACCGGATTTCGACGGGAATTTTCAGCCACCCGCGTCCGCGGAGCGCAGCGTTCCAGCGCGTGTACGGCCACCTCCGTAGCGTCACGCTCCGCTTGCCAGAAGCGTCGCTACGGGCGGTTCGAGCAGCTGAGGCTGCTGGCGACCCGCGTCACCTGCCGCACTGGCGGCAGTGTCGCCTGAGGCACAATCCGTAGAGCATCCTAGGAGGTTAGGTCGACGCTCTCCGGGGATCCGACCTGTGATTGACCTTCATCGCCTGTCTGGTGCTCGCCGAGGCCGACCGAGGGGACAACCCGGTGGCCGCCTTCCTCTTCGCGCTCGCCGACGGCAGCACGGACACTTCGACGGCGATTCTGCACTGCCTGGGCACCCGAGCGCCCTGGCGACGTAGTGGTCTGGCCACAGCGATGATCTCGCGGGTCCAGCACCGTGCGCACTCGGCCGGCGTCCGACAACTACGACTCAAGGTCACCGACAGCAATCACAGCGCTCTGGCGCTCTACCGGAAACTGGGTTTCGTGGAGTCGGGGCAAGGGTTCGCGGTGCTGATGCGCCAGCTCAACCCCGAGGCCGACGAGCAGCCGTAGGCCCAACTCCCGCTCTGCGCCGGGCACGCAGCAGGTTCGGCGATCCGCCACCGCGGGTGGAGCCCGCCGATGCGGCCGTCCAGCGTGTCGATTTCGGCCTGGTCCACGCGTAACGCGGGTCGACCAGCCGCTGTGCGCGCGGACTCCACCCCTTCCGCCCGGATCCGTAACAGGTCCGAAACTACCGGTTGAAAACTCTGGAATTTTCTGCCAGCCTGAGAGCCATCGACAAGTGTGAACGTTAACAAGATCAGTTAGTGCCGGAGGCGTTCCACGCGACCGTCGGGCCCACCCACCTGCCAGGAGACCACGTCCACCACCGAAAGAGCCGAACGCCGCAACCACTCCCCCACGGGCGATCGGGCCTACCTGCCAGCACTCCTCTATCCGCTGGCCAGGCAGCCCGGACCGACTCGCAGCCGGGCGGACGCCCGACCTGAGCCCCGCCCCCGCTCGGGCGAACTCACCATCGCGTCCGCCGCTGTTCCACCGGGGCCTCCCGCTGGAACAGCGACAGGAATCCCCTACCCCACCACTGGAGGATCAGCATGGTTTCCCGGACCCGTCCCATCGGGCGCACCCGACTACGAACACTCACTCTTTCCGGAACGGCCGCGATAATTCTGGCCCTGGTCGTGTCACTGATGCCCAATCTGGCCCAAGCCGCCGAGACGACCCTCGGTGCCGCCGCAGCCCAGTCCGGCCGGTACTTCGGTGCCGCCGTCGCCGCCAACAAACTCAACGACAGCGCCTACACGACGATCCTGAACCGGGAGTTCAACAGCGTCACTCCCGAGAACGAGATGAAGATCGACGCGACCGAGCCGCAGCAGAACAACTTCACCTTCAGCAACGCGGACCGGATCGTCAACCACGCCATCTCCCGGGGTTGGAAGGTTCGGGGCCACACCCTGGCCTGGCACTCGCAGCAGCCGGGCTGGATGCAGAGCATGGAGGGCACCACGCTCCGCAACGCGATGCTGAACCACATCACCCGGGTCGCCACCTACTACCGGGGCAAGATCTACTCCTGGGACGTGGTGAACGAGGCGTTCGAGGACGGCAACAGCGGTGCCCGTCGCAACTCGAACCTGCAGCGCACCGGCAACGACTGGATCGAGGCGGCGTTCCGCGCCGCGGACGCGGCGGACCCGAACGCGAAGCTCTGCTACAACGACTACAACACCGACAACTGGACCTGGGCCAAGACGCAGGCCGTCTACAACATGGTGCGCGACTTCAAGTCCCGTGGGGTGCCGATCGACTGCGTCGGCTTCCAGTCGCACTTCAACGCCAACTCGCCGTACAACAGCAACTACCGCACCACGCTGTCCAGCTTCGCCGCACTCGGGGTGGACGTGCAGATCACCGAGTTGGACATTGAGGGGTCCGGCACGACGCAGGCCAACACCTACCGCAGTGTGGTCAACGACTGCCTCGCCGTGGCTCGCTGCAACGGGCTCACCGTGTGGGGGGTGCGGGACTGCGACTCGTGGCGCTCCGGCGGCACTCCGCTGCTCTTCGACTGCAGCGGCAACAAGAAGGCCGCCTACACCTCCACGCTGGAGGCCCTGAACAGCGCCGGCCCCGGCACCACCCCCACGCCCACCACGCCGGGCCCCACCCCCACCGTCCCACCGGGCTCGGCCAGTGAGATCGTCGGCACGCAGTCCGGCCGGTGCGTGGACGTGCCCAACGCGGCAACCACCAACGGCACCCGCGTGCAGCTCTATGACTGCAACAAGCAGACCAACCAGGCCTGGACCTACACCTCGGGCAAACAACTCCAGGTGTACGGCACCATGTGTCTCGACGCGGCCGGCACCGGCAACGGCGCGGCGGTGCAGATCTACAGCTGCCACAGCCAGACCAACCAGCAGTGGAACGTCAACTCCAACGGCACCATCAGCAACGTCCAGTCCGGACGATGCCTGGACGTCTGGAGCACCGCCAACGGCGCCCAGATCCAGCTCTACGACTGCCACGGACAGAGCAACCAGCAGTTCCGGCTGGCCTCCCTCGGCGGCGGCACCCAGACGCCCACGCCCACGCCGACCACGACCCCGACGACGCCGCCGCCGACCACCACGTGTGACCTTCCCTCGTCCTACCGCTGGTCGTCGTCGGGTGCGCTGGCGCAGCCGAGGTCGGGTTGGGTGTCGCTGAAGGACTTCACCGTCGCCCCGTACAACGGCCAGCAGCTCGTCTACGCCACCACCCACGACACCGGCACCACGTGGGGCTCGATGAACTTCGGCCTCTTCAGCAACTACTCGCAGATGGGATCGGCCAGCCAGAACGCGATGAACTCGGCGACCGTGGCGCCGTCGCTGTTCTACTTCGCGCCGCGCAACATCTGGGTGCTGGCCTACCAGTGGGGCGGCACGGCGTTCTCCTACCGGACCTCCAGCGACCCGACCAACCCGAACGGGTGGTCGTCGGCGCAGACGCTGTTCACCGGCAGCATCTCCAACTCGAACACCGGCCCGATCGACCAGGCGGTCATCGGTGACGACCAGAACATGTACCTGTTCTTTGCCGGTGACAACGGCCGGATCTACCGGGCCAGCATGCCGATCGGGAACTTCCCCGGCAGCTTCGGCTCGAACTACACGACGATCATGACCGACTCGACGAACAACCTCTTCGAGGCCGTCCAGGTCTACAAGCTCCAGGGCCTGAACAAGTACCTCATGATCGTCGAGGCCATCGGCGCGAACGGGCGCTACTTCCGTTCGTTCACGGCCAGCAGCCTGGGTGGATCGTGGACGCCGCAAGCGACGTCCGAGAGCAACCCGTTCGCCGGCAAGGCCAACAGCGGTGCCACCTGGACCAACGACATCAGCCACGGTGAGCTGCTGCGCACCAACGCCGACCAGACCATGACGGTCGACGCCTGCAACCTGCAACTGCTCTACCAGGGTCGTTCCCCCAGCTCCGGCGGCGACTACGGCCTGCTGCCGTACCGGCCGGGGCTGCTGACCCTGCAGCGCTGACGACCGGACATCACCGGGGGCGGGCAGGCTCGGCACACGACGAGCCCGCCCGCCCCTCGCTCTCCCACCGCCAGGAGGTACCAACAGTGCGAGAACCTGCAGACCACTCCCCGCCCACGGGGAACACCACGGCCGACCGAGTGTCGACCGGCTTGAGGGGCCGACTGTTCAAGCTCGCCGCGGCCGGGATCGCCGCCGCAGTCGGGTTGCTCACCATCACCCTGGCGACCGGGTCGGCGTCGGCCGCAGACAACCCGTACCAGCGGGGCCCGGACCCCACCCGGACCAGCGTCACCGCCGTGAACGGACCCTTCGCCAACACGTCGGTCAGCGTCCCGACCGGGTACGGCTTCAACGGCGGCCGGATCTACTACCCGACCGACACCAGCCAGGGAACCTTCGGAGCAATCGCGATCTCGCCGGGTTACACGGCGTTGTTCTCCGCCGAACTGGCCTGGATGGGGCCGTGGCTGGCGTCCCACGGCTTCGTCGTGATCGGCATCGAGACCAACAGCCGCAACGACTTCGACACGGCCCGAGGCACCCAGTTGCTCGCCGCACTGGACTACCTCACGCAGCAGAGCCCCGTACGCGACCGGGTCGACCCCAACCGGTTGGCGGTCGCCGGTCACTCGATGGGCGGCGGCGGCGCGCTGAGCGCAGCCACGCGACGCCCGTCGTTGAAGGCAGTGGTCGGCATCGCGCCGTACTCGCCGTCGTCGAACCTGGCCAACGACCGGGTCCCCACCATGATCTTCGCCGGTCAGGCGGACACGGTGGTCACCCCGTCCTACGCCACCGGCCTGTACAACAGCCTCCCGGCCACGACGGAGAGCGTCTACCTGGAGGTCGCCGGCGCGGATCATGGCTTCATGGTCGGGCGGTCGAACCCGGTGATGGTCCGAACCATGCTGCCGTTCGTCAAGATGTTCCTCGACAACGACACGCGGTACAGCCAGTTCCTCTGCCCCCTGCTGGACTCCAGCGGCGTGGTCACCTACCGCAGCACCTGCCCGTTGCTACCGTCGACGCCCACCGATCCGCCGACCCCGACCGATCCGCCGACGCCCACCGACCCGCCGACCGTCCCACCCGGCTCCGCCAGTGAGATCGTCGGCACGCAGTCCGGCCGGTGTGTCGACGTACCCAACGCCTCGCGAAACAACGGCACCCGGGTCCAGCTCTACAACTGCAACAAGCAGACCAACCAAGCCTGGACCTACACCTCGGGCAAACAACTCCAGGTGTACGGCACCATGTGTCTCGACTCGGCCGGCACCGGCAACGGCGCGGCGGTGCAGATCTACAGCTGCCACAGCCAGACCAACCAGCAGTGGAACGTCAACTCCAACGGCACCATCAGCAACGTCCAGTCCGGACGATGCCTGGACGTCTGGAGCACCGCCAACGGCGCCCAGATCCAGCTCTACGACTGCCACGGACAAACCAACCAGCAGTTCAGGCTCGCCGCCCTCGCACGTTGATCACGGCTGACTCCGCGCAGCACCTGTTCGAGGGTGTGCGGGTCGACCAGCGGCAGGGCGAGATCCAGCACGCCTGAAACGGGCGGACCCGGCGTCGCGCCGGGTCCGCCCGCATCACGTGCTCAGAGGACGGCGACGCCCTGCCCGAGATACGACGAGCGCGGTGCCGAGGACGACGGCCAGGCCCGAGGGGTGGCTCCGCCGACGTCTCGCGGGTAGTGCGCGCTGAACGGCGGGGTGGGGCTGACGGTCGGAGCCCTCACCTGCGAAGATCGGCGGCGCCTGACACGTGGGTCGCCGAGCCTGCCGGCGCTACCCGCACAAAATTCCGGTGTCGATCCGGTGGGCGGTGGCTAGCGTACGCGGATGAGCATTGTCCCGAGGACCGGGCTGCGGCTGCGCTTCCTCAGCGATCCGGGCGAGTTCCTGGCCGTTGCGGGTGACCACCTGGGCGCCGATCCGGTGGTCAGCACGGTCGTGACCACCATCGCGCACCGGCTGTTGTCGCAACGGGCAGAGGGTATCGCTCAGCCCGACCGTAACTGGTGGCTCGTGGTCACCGACGACTCCGGCGCGGTGGTCGGTGCCGGGATGCGCTCGGCGCCGTATGCCCCCTATCCGCCGTTCCTGCTGCCCATGCCCGACGAGGCGGCCGTTGCGCTCGCCCACGCGTTGCACGATCGCGGGGAGGAGGTCCTCGCGGTCAACGGCGCCCTGCCCGCCGTCGAGCTGTGCGCCGCCGCGCTGGCCCAGCTCGGCGGGGGCGAAGTCCGGGTCAACCAGCACACACGGCTGCACCAGCTCGGCGAGCTGACATCACCGCCACCGGTGCCCGGCAGCTTGGTGACCGCGACCGTGGACGACGCGGGACTGGTCACCGAGTGGCTCGCCGCGTTCGTGGGCGACGCCGACGAGCAGGCGGGCCGCCCGCGTGGTGCCAGCGCGCACGAAGCGCCCGACCACGCGGAGGTGCTGCGTCGGATCCACGCCGGACGGCTGTGGTTCTGGCTCGACGAGACCGGGGAGCCGGTGCACCTCACCGGTGCCAACCCACCGTCGTTCGGGGTGGCCCGCCTTGGCCCGGTGTACACACCGCCGGCCCAACGGGGGCGCGGTTGGGCCAGCAACGCGGTCGCCGAGGTCTCCCGCCGAATCCAGGCAGAGGGTACGCGGGTCTGCCTGTTCACCGACCAGGCCAACCCGACGTCGAACAAGATCTACGCCGCCCTCGGCTACCGGCCGGTCGTCGACATGGCCAACCTGGTCATCGTCTGATGAGCAGCCGGTAGGGGTCCACCGATCAGGTAGTGGTCTGTTTCGCGTAGTGCCCAGGTCGAGCTGGCGGCGGTGTTACCGGCAGCGGGCAGGTTCGTCGTCGCCCGGCTCGACGGAGCGAGGATGACGGCTGCGGACCACACCTTCTACGAGTTCTCCGACGCGCCGCTTCACGCCGGTACGCCTCAGCGAGACGGCTTCGCTGATCGTCGGCCGTAGGAAACGGTTGTCCCGACCAGCAACGCCGCTCCGGCGAAGAAGTAGGTGTTGATGGCGATGCCGGTCCAGAACTCGCCGGTGGAGACGTCCGCCACCCCCATGAAACCACCGCGACGGACACCGCTGACCATCACCAAGTTCTCGGCCATTCCTGGCACACCCCGGATGACGAGCAGCACGCTGCCAAACACCAGTGGGGTCAGAAGTAGCCACCGGGGACGATGTCGCGTCGGCGGGCGGACAGTGGCCAGAACGACGGCTGCTCCGAGGGCCGACATCGAGATGAGCACCACGTTGAAGATCACGTAGGCCCTCATGCCCCACGGTCCGTCACCGGTTGGATCGTGCCCAGGGAGGAACACCAGGATCACGTGGGACACCACAAAAACGATCAACCAAGCCAAGGCGCCGTACGCCCAGCGACGACTACTGAAAGCGGGCATACCAGCACCCTCGCCAAGCCGACAGTGTGACGCCTCCCTCCCTGGGTCGGTTCCACTCCCCCAGGAGAGCGAGGTGCGGGAGCACCGATGCACACACCGGCCAGACGAGGACGTCTCCAATCGCTCGCTGGCCACGACGGCCTGCGGTCCTACCGACTGCCGACGGCCCGGGGCCGGGCTCGCCGCTCGCGCCGCCAGACCAGCACCACCATGGCGACGTTGACGGCGCCGAGGATCAGCAGGGACGCGTCACCGGAGTCGGTGGACCGGTCGATCGCGAAGGCCTCGCCGTCTGCCATCACCGTGTTGACGGTGGTGAACAGGACGTTGTTGGCGACGTGGAAGGCAACCGGTGCCTCGATGCCACGGCTGATGATGGCCATCAGGCCAGTGCTGACCCCGATCACTGTGTAGTAGCCGAACAACCAGGGGTCAGCCGACCCGTGAACCACGGCGAAGCCCAGGCCGGACACGACGAGCCCGGCGACCAGGGCGGGGCGAACCGCACGCACCCAGGACGCGGCGGCGGGCAGCACCGCACTTCGGAACATCAGCTCCTCGCCGACGGCCTGCACCGGGGTGCTCAGCGCGACGATCGCCAGCATGCCGATCGTCGTGCCGGTGACACCGAAGGCGGTCCAGCCCGGGGCGTCGGGCGCGACCAGGGCCACGACACCGATCCCGGCACCCACCAGCAACGCCGCCGCGACCAGGTAGTACGTCAGGCGGCGAGCGTCGAAGGCTCGGGGTGCACTGATCAGGCTGCGCCACGGCACCCTGGCGATCCAGACCAGGAGCAGGATCGCCAGGGCGCCCGCCGTGCCGATGCTGACGTTGACGGCCAGGAACTTCAACGGCGTGAGGGTGGCTGACATCGGGTCGTCGCTGCCCTCGATGACGCCCACGAGCTGGTAGAGCAGAACCTGTAGCACCACCATCGCCAGCGGCGGCACGCCGATGACCACCAGCGGCTTCCACCAGCTCATCCGAAGGTGGGCGCCGAAGGGCCGGGAGCTGTCGACGGCCGGCCCGGAATGCTCCGGCGTCTGGAGGCGCGAGCCTGCCGCATCAGAAGGGCTCGGCCCTGTCCAGGGTTCTGCGGCTCTGGGGCCGTTCATCGGGAGCTCCCTCTCGTCGGTGTGGAGATCCCATTGCAGCGCTCATGGCGCCTCGCCGTCAGTGCCGCCACGTCACCACGTCACAGTGACATTTCCACGGACAGTCGCACCTCACGGTCACGGTCGGCGACGGCGGATGCGCCTACAGCCAGTCGTGTTCGCGGGCGTAGCGGGCCGCTTCGTGGCGGGTCCGGGTCTGGGTCTTGCGCATCGCGTTGGACAGGTAGTTGCGGACGGTGCCCGGAGCCAGGTGGAGCCGAACGGCGATGTCGGCGACCGAGTAGCCCTCGCCGGTGACCCGCAGGACGTCGGCTTCACGCTCGGTGAGGGGGGAGTCCTCGGTGACGGCGAGCACGGACACATCCGGATCGATCCAGCGTTTTCCCGCGTGCAGAGTGGCGATGACCGAGGTGATGTGGGCTGGCTCGGCGGACTTGCTGACGAAGCCTTGGACGCCGAGCTTCAGCGCCTTGCGCAGCACGCCGGGCCGGGCATGCCGGGTCAGCATGAGGATCACCTGCTCCGGTCGCTCGCGGCGGATCTCGGCGACCGCGCCCAGGCCGTCCACGCCCGGCATCTCCAGGTCGATGACCAGCACGTCCGGCTGGTGCCGCAGCGTGGCCGCGATCGCCGTCCGGCCGTCCTGCGCCTCGGCGAGAACGGTGATGTCGCCCTCCATCGGCAGCAGCGCGGCCAGGGCCGTGCGCAGCAGCGCCTCGTCGTCGGCGAGCACGATGGTGGTCATCGGTCGTCCTTCCCGGCAACCGTCGGGGCCGCGTCGGGCCGAACGGGCGGGAAGGTCGCTGCGGTCAGGAACCGCTCGTCCTTCTGTTCCACGGACAGCTCACCTCCGTCGTCCGCGACCCGTTGCCTCAGCGCCGCCAGGCCCCTGAGCTGCGGGGGCGAGGTGGCGGTCACGCCGTCGTTGACGATGGTGATGCCCGACGCGGCGAGCGTGATCTGCACCTGGGTGGCCTGCGCGTGCCGCAGGATGTTCGTGGTCGTCTCCCGCAGCACCTGCCCGAGCAGTTCGCTGGCGCGGGCATCGACCTCGGCCTCCCGGGTCACTCGGACCCGGATGCCGGCGGCCTCGAACAGGTTCTTCGCGTTCTCGATCTCCGCGGTGAGGTTGAGCCGCCGCTGGGCGTAGGCGAGTTCCTTGGTCTGCGCGATGGTCTCGCTGACCAGCGTGTACGTCTCCCGCAGCTCCTTCTCCGCCCGATCGGTGTCGCGCAGCAGCAGCCGCTGGGCCAGGGCGATCTTCAGCTTGACCACGTGCAGGGTGTGGCCCTGGATGTCGTGCAGGTCGCTGGCGAACCGCACCCGCTCCCGGACCACCGCCAGTTCCGCCTCGCGTTCCCGCGTCTGTTCGAGCTCCCGGATGAGGTCGTAGAACCGCTCGCCCACGACGGTGAAGACCGTCACGAGGACGGTGAGAGCGGTCGGGATGAGAACGTAGGTGACCAGGACGCCCACGATGTCGTCCCGCTGCACCAGCAGCCGTGCCACGCCGACGACGGCGACGTAGGCGAACAGCCCGGCCATTGTCAGAGCCCGGTGCCGTCGCACCTCGCGCAGGGACAGCGAACCCACGGCGCAGACACCCCAGTAGGCGTTGGGGCTGCCGGTCACCAGGACCCCGAGCGGCCAGACCGCCGCCGCCACGACCAAGCAGGGCAGCGCGACCCGGGCGAGGTCGTTTGCCGTCCACCGTTCGAAGGCCACCACGGCCGCCACGGCACCGGGTGCCAGGACGACAACGTGCCACCAGGCGCGCGCATCGGTGTAGAGCAGGATCACCGCGGCGAACACCACCGGCGGCAGTGAGGTCGCGAGGTTGAGCCGGCGCAGCCTGCCCTGCGTCGACTGGGTGAAGCGCGGCGAGCTCGCGGTCACCAGGTCAGTATCCGGCAGCCAGCGGCCGGGACCAGTGACACCACGTCACTTGCGGTGATGACATGGCGCCACTGACAGATCGGCTGCGCCCGCGCTGTCATAGGTGCATGTCCACCACACCTGTCATCGAAGTTGACCGGCTGAACCTCACCTACGGTGATTTCCACGCCGTCAGGGACCTTTCCTTCGAGGTACGACCTGGAGAGCTCTACGCGCTGCTGGGCACCAACGGAGCCGGGAAGACCTCGACCCTGGAGGTCATCGAGGGACACCGCAGGTCCACCTCCGGCACCGTACGTGTCTTCGGGCACCGCCCCGACGACCGCCAGACGGTACGTCCCCGAATGGGCGTCATGCTCCAGGAGAGCGGATTCTCCCCCGACCTCACCGTTCGGGAGTCCGTCGGCCTGATCGGCCGACTCACCGCACGCACCGACGACGTCGACCGGGTACTCGACCTCGTCGACCTCACCAGCCGAGCCCGCCGCAAAGTAGCCCAGCTCTCCGGCGGCGAGAAACGCCGCCTCGACTTCGCCACCGCCGTCTACGGCACCCCGGAACTGATCGTCCTCGATGAACCCACCACCGGCCTGGACATTCAATCCCGCGACGCCGTCTGGGCAACCGTCGACCGGCTCCGCGAAAACGGCGCCACCATCGTGCTCACCACCCACTATTTGGAAGAAGCACAACAGCGCGCCGACCGCATCGGACTGATGCACCACGGCACCCTGCACCGCGAAGGCACCGTCGCCGAACTGACCCGCACCCTGCCCGCCGTCATCCGCTTCACCCTCCCCGCACCGACACCGGCGCTGCCGCTGCAGGCCGCCGTCGACGTGGAGGGGAAGGTCGTGGTCGAGACCTTCGAACTGCAGAACGACCTGCACATCCTGCTCCGGTGGGCGCAGGACCACGCCGTGGAGCTGCAGGGCCTGGAGGCCGGGCCGACCCGCCTCGACGACGTCTTCCGCGCCATCAACAACTGACCCGCCGTCTCGACAGGAGCGCCACCGTGTTTCCCATCGCCGCCAGCGAACTGATCCAGCTCTTCCGCAACCGACTGGTACTGATCACCAGCCTCATCATCCCCGTCGTCGTCAGCGCCTACTTCGTCCGCCAACACGACACCTTCGCCGACCTCGGCAGCCTCGGCTACATCGCCGCGATCATCCTCTTCACCATCACCGCCTTCGGCCTCTACACCACCGCCGTCACCACCCTGGCCTCCCGACGCCAGAACCTCTTCCTCAAACGCCTACGCTCCACCGCCGCAACCGACACCACCATCCTCGCCGGCCTCCTGCTGCCCGTCGTCGTCCTCGCCCTGATCCAGGTCACCGCGATCCTGACCGCCCTCGCCGTGGTCGCCGGCGCACCGGCCAACATCGCCCTTCTCGTGGTCGCGACCATCGCCACCCTGGCCATGATGATCGCCCTGGCGCTGGCCACCGCCGGGCTGACGAACTCACCCGAACACGCCCAGGTCACCACCCTTCCCGTCACCCTCGGGGTGATCGCCGTAGCCAGTTGGGTCGGCATCACCGGCACCGAGAACCTCGCCGGGCTCAAGCGGCTGCTGCCCGGCGGCGCGGCCACCGAGCTGACCATGAACGCCTGGAACGGCGGCGTCGCCGTGACCGACTCCCTGCTCCTGCTCGCGCCCACGCTCGGCTGGGTCGTCGTCTCCGTCGCCCTGGCCACCCGGCTCTTCCGCTGGGAGCCCCGCCGATGACCGCCGAAGCCCGGCCGGGGACGCCGACAGTGGTGGAAGACCTCCTGCTGCTCCTGTTTCAACCCAGGTCCGGAACCATCGCGGGAGAGAACACCCTCTTCTACGTCCTCGGCGGAGCCGTCCTCGCGGACCTCGCCCTCGGCGATCACCTGACCACCGAGGCCCGGGGGCGGGTCAGCAGCGTGGGGGGCCACCCACCATCGGATGACCTCCTGCGCCCTGCGTGGGACTACCTCGCCGAGAAACCGAGAGGGGTGCAGACGGCCCTGGCCGCGGTCGGCCCCGCCCTGCGCAAGCCGGTGTTGGAGCGGCTCATCGCGCGAGGCGACATCGACCAGGAGCCCCGTAAGGTGCTCGGCCTGTTCCGGACGACAGCCCTACGGGAGGGCAGAACCGAACGACGGGCCCGCCTGCTCGCCGACGTCCGGCAGGTCCTCGTGGACGGTGCGCAGCCGCAGGCCCGTGTCGCCGCGCTCGCGGCGCTGCTCTCGGCGAGCGGGACGCTCCCGCAGTTCCACCGCGAGATCCCGTGGACGTCACCGGTCATCACGCGGGCCAAGGAACTCGAGCGTGGCGACTGGGGCGCCGACGCCGCCGCGGCGGCCGTGACCCGCACCGTGACGGCCACCGTCGTCAACAGCGCCGTCGCGGCCATCACCGTGCTGCCGCGAAGTTAGCGCTGCCTGCGCACCATGCCGCCCGAGGGTGGCTGGCGGCCCCCTGATCAGCGCGCTTCCGAGCCTCGATCGGCAACGATGGGCGGCATGGCTCGGCGGATGAGCGCACGACCTACCTGGGGAGGCACTGTGACGCAGCGCTCGCAGCACCAACGGGGACGGTGCCCCGTCTGTAAACGCCTCGTACCCCTCACCGCTGACGGCAGGGTCGCTCGGCACAACGGCACCATTCGTGCCTACGCCCCGCCCGAAGAGTGCCCCGGGGGTGAACAGCGAGCGGACGCCACAGGGTCATGAGCAGACAGCCGGACGATGTCCGGTTCGTCTCACTTCCTGGGATTGGGCGGGTGCGGCCCTTCGGGCGGTTTCCCCCTGGCGAGGACGGCGTCGGAAGCCGCGATGCCGGCGAGGACGACGACGGCGGTGACGGCCACGGCCAGCGGCGGTAGAAGCATCATGAACGGCGAGGCGGCGGCAAGCGCCAGAGCGCCGACGATCCGGGAGTGGGACACCCGGGCGAACACGGCATGCTCCACCAGGGCACGTCCGATCAGGAAGAGCATCGGTCCGCCCAGGACAACGAGGATCCACGCCGCGCTGGTGTGACCGAACGGATGTTCGATCACGATTTCATACCCGACGGCAACAGCGACGATCCCGGCCACCATGAGTACGTGCGCGAGGAAAGCCTCTCGGATGAGATGCGCGGGCTCGGCGGCGGCTCTGATGGCTTCGGGCAACAGTTGGCCCGCCCTGAAAATGTAGACGCGAAACAGGAGCACCGTCGTGATGAATGAAACCGCGAAGGCGGCTGCGGCTCCTCCCTGCCGGAACGAGGTGTCGCTGTAGGCCGATCCGGTCGTCAGAATAAGTTCGCCGAGGGCGATGATGAAGAATTGTCGGTAACGCTCAGAGAGGTATTCGGCCAGGACGGGCCACTGCCGTTGGGTGGGGCGGGACCAGGGCGCGGGATAGAACAGCAGCAGTGCCGTGCCGTCGATGGCGACGGCGAGCGTCCACAACAGGCTGCGGGCCAGATCCGTCACGATCGCGCCGGCGATCCACGGCACGGCCGACAACGTGAACCAGAAGAACACTCCAGCCGCTCGGCGCTGAGCTTCGTGGCCGCGCAGTATCGGCACGATGACCAGGCCACGGATTATGTGGACCGCGACGTACGCACCAGCGAAGGCCAGACTTCTGTCACCGAACGCGTGCGGCACGGCGACTGCCATCACCAGCGCGCCGAGCATGGCGGTGTAGACCAGCACCTGAAGCTGGGGCCGCTGCGGATCGTAGAGGTCGGTGACCCACGCCGTGACGAACCACAGCACCATGAAGACCAGCAGCAACAGCAGGGTCTCGCCAGCCTCGATGAGGACGACTCGCTGCTCGGTGAGCTCCTCGACCAGCCGCTGCGAGACCCGATTGAGCGCAAAGATGAAGACCAGGTCGAAGAAGAGTTCCAGAAGGCTCGGTCGCTGTGGTTGCCCCGGTTTTCGAAGCAGTGCTGCTGCCCTTGTCGACATGGGCCGCCCATTCCTGCCGGCTTCGCCTTCCGGGTAATTGGTACCACGCCGGGCCGGTCGTCGAGTCGATACCCGAAGAATGGCCGGCGAACACGCCCGCCCGGATGTCGACCTCGCGCTACGAAAACGGGATTGCATCGTCCTTCGCGGGGTACGCCCGTTGCGCCACACGGGCGCCCTCGGATCACCCGATCGGGTCGGTGTGAGCCTCGTACACGCCGGGGGGCCGGTACCGGATGGATCAGCGAGACGGGGGCGGGCGCGCTGGGGCTGACGGCCTGGTGGAACTGCGGGTGCACGGGGTGTCCGCCACCGGCCCGGATGACCTGCTGGATCGACCGCACGTGCAGCAGGTGGCGGGTGACCACCGGGGCGGTTTCTACCGGCCGCGACCGGTGGATCACGAGGACCGCGATGCGGGCGCGGTGACGCTCGAGGCCTACCGCTGGAACAACCTGCCCGCTGGCAACGCCGTGCGAACGTTGTCGATGGTGATCCTGCTGCCCTTCATGCTGATCAACCTCGCCATCTGGATGCGTCCGGCCGGAGCCGGCGGCGACCCGGTGATCAAGGCCCTGTGCCGGTTGTTGGCGCTCACCCTGACCTTGATGTACGTGCTGAGCATCGTGGGGGTCGCGCTGGATGTGATCGCGTGGAAGTGCATGTCCTCGCCGGAGTGCCTGGCCGGACGTACCTGGCTCTCCTGGCTCGGGGGGCGTCCTGCCGGACTGCGCCTGGCGGTGCTCGCACTGGCACCCGCTGCGGCCATCAGCCTGGTGTGGGCGCTCAGCGCCCGCCCGGCACTTCCCTCTGACGTCTTCCGCGCGGCCGACCAGCCTCGTGCGGCGGATAGGCTCACCGCCGTCGGCCGGTGGGACAATGAGCCACTGGTGGCACGACTGCGCTCGATTCACGTCGCGGCGGCGTTTGCCGCGCTGGACCTCAGCCTGCTCGGGGCCCGGTCCGCACAGGGTCTGTCGGTCGGCACCGTCGCGCTGTCGGCAGCCGCCGGACTTCTGTTGATCACATGCGCGGTTCTGCTCTGCACCCCACCCCTGACCACGCCCACGGAGTTGCGGCTCGACCGGTTGGTCAGGGCGCTCCGCACGATCGCCCTCGGTCTGACCGTGCTGGTCTGGATCCTCCTTCTGACCAGCTCGGCATCCTGGCCGGAGCGCAACGGGCTGCCCGGCTACAACCTGACCGTCGTCGGGTTGTTCATCGGACAGGCAGTGCTGCTTGCCGCCCTGGGGGTGGTGCTGTTCTGGCATCGGGGTCGAGGCCCGGAGGTCGCGCCCACCCTGGGGTTCGGTGCCCTGGCGACCTCCGTAGCCGCGATCAGTCTGGCGATCACGTTCTCCGCTGAGCTGGTCTATCGGGTGTCCGACGTTCTGAACAGGGGCGCGCCCACCGCCGAGGCGTTGATCACCAGCCCACCGCGTGCCTGCGTCTGGGCGATTCTCGGCTTTTCGCTGGCGGTGCTGGTGACGCTGGCCGTCACCGCCGTGGTGTCGGTGGCGTCACGACCGGGACGGATCCGGGCCGCGTCGGCAATCGTTGCTCGTGACTTCCCGGCCGTGCCGGCCGATGCCACTCCGCGACTGCGGCAGGTGCGCAAGACCGTGGCCCGCGCCCGGTTCACCGAGCGGCTGTTGCCGCTCGCGGTGCTCTACGCCTGCCTCGCCGGGAGCGGTATAGCAGCGGTCGCGCTCGGCCTGCTGCCGACGCCTCCCGGCGAACTGCTCCAGCGCTACGTCGGGTTGCCGGTCAGCTTCGTCAACTTCAGCATCGGTGTCGGCAGCTATCTGATCGCCGCTCTCATCGTCGGCCTGGTCCTCGGTGGAATCTTCGCCCACCGCACCCCGGGTTCCGCCGTTACGTCGGCGTGCTGTGGGACCTGGGCACGTTCTGGCCCAGATCCCCGCACCCGTTCGCGCCACCGTGCTACGCCGAACGTGCCGTTCCCGAACTGACCTGCCGGATCACCCACCTCGTCGACTCCGGCAACGCGGTGGTGCTCACCGGGCACAGCCACGGCTCCGTCCTGCTCGCCGCGACGGTCCAACTGCCGCCGCGGGTCACCGACCGGGTTGGGCTGCTGACCCACGGTTCGCCCCTCCGACGGTTGTACGCCCGCCTCTTTCCCGCGTACGTCAGCGACGAGGTGATCCACGAGATCGCCGACCGGGTGGACTGGCGGTGGGTGAATCTGTGGCGGGACACCGACCCCATCGGGGGTCGCGTCTTCGTGCCGCAGGGCCCCGGCAAGGCCCCAGCGGCGTACGGCCGGGAGGCGACGGTGGACCGACGGCTTCGCGACCCGTACGCCGTCACACCTCCGGCCGGCGACATCTTCCCGCCACCGATCAAGGGACACCGGCCCTGCGAATCAGAGAAGGCGTTCACCGACGCGGTGCGTCACCTGGCCGACCAGCTCCGCTGAGCAGGCGGTCGCGCGCCGGCTGCTCCACGTCGTTCTGCGGGCCCGCCGTCCGGGGCTGCCTGAGGTCTTGCCTGCACTGCGCAGAAGTCGGGCCACGAATAGCGGACAGCCGACACCGGCGCACAATGTAGCCGACTGTGACCATCAGATCACCACGCGCACACTCCTCTCCGACATGTTCCCGTCCCGTCGACTGGAGGAACAGATGCGTCTCCGATCGTTCGTCACCACGGCACTGGCCGCCGTCCTGGCCGCCGGTGCACTCGCACCGCCCACACCGGCCGCGGCGGCCACCGCCGACCGCTGGGGCTTCGCGTACGTCAAGGACCCGACCGTGCCGGCCTGGACCGTGCTGGACACCAGCCGGCAGTGGGGCAGCTGGAAGACCGCCTTCCCAGCCGCCTGGGCCGACGGCATCAAGCTCGCACCCGGCCGGTTCCAGGTCCGTTTCCCGCAGATCGGTGCCAGCTCACGCGGCGTGCCGCACGTGACCCCGGTGAACCGGACCGGTCACTACTGCGAGGTGGTCCGCTGGTTCCAGTCCGGCACCGACGAGATCGTCGACGTGCAGTGCCACAAGCCGGGCGGCACGCGCGACGACACTCCGTTCACAGTGCTCTGGACGACCAGCTCGGGTGTGCTGCCGGCCGGCACCTCCCATGCGTACGTGCAGTGGAGCAGCGGGCTGGTGGCGCAGTCGTACAACTCCACCGGTGGCGTGAACACGGTCGGGCCGCTGGGCGTCGGGCAGTACCTGGTGCGGCTGCCCGGGGTGGGATTGGCCGATCTGCTCGCCGGCAACGTGCAGGTCACCGCCGTGCAGCCGAACGCCGGTCCCCGCCGCTGCAAGGTCTACTCCTGGAGCGCGGTCGGCACCGGCGTGCAGGTGTACGTCTTCTGCTACGACCAGGCGGGCGCGTTCATCAACACCGACTTCGCCCTCTCGTACCACCGTCGGCGGCCGGTGATCGGCTCCCTCGGCCCACCCTCGTACTTCGGCTACCTGGGTACCGCCGTCGGCGGGCCGACCAACGACAACTCGGTGCTCGGCGTCGGCGCGAACACCGTGGCACCGCTGGCGCCCTCCGGCCGCTACCTGGCGACCTTCCCGCAGATCGGCATCAAGGAGACGCACGCACAGGTGGTGGCGCAGGGCGCCGGCAGCACCTACTGCCACCTCACCCAACCCTGGCCGTACACCACCAACGCCGACGTCGACGTCATCTGCTTCGACAACACCGGCGCGGTCACCCCGCACAGGTTCCTGGCCACCTTCACCTCCCGGCTCTGACGCCGGGCCGCGCCGGCGGTGGCACTCCCGTTGCTGCCGGCGCGGTCGTGGCCCGGCGCTCGTGATGGATCATCGACCGGGGATGTGTGGACCAGACGGGAGCGTCCGACGAGCGACCGGCTGCGGCCGAGCTAGCCGGCGGTCGCCTCCCGCTGGATCTGCTCGAACTCGGCGGCCATCGCGGCGGCCAGAGTCTGCGCGGCGGACAGTGGGCGAACCATGACCGTGAACTCGTCGATCAGACCGGTCTCGTCCAGGTGCAGGAAATCGCACCCTTCGACGGCGACGTCGCCGATCCTCGCCTCGAACACCAGCGCGTGATCGCGACCTCCGTCACCGCTGAGCTCACGGGTGTACCGGAAGTCCTCGAAGACCCGCAGCACGCCGCGCAGGATCGCCGCGGTGATGGCCTTTCCCGGGTAGGGCTTGAACGCCACCGGACTGCGGAAGACCACGTCGTCGGCAAGGGCCGCCGTGATGGCATCGGGATCGCGTGCTTCAACTGCCGCGCGGAAGTCGATCACCTCGCCAGCGTACGGGGTCTTCCCGGCAGCCGCGTGCCCCGTACTCGTCGAGCCTGCACCGCGAGGCAGCCTGGTGTCGGCAGCATGACGGCCCGGCGATCGTCGGCCCTCCGCGAAGGGTTGATCGCCGGGCCGCCCCGGTGACGAGCCGCGCGAGGCGGCCCGTCGATCAGCCGCTCAAAGGCCGGCGGCGTGCGCGGCGGCGGTACCGCCGACCACAGGGAGGACGATGTTGCTGCTCTTCAGAGCGACCTGCAGGTTCGCGGCGGTGGTGTCCGCCTGGCTGGAGTACTGCGGGTAGCTGGCCACGATGATCACGCCGATCCGGTGGCCGGGCTTGAAGACGTAGTCCTCGGGCAGCAGCGGGAAGCTGAAGTTGTACGACTCCCCCGGCACCAGTGGCACGGCGACGCGGATCGACTGCCGGTTCTGGGCGTCCATGATGCCCTTGGTGACCAGCTCGTAGTCGGCGGTGGCCACCCGCTTCGCCGTCTGCTTGTAGCAGCCGTCGTCGGTCGGGCTGCTCTGGCCCCAGCAGTCCTCAGTGGTCAGGGTGATGATCCCCTCGCCGGAGGCCCGGTGCGCGACCCGCTCGTCGGTGCCGTAGTCGACCAGGATCGCCCCGAGGTTGGTGTCGGTCTGGTCGGCGGACGCCCGCAGTTGCACCGTGGGTGTGCCGGAGATGTGCAGCGGCGCGGTCAGTGGCGCGGAGAGGAAGGCCAGCCGGTTGGGCTGCACCACGTCCGGGTTGAGGATCATGGTGTTCTGGCTCTGCGTGCGGCTGTCCTGGAACGCCCCGGTCGCCGGCTTCGCGGTGGGCACCAGCCCGAGACCGCCCGCGCCGGTGGTGGCGGGCTGGAGGAACACCTCGGTGTCGGCCTTGCCGGGGATCGGCCAGTCGGCGTGGGTCTCCCACACGTCGGCGGAGCGCTCCAGGTCCACCCGCGGCTCGTCCATGATGCCGTTGGGGACGTTCTGCAGCCAGAAGTCGAACCACCGGTGCAGCGTCGACACCCACACCGCGCGGCGCGAGTCGAACGGGTCGACGTGGCCCTCCTGCGACAGCCACAGCTTGCGCGGCACGTTGTTCTCCGCCAGGGCGTACCAGAACTTGCTGAAGTGGTCCGGCCGGACGTTGTCGTCGTTGAGGCCGTGGTAGAGCAGCACGCTGGCGGTGACGTTGGGGACCTTCTTGACGTAGCTGCGCTCGTTCCAGAAGGCCGTGTAGTCGCCGTGCTCGTCGCCGTCGGCGGCGCCGATCGCGTCGCGCACCGGCTTGCAGTAGTCCCGCCGCTCGGGGTTGGTGACCGTGTTGGCCAGCGACGACACGTAGCTGTTGCCACGGGTGACCACGCCGTTGCTGCGCACGTAGTCGTAGTACTCGGTCGGTCCGCTGATCGGCACGACAGTGGTCAGGCCCTTGACGCCGGTCACCGCCGTGGCCATGGCCAGCGAGCCGTCGTACGACTTGCCGATCATCCCGGTCCTGCCGTTGTGCCAGTCGGCCTTGACTATCTCACCGGCGGCGTTGCGGGCGGTGGCCCGGCCGTTGAGCCAGTTGATGGCCTGCTTGGCGCTGAGGTTGTCCTGGTTGGCGTTGGTGGTCGGGCATCCGGTGGAGTTGTTGGTGCCGACCATGTCCAGCAGGATGACCGCGTAGCCGCGCGGCACGAAGTAGTTGTCGTAGAACAGCGGCCACTTGTCGAGCAGCCCGTCGCCGTCGAGGTCCGCCTTGCACTCGGACTCGTTGCCTCGGCAGACCGTCGAGTAGTAGGGGCTGGCGTCCATCACCACGGGGGCCTTGAGCCCCTGCGCGGTGGCCGCCGGCCGCATCAGGTCGAACGCGATGATGTCGCGCAGACCGTCGTTGTCGCTGTCGAAGGTGGAGTCGATGAACAGCCGTTCCCGAATGGCGTCGGCGTAGCCGAACACCGGCTGGGTGACGCCGTCCTGGACGACGATCGACGGCGGGCCGTCCGCCGCCTGCGCCTGCGGCGCCGCGCCGAGGGCGGCGAGCACAGTCGCGGACAGTACGGCCACGCCTGTGCGCCAACGCGTTCCCACTGTAGGCATGCAATCTCCTTGATGTGTCCGAGGCTGCGTACGCTACGAGCCGACGGCCCTGTGCCACCACCTGCACGTGTAGGAACTTCACCGGGCGTGGTTCGACGGGGCGCGGCCCTCGTCGAAAGGCACCCGTGCTCGGGTACGGAGGTGCCTCCGTGCGGCGCCGACCGGTGCCGGGTCGGCGCCGCACCGAGGTGCTGTGGGGCGGGACTACGGCTGGTCGGCCAGCACCAGCTCCCGCAGCCGTCGGTCGAGTGTGGGGGCGTCCACGCCGCCCGGCCAGCCGCGGAGCAGGGCGCCGCCCTTGGCCACCAGCACGACGGCCGGCGGCTCCCGCACCGCGTACGAACGCCAGATCGTCTGCTGGTCGTCCACGACGATCGGGTACTCCACCCGGTGAGCGCGGAGGTAGTCCTGGACCTCGTCGGCCTGGTCCGCGCCGGCCACGCCGACGAAGACCACCCGGTCCCGGTAGCTGCGGGCCAGGTCACTGAGGGCGGCCTGGTTGCTGGCGCAGGTGGTGCACCAGGAGCTGAAGAAGGTGAGCACGACGGGACGCTGCGCCCACAGCTCGGCGGCGGCGAACGGTGTGCCGTCGGTCAGCGCGCCGGTGAATGCCGGGGCGGCCGGGGCGGTGCCGGGCACCGGGCGCAGCGCCAGGTCGGCGGGGACCGGGCCGGGCAGCGCCGTCGCGCCGCCGGCGGGCGTCGGCGCGGGCTCGGGATCGGGCGTGCTGCACCCGCCCAGCAGCGCCGCCGCGAGCAACAGCGGCAGGAGTGCCCGCCTCATGAGGGGACCACCGCCACCAGCGCCGGGCCCTCGCTGCTGTCCGGCGTCAGGTCGAGCGCCGGCCGGCCGTCCACCTCCAGCCGGTACGAGTCCCGCTGCGGCACGCGCACGTCGACGGCGAACTCGCAGTAGGTGGGCAAACGCTCGACCCCCAGGTCCTCGGTGAAGGCCGCCACAGCGGTCCCCGCCGGCAGCCGCCCGCTGGCCAGTGCCGCTCCGTCGGGGTCGAGCACGCGGAACGATGCCCGGTTGTGGAAGTGCTGGTAGGGACCGGTACCGGCGCAGTCCACGCCCGCGGCCCGGATGTTGATGTCGCGAACAAGGACCCGGACGGTCGTCGGGGAGACCGCCTCCTCGGCAGCGCCGACGGCACCGCAGCCGGTCGCGCCGACCAGCAGCAGGGGCAGCAGAGCCATGGTGCTTCGCCGCACGTCATCCTCCTTCCGTCCGCCTGCCGGGTCCGCGGCGGCAGGCCGCCGCGGACCCGGCAGGAACGGGGTCAACCCTGGGCGTCGGTCAGGACTTCTCGACCCGGCACTGCTTGGTCTCCGTCTTCGTCGGGTCGCTCTCCGAGGTCGCGGTGAGCTTCACGAAACCGGTGGTCGCGGCGGCGGCGGTGGCACCCACCGACACCTTGACAGTGGTGGCCTTACCGAACTGCGCGGTGGCGAGCTGGTTGGGCAGCCAGGTCCGCCAGCCCTTGCCGGCGACCTCCGCCGACAGGCGGTAGACGTCCGACTTCAGGTACGCGGTGACGTTCTCCGGGTGCTGCTGTCCGCCGGCCGAGTACGAGCCGGTGTTGGTCAGCTCGAACGAGCAGGTCACCCCGCGGTTGGTCGGCTTGCCGCCGCCGGTCACCTCGCCCTTGCCGAGCGTCACGCCGTGACTGCTCGGCCCGCCGGTGCCGTCGAGCGAACGCACCGCCACCGTGTAGTTGAGCGAGCCGGCCGAGTCCCTCTTGAGGTCGATCACGTAGAAGTGCAGTCGGTTGGCCTCGTCGACGTACTCGTACTGGCTGCCGGTGTCCGCCCCGGCGTGGAACAGCGCGTCGGAGAGCTGCCGGTAGTCCCCCATGGTGATCTTCTGCGGGGTGCCGTCGGGCCGGTAGAAGTCGATCATGTCGATGTCCTGCGGGTTGGCGTCCACCACCCACTGGAACGGCGCGCTGTCGGCGTTCTTCGTCTTGCTCAGCAGCACACCGCTGTCCGGAGTGAAGGAGTCCGCGCCCATCCGGTCGACGACCTCGACTGTGTAGTTGTTGAAGTTGCCACCGTCGCACAACGGGTCGGTGGTGACACCGCACGTCGGCGACAGGTCCTTGTTCAGCGCGATGTTCACGCCGCTCAGACCCTTCGGGCCGGCGTCGACCGCCCGAGCCGTGACCTGTGCGACCACCAGGCCCGAGGAGGCCAACGACTCCCGCGACAACCGCAGCACGTGCTCCTCACCGAGCAGGCCGATCTTGAGCTTGTCCCGAACCGTGTGCAGTGAGCCCATCGAGCCGCCGTTGGTCGGTGGGATCTGCCAGCGGGTGTGCGGACCGCCCGGGCCGTTGAACGACCCGCGCGACATCATGCTCCAGATCCCGGTGTACGCCCTGCGCAGCGGCTCGCCGTACGGGTTGTTGTAGTTGTCGCCGATGCCCAGCAGATGGGTCAGCTCGTGGGCGTAGACGCCCATGCCGGAGCTCTCCCCCTGCGTCGAGGAGCCGCCGCCGGCGTTCGGCCACAGTGTCGCCGCCGCCTTCCACGAGGTCCAGTCCACGTAGCGGGTCTTCGCCCAGTTCGGCAGGTTCGGGTCCGGCGGGCCCCAGGCGTCCGGCACGTCCTCCTTGTTCTGGAAGATCATCTGACCGAACTCCTGCCAGGTCGACGACTCGTCCTGCCCGGCGCTGAGGATGAACACCAACTCGTACTGGTTGGCGACCTCCTCGCCGACCGCCGCCCGCCAGGCGCCCAGGCCGTCGGTGCGGATGTTCTTGCCGCACACGTCCCCGCTCGGGCAGGCACCCGGGTTGAAACCGTTGTCCAGCCCGTACTGGTAGGACTTGGCCGGCACCTGGTACGGCCCGAACCCGGTGAGGTCGACGCCGTAGCGGCCGTTGGAGTCCTGCATCCAGTACTCGTGCAGGGTGTGACCCTTGTTGAGCGTGTTCGGGGTGTTCAGGAAGTCCTGGTAGAACTTCGGCACGTCCGCCCGGGGGATGTTCGTCGCGACGGACTGGGGGTTGCCGAAGACCGTCGATCGGGCCCGCTGGGAGACCGCGAACGTCTCGTCCGGATAGTCGAGGGCCACCAGGGCGATCTTGAAGTTGCGGACCGAGCCGGACACGCTCGGGTCGGCCCAGTTCTTGCCGGGCACGGCCTTGTAGTCGTTCCAGGTCATCGTGTCCGGGTTCTGCCAGGCCTGCGGATCGAGGACCTGGAACGGCGCGGTGCCGCCGGCCGGGTTGGCCGGGGCCGCGGCGGCCTGCGCCGCCCCGGTAGCCACGAGCGTGGTCACCACGGCGGCGGCCAGCACGGCCCGCCTCAGCCGGGCTCGGTTGGGGGTACGGTGCACGAAATCACCTCTCGTCGGAGGAAACGCGGTGCCGGCGCCCCGGTGGGGGCTTTCGCGGAGCGCCTGTCAGCAAGCCGCGCAGCGAATCTAGGAGGGCGGGTCGGTGCCGGTCACCGTGCAGATGTCGGCAGGTGAGCCGGCCACTTCCGACACCTGAAGGACCGATGCCCCCGACGGCTCAGCCAGGGGAGGCTCCGGAGGCCGGTTCGGTGGTCGCCGCCAGGGCCCGCCGCACGTCCTGGCGTACCCGGTCGACGGCAGCCTCGGACAGGGGTCCGCGTGGTGGGCGGCACCGCCCACCGAACCGTCCGGCGCACTCCATGGCGAGCTTGACGGCCTGCACCGACTCGGGCCGGGAAGCCCAACCGAGGATCGGGTGCAGTTCGGCGTAGAGCGGCAGCGCCCGGCCCAGGTCGCGGGCGACGCACAGCTCGTACAGGCGCACGGCCTGGCGGGGCAGCGCGTTGGGCAGGGTGGCGACCCAGCCGGTGGCGCCGCACAGCACCAGCTCGAGCACCACGTCGTCGGCGCCGACCAGCACGTCGACGTGGGGGCAGAGATCCCGTAGGCGATGCAACCTGCGTACGTCGCCGGTGACCTCCTTGACCGCGACGATCCCGTCGATCTCGGCGACGGTCGCCAGCAGGTCCGGTGTGAGGTCCAACCGGGTGTCGGACGGCTCGTTGTGCGCGACCACCGGCAGCCCGACCGCCGCCACCTCCCGATAGTGGGCGACCACGTCGGCGGGGCGGGCAGCGGGCCCCTCGGGTGGCCGCGCCAGCACGCCGTGGGCACCGGCCTCGGCGGCCTGCTCCGTCCAGTGGCGGGCCTGCCTGCTGCCGTAGCCACCGACGCCGGGCACCACCGCGCAGCCGGGCGGCGCGGCCTGCACCGTCGCCTGAACCACGGCGGCCCGCTCATCGTCGGTGAGAGCCCGGTACTCCCCCACCGACGCGCACGGCGCGACTCCGTGGCACCCCTCGGCAGCGAGCCAGCGGACGTGTTCCTGGAGCTTGTCGACGTCGACCGACAGGTCGGCGCGGAACGGCGTGGTGAGGGAGACCAACACGCCCCGCCAGGGCCTAGCGGTTCCCACTCGCAAGCCCCCTCTCCGCCGGCACCGCCAGGTGTGGCGGCGTCGACGCGATCCGTACCGGAACCCTAGGAACGTCCGCCGCCGCGGTCTTCGGACAGATGCCGGAACAGCCGCGTCACCGGCCGTCTTTTTGTCGTGACTTCGACAGTGGACCTTGCGCGATGACCCATCGGCACCGGAGGGTAAGGACTGGCGGTCGCGCGATCCCTGTCACGCAGCGCAACCAGGGGAGTTTTATGCACGGTGAGCTCCAGCGAATCGTCGACGCCGTCGCCGCCAGGGTGGGGCGACCCGCCCTCATCGAGGACCGACGACAGCGGGTGGTCGCCTACAGCGAGCACGACGGTCCGATGGACGACGTCCGGCGGACGTCGATCCTGCGCCGGCAGACGACGCCGGAGGTGATCGCCTGGTTCCGGGACATGGGCGTGCTCACGGCGCACGCGCCGATCCGCACCCCCGCGTGCGCCGAACTGGACCTGCTGGCAAGGGTGTGCGTGCCGATCCGGCACGACGACCTGCTGCTCGGGTTCGTGTGGTTCATTGACGCTGATGGTTCGATGACCGATGCCGACATCGCCACCGCGACCGGCCCCTTCGCCGACCTGTCGCTGGCCCTGTACCGGGAGAACCTGCTCGGTGAGCTCGCCTCACAGCGGGAAACCGAGGCCACCCGCACCCTGCTGGTCGAGAGCCGGCAGGCGCGCGAGCACGCGGCGCGGGCGCTGCTGGAGGAGGGCGTGGTGGTCGCCGACGGGTCGACCGTCGCGCTCGTCGCCCAGCTCGTGCCGGCCGCCGGGCGGCAGCCCGACGAGGTGGCCCGGATCGCCCTGGAACAGGCCCTGGTCAACACCCGCCGCTGGATCGGCGTGCGGGAGACGCTGCACCTGGTCTGGCACGACCACGGGGTGCTGCTGGTCTGCGGCGACCGGATCGCCGGCCGACCCTCGCCGGAAACCGCCGCCGGGCACCTCAACGACGCGCTGGGCACCGCGACCCGGGGCCTGGCCTCGGTGGACCGGACGGTGACCGGGATCGGCCAGCCTCGTGCCGGGCTGTCCCACGCGGTGGAGTCCTACCAGGAGGCCGCGCAGGCCGCCCGGGTCGGCACGCAACTGCCCGCGCTGGGCGGAGTGGTCTCCTGGGCCGGCCTCGGCATCTACCGGGTGCTGTCGCAACTGGACAGTCAGCACCTCGCCGTCGCGTGCGTCCATCCCGGGCTGGAGCGGTTGCTGCGCGACGATGCCCACCAGGTGCTGCTGGAGACCCTGGAGGCCTACCTGGACCTGGCGGGCAACGCGCACGCCACCGCCGAGAAGCTCCGCTTGCACCGGACGACCCTCTACTACCGGCTGCAACGGGTGGAACAGCTCGCCGGGACCGACCTCAAGGACGGCAACGAACGGCTGTGCCTGCACCTGGCCATGAAGCTCGGTCGGCTCACCGGCCACTACCGCACGCCGTGACGCCGCCGCCCGCCGGTGGGGCCACAGCGGACAACAGCGGCTGGTCTGAGCGGCCGTCGAGACGGTCCCGGGCGTTCCTCGTCAGACGAGGCGGGTCATCCACCCGTACGGGTCGGCGGCCCGACCGTACTGGATGTCGAGCAGGTGGCGGCGCAGCCGCATGGTCACCGAGTCCTCGGCACCGGCCTTCGGGGCCGTCACCTCGCCGCCCTCCCAGACCAGGCGCCCGACCGGTGTGACCACGGCGCCGGTGCCACACGCGAAGACCTCGGTGATCGCGCCGGAGGCCACACCCTCCTGCCATTCCCTGATCTCCACCGGGCGCTCCTCGACCTCCAGGCCCAGATCCTTGGCGAGGATGAGGATCGACGCCCGGGTGACGCCCTCGAGGATCGTGCCGAGTGCCGGTGTGACGATCCGTCCGTCGGCGGTGATGAAGTAGAGGTTCATGCCGCCGAGCTCCTCCACGTAGCGGCCCTCGGCGGCGTCCAGGAAACAGACCTGCTCACAGCCGTGCTCGGCGGCTTCGACCATCGGCGCCAGGCTGGAGGCGTAGTTGCCGCCGCACTTCGCCTCGCCCGTGCCGCCCCGCGCCGCCCGGGTGTACTCGGTGGAGAGCCAGATGGAGACCGGCTTGACGCCACCGGAGAAGTACGCGCCGACAGGGCAGGCGATCACCATGTAGGTGATCTCCTTCGCCGGGCGAACCCCCAGGAACGGCTCGGAGCCGAACATGAACGGCCGCAGGTAGACGCTGTATTCGTCCTCGTCCGGCACCCACACCTGATCCGCACGGACCAGTCCCTCGACCGAGGCCATGAAGTCCGGCACCGGCAGCTCGGGCAGTGCCAGCCGCCGGGCGGACCGGGCGAAGCGCTCACCGTTGGCGTGCGGCCGGAACGACCAGATCGAGCCGTCACGGTGCCGGTACGCCTTCATGCCCTCAAAGATCTCCTGGGCGTAGTGCAGGACGGCCGCCGCGGGGTGCATGAGGATCGGACCGAAGGGGATGATCTCGGAGTCCTGCCAGCCGCCGTCGGGCCTCCACACCGCCCGTGCCATGTGGTCGGTGAAGTACGTGCCGAACCCCGGATTGGCCATGATCTCGGCTCGCCGCTGCGCGCTCGCCGGGCTCGGATTCTGGTGCAACGGGAACGACAGGCTCATCGCCGGGTCCTCTCATGGGCCGCATCCCTGGGCGCTCAGGTCACCGAGCACGAACACGCAGGGGAGGTTGTCGGATGACGGGTGCAGAATACCGACGGTGCGCCATCCGCTCGGGGCGCGGCGCGTGCGTCCCGTCGTCTCGCCAGTTCGCGGCGCGAGGCGATGCCGAGCTTGCGGAAGATCTTGCGTAGGTGATAGTCCACGGTGCTCGGGCTGATGAACATCTGAGCCGCCACCTCGCGGTTGGAGGCACCGTCCGAGACCCGCCGCGCGATGTCCCGTTCCTGGCTGGTCAGGCAGCGGCTCTGGGTGAAGTGGTGTGTCGTGTCGTGGCAGGCCAGCCTGCTGCGCAGTTCGCGGCGTGATGCGACGCCGAGCCGGTGGAACACTGCGCGTAGGTGATGTTTGACGGTGTGGGTGCTGATGACCAGGTTCGCCGCGACCTCGACGTTTGTGGAGCCGGCCGCCACCAGTAGGGCGATCTGTTCCTGCCGCGGGGTCAGTACCGCATCGGGAAGGGCTCGGGCAGGCTCGGCTACGACGCGGTGCATGGTGCTCCTCGGGCGAGGGTTCGGGGTCTCGACGACGATCCGATCGCACCGCGGTGCACGACGAGTGCAGACTGAGTGCTCGCCCTATCCGCTCAGGACGCGCCCCTCATCAAGCTCAGGCGGGCCCGAACATACGCGACCATTGTCCGGTATGTCTCGGCCTGCTCCATGCCGGCGAATTCGATGAGTTCCCGGAAGCCGTTGTCGGCGATCAGGTTCTCGAACTGCTGGCACCCGCGTTCCGCACGCACCAGGTCGCCCAGATCGAACGCGGCCCGCGCGAGGATCGCCGCGACGGCACACCGGGGCCCGTCCGACTCACAGACGCCTTCCGCCAATCCCCACTCCGACACCTTCACCGCTTGTTCGAGGCGGCCGAGTTTCCAGGAGGACTCGGCGATGAGCTGCGCGTAGTAGATCTTCAGGTGATCGAGGTGCTGCGCGACGGCAATGGCCAGCCCTTCGTCAGCGAGCCGTGTGCCGGTCTCGAACCGGTCGGACCCCAGGAGCGCTCTCGTGAGTGTCAGCAGCGAGACGGCGAGCAGTTCCTGGCGCCCCGTCTGCCGGGCAAGACCCACCGAGCGTTCGCCGTACGCGTTGGCGGCGTCGTGGTCGCCACGCGACAACGACAGCACGGCGAGGTTTCGTAGGACGTCGGCCTGTCCGGCCAGCTCTCGGGCGCCTTCGAAGATGGACAGGGCTCGACGCAGGTGTTCGTCGGCCTGCGGCAGCGGGGCGAAGACCTCACCGACGGTACGAAGAAGTTCGGCCTCCACCAGCGGCTCACCGAGCACGCTGACCAGATCGAGGATCGCGAGTACGGTCTGTGTCCGGCCCGGGGGTATGGAGTTGCTGCCCGGCGCCGAGGCGGCGAGGACCATGGCCGCCGCGTCACGCCCCAGGCCGTGCGCGAGGGCCAGGTCGATGGTCGCCCACAGCGCGGCGCGTTCCCGCGCGTACCAGGCGGCAGCCTGTGGCACGCTGTCGAACGACTCAGGTGTCACCTCTGACGGCGGTTCGCTGACGTCGCCGACCGGCTGCCGGTGGTGTGTCGCGTACGCGGCGCGGGCCGAGTGCAGGTAATGCGTGATGAGGCGCCGCTCGTACTCGGGTCGTTCCTGATCCTCGTCGAGGAGTTCACCCGCGTAGGCCCGCAACAGGTCGTGCAGCACATACCGCCCGGCCTGCGACTCGTCGAGCAGATTCGCGGTCACCAGTTCCATGAGCAGTGCGCGCGCCTGTGCGCGACCGACTCCGGCGACACTCGCCGCCGACTCCAGCGTGATCCCCGGCCCCGGGTGGACGGCTAGGGCACGGAAGGCCTGCGCCGTCGCGGGGTCCAGGGCCTGGTACGACCACGAGAACACCGATCGGACATCGTCGGTGGAGTCCACGCTGGACAACGCGTCGAGCCGGGCGGACGGCGCGGAGACGTCGCTGACGGCCGCGCTCAATGGCAGGGCCGGATTGAGGGCGACGCGGGCCGCGACGATCGCCAGTGCGAGCGGCAGCCCGGCGCAGAGCGTGATGACTCTGTCCAGGGCCTCCGGGTTCGCTGTGGCGCGGCGGGCTCCGAGGCGGTTGATCAGAAGCTGGCGGGACTCGGCCCCGGTCAGCCGATCAACATGCAGGTAACGCGCGCCCTCCCGGGTTACCAGGCTCGTCATCCGGTTGCGGCTCGTCACGATGACCAGACAACCCCGGGTGGCCGGCAGCAGGGGGCGGACCTGAGCGGAGTCGCGCGCGTTGTCCAAGAGGATCAGGAGTCGACGACCGAAGAGGCGGCTGCGGTAACGGGCTGCCTGCGCGTCGACGGTCTCCTGCGGTGACGAGACCGCCGGCTCGCCCAGGGACGCGAGCAACGTGGCGAGTGCCTCCTCCGGTGACATGACGCGTCCGTCCGGATCGAGACCCCTCAGGTTCAGGAACAACTGGCCATCGGGGAACTCGCTGGCGATCTGGTGGGCCCAGTGCACGGCGAGCGCGGTCTTGCCGATGCCGCCCATGCCGCCGAGCACGGTGATCACGATGGCCGCATCGCCGAACGCGTCGGACAGTTGGTCGTCGAGCACGGCGGCCACGTCGTTTCGGCGGACGAAGCCCGCGACCTGGGGCGGCAGCTGCGCGGGCCGGAGAGCCTCGGGCGGGCGCAGTTCCTCCTGGAGGGTCCAGCCGCTGGCGAGCAGTTCCCGGTACGCCTCGCGCAGCTCCGGCCCAGGGTCGACCCCCAACTCCTCGGCGAGATGTTGACGGGTCCGCTCGAAGACCCGCACCCCTTCCGCCCGGTGACCGGTGGCCAGGTACGCGCGCATCAGGCACGCCTGCAGCGCCTCGTCCAGGGGCACCGCGGCGGCCACGCTCAGCAGTGGGGTCAACACGGTGTCGGCCATGCCGTTGGCGATCGCCGCCTCGCTGGCGGCGAGCGCCACCGCGACGCGCTCCCGTTCGATGGCGACGAACTCCGGCGAGCTCGACGCACTGGCCGGAAGGTCGGTGAACGCAGGGCTGCGGCCAAGCTCCAGAGCGGTCAGGTACGCCCGGACGCCGGCCATGACGTCGCCGCCGGCGAGTGCCTCGCGGGCCCGCCGAACCAACTCGCGATACATGGCCAGATCGGAGTCCTCGGTCGCGAGGACCAGCCGGTAGCCCGTACCGGCCGGTAGGAGGTAGCGACCGGTTTCGCGGACGTCCAGCTCCGGTTCGAAGATCCGCCGGATGTGCCCGACGTGCCGGTGGACCTGGTTGGCGGCGCTGGGCGGCGGTTGGTCGTCCCATACGCCGTCGATGATGGCGTCGAGGCTGACCGCGTCACCGCCCGCGGCAAGGAGCTTGGCCAGGATGATCCGCTGGCGCACCGGGCCAAGATCGACGTCCGAGCCGTCCCGCCGGCAGCCGAGACCGCCGAAGACCTTGAACTCGCAGTGGGACCGCGGCGCGTCCGGGGGCCTGCGGTCGGGCGTCGTCACGATTGACATCCTAGGGATGGAAGGGCAGCGGCTTCGCTTTTCGGCCCAGCCTGCGGTTTGCCCCGGCTCCCCCGCATCGCCCACTTCTCGTTGTCCGTCGAGCCGTTCGCCGACAACGGGACTACGTGGTTCGGGTGATTCGCGAAACGGTGCCATCTCCGTACCTTCGGCATGGTTCCAACGCGGAACGCAAGCCCAAGGAGTGCGCATGCCCCATGTCACAGTTGGCTCAGAGGGAGCCGATCCGATCGAGATCTATTACGAGGATCACGGTGCCGGCAGGCCGGTGGTACTCAGCCACGGCTATCCGCTGAGTGGGCAGGCCTGGGAAAAGCAGGTCTCGGCACTGCTCGCGGCCGGTTACCGGGTCATCACGTACGACCGGCGGGGTTGGGGCAATTCCAGCCAGCCCGACGGTGGATACGACGTCGACACGTTCGCCGACGACGTGAACGCGCTGCTCACGAAACTGGACGTACGCGATGCGATCCTCGTGGGTCACTCGATGGGAACCGGCGACGTTGCCCGGTACCTGGGTCGTCACGGCACCGAGCGGGTCGCGAAGGTAGTGCTGATGTCGCCGATCCCGCCGTTTCTCCTGCGGACGGACGACAACCCCGAAGGCGCACCGCAGTCGTTGTTCGACGGGTTCATCCAGGCCGCACGGGCGGACCGGAACGGGTGGCTCAAGCAGTTCCTGGAGAACTTCTACAACTTCGACGTCTACGGCGGTTCGCTGGTCAGCGACGAGGCGTTCCAGGCGAGTGTGAACGTGGCAGTGGCCGGATCTCCCGTCGCCGCCGTGGCCTGCATCCCGACGTGGCTCACCGACTTCCGCGCCGACCTGCCCAAGATTGACGTGCCGGTACTCGTGATTCAGGGCGACCAGGACCGGGTCCTACCCATCGGGGTCACCGGCCAGCGGCTGTCCGCCTTCATCGCGGATTCGCGCCTGCTCGTCATCGAGGGCGGGCCGCACGCCATTGCCTGGACCCACAGCGATCAGGTCAACGCCGCCCTGCTCGACTTCTGCGCGAAGTGAAGTAAGCAAGTGAAAGGAAACACCGTGAATTTGTTTTCCCGGCGGCGCCTCATCTCCGTGGGCGTGGTCATCGGTGCGCTCACACTGGGTGGTGCCGGTATCGGCACCGCCCAGGCCTCGACAAGTCACACCCTGCACTCGCGGCCCGCCACCGCCAAGCCGACAGTCGTGCTCGTGCACGGGGCATGGGCGGACGGGTCGAGCTGGGACAAGGTGGCGGCCAAGCTCCAGCACGACGGCTACCGGGTGGTCACGCCGCCGAACCTGCTGTCCGGCGTGGAGAACGACGCCGCCAACCTGCGCGCGTACCTGGACACCATCACCGGACCGATCGTCCTCGTCGGGCACTCGTACGGCGGCATGGTCATCACGAACGCCGCCCGGGGCGACGAGCAGGTCAAGGCCCTGGTCTACGTCGACGCGTACATCCCGGACCAGCACGACACCGTGCTGTCGCTGACCTCGGCCGTGCCGGGCTCGATCTTCGCCGCCGACGTGTCCACCGTCTTCGACCAGGTCGCGATCCCCGGTGACGACCCGCACAACGTCAACCTCTACGTGAAGCCGTCGATCTTCGGCAAGGCGTTCGCCGACAAGAGCATTTCCGCCAAGGACGTGGCGGTGCTGGCCTCCCGGCAGCGTCCGCTGGCCTTCAGTGCGCTGGTCGAGGAGTCCAAGGAGCCGGCCTGGCTCACCATCCCCTCGTGGTCGGTGGTCGGCAAGCAGGACGCCGTCATCCCCGCCGCGCAGCAGGTCGCGATGTCCAGGAGGGCCAAGGCGCACACGATCGAGATCAACGCGCCCCACCTGTCCATGATCACCGACGCGGGCGCGGTCACCAACCAGATCGAGGCCGCCGCCAAGGCGACCGACTGACACGACGACCCGACTGACACGACGACCGGCCGTGGCACCGCTCACGCGATGCCACGGCCGGCCTTTTCGCCACCCGGCTCTGGTTGCTGCCGGGTTCAGGAGACCGTCAGGCGGTCGTCCGGGCCGCCTCCAGGATGACCTCGGTGACCTCGCCGGGATGCGAGATCAGGCCCAGGTGACCGGCGTCGATCCGGGTGATGTCGGCGCCCGCCCGCTTCATCATCTCTTCCTGGCGGGCCGGCGGGATGACCCGGTCCTCGGTGCCGATGACCGCCCACACCGGGATCGTCTTCCACGCCGGCTCGGTGGCCGGCTCCCCCAGCGCGTTCGTGGCCAGAGCGGTCTGGGTCACGGCGAGCACCTCCGCCTGCCGCCGGGGCAGACCGTTGGCGAAGCCGGGGATGAACACCTTCGGCAGGACGTACGCGTCGGCCGCGCCCTCCGGGGCACCGGGGAACGGTACGAGCTTGAAGACGCTCGTGGGGTCGGTCAGGGCCGGTTCGAGAATCGAGCCGGAGCCCGCGGTGAGCTCTTCCACGGTCTCCCCCTTGTCCGGGGCGAAGGCGTCGACGAACACGAGCGCCTTGACGTTCTTGTTGCCGGTCGCGGCGTCGCTCGTCACGAAACCGCCATAGGAGTGGGCGGCGATCACGATGGGACCTTCGATGGTGGACAGGAAGTCCTTCAGGTAGCCGCTGTCGATCGACGGCCCCCGGTTGGGTTGCGGCGCGACCTGGACATCGAAACCGCGTGCCTGGAGTCTCTTGACCTCCCCACTCCAGCTCGAACCGTCCGCCCAGGCGCCATGCACCAGGACGATGGTTGGTTTGGTGCGATGCCCCTCGTCCGGGTTTGGTCGCGCACCGCCGTCCGCGGACACGCCTGGGGCGGCTGAGCCGAGCACCGTCACCAGCGTCGCGGCGGCGAGCGTTGCGGCGATGGTCTTCGGCCGACGTAGCGAGATACCGAGCATGGTCTCTTCTCCCTCGTTGGTCAGTGGTTTCCGAACGCGGGCAGATGTGCGCACGCTGGCGCGATGACGTGCCTGATCGCCCGACCTCACCGTATTCACGCCAACAGCGAATCTCGGACAGAAGAGGAAAATAACTCGACTTTCACCTTGCGGGAGGACACGCCACCAAAAGGGCTCATGCTCTCCTCTCGCGGCGACTGCTCCCCGCTATCTGTAAACAACCCTTGATATTAAGCGTTACGAACGTCAATATGTGGAGGTCGCGGGTCGTCGAAGCCTGGGAGTGAGCCATGAGAAGACGTCGGATTTTCGCAGCGCTGGCCGGGGCGGCGATGACCGTCACGGCCGCCGTCGCCTTCGTCCCCAGCAGCATGGCGGCCGTACCCTCGGCCAACGCCGTTCCGATGGTCGCCTGCACCGCCCCCACCTGGTCCGAAGGACCCACCTACCAGGTGGGCGCCCAGGTCACCTACGGCGGCCGGCTCTACCAGGCGCTGGTCACCCACACCGCGCACCCCGGCGCCGGTTGGAACCCCGCCTCGACTCCATCGCTCTGGCGTGACCTCGGCGCGTGCTCGGGGACCACCCCGCCGCCCACCACGCCACCACCGACCACAACTCCCCCCACCACGCCACCACCGACCGGTGGGACCTGCGCGGTGAAGTCGCGGCCCACCGGCAAGGTGCTGCAGGGCTACTGGGAGAACTGGGACGGGGCCTCCAACGGCGTGCACCCCGGCCTCGGCTGGATCCCGATCACCGACAGCCGGCTCAACCAGCACGGCTACAACGTGATCAACGCGGCGTTCCCGGTGATCCGCTCGGACGGCACGGTCCTCTGGGAGAACGGCATGGACGCCGGCGTGAAGGTTGCCACCCCGGCCGAGATGTGCCAGGCCAAAGCCGCCGGCGCCACCATCCTGATGTCGATCGGCGGGGCCGCCGCCGGCATCGACCTGAGCTCCAGCGCGGTCGCCGACAGGTTCATCGCGACGATCGTGCCGATCCTGACGGCTTACCACTTCGACGGCATCGACATCGACATCGAGACTGGCCTGACCGGCAGCGGCAACATCAACACCCTGTCCACGTCGCAGGCCAACCTGATCCGGATCATCGACGGCGTGCTGGCCCGGATGCCGTCGAACTTCGGCCTGACCATGGCTCCGGAGACGGCCTACGTCACCGGCGGCAGCGTGGTCTACGGCTCGATCTGGGGCTCGTACCTGCCGATCATCAAGAAGTACGTGGACAACGGCCGGCTCTGGTGGCTGAACATGCAGTACTACAACGGCAGCATGTACGGCTGCGCCGGCGACTCGTACCCGGCGGGCACCGTGCAGGGCTTCACGGTGCAGACCCAGTGCCTGAACAACGGGCTCACCATCCAGGGCACCACCATCCGGGTGCCGTACGACAAGCAGGTCCCGGGCCTGCCCGCGCAGATCGGGGCCGGCGGCGGCCACCTGTCGACGTCGTTGGTCACGCAGGCGTGGAACTCCGTACCCGGCCTCAAGGGCCTGATGACCTGGTCGGCGAACTGGGACGGGTCGAAGGGGTGGACCTTCGGCGACAACGTGAAGCGCCTGCAGGGCCGCTGACGGCTGACCGACGCCGGGCCTCCCGCCAGCCGTACGTCGGCAGGCGGGAGGCCCGGCGTCGCTGACAGCCGTGCGGCATCCGCCGGCGGTTTGAGCGGGCATTCCCCTGTGGCCAGTTCGAGTTCACCGCATCGCTCTACGGTGCCAGCGGACCGAGAACGCTCTGCTCGTACCTGGAGAGATGAGGATTGATGGCAGTAAGCAAGCGGGTGGGCCTGACTGCTGCGGCGGTCGCGCTGACCCTGACGCTGCCGGGCGCCGCGACCGCGGCGGCGGCCGAGCGGAACACGTGGGACCAGGCCGAGTTGTTGTCGTTCGCCGCGTTGCCGGCGGCAACCTTCGTTCCCGGCAGCGAACCGTCCGGCTCGTCGCTCGGCAGTGCCCCTATCAACGGGATCACCCCGCCGTTCGCCGACCAACCGATCCAGGGGTTCAGCGGCGTCCTGCGCAACACCGACGGCACCTTCGACGTGCTGTCCGACAACGGCTTCGGCAACAAGGCCAACAGTGCCGACTTCGTGCTGCGTGTTCAGCGGGTCGCGCCCGACTTTGGCAGCGGCGCCGTGGACGTGGTCGGTGGCATCAACCTGACCGACCCGTACGGCAAGGTGCCCTTCCCGCTCACTCGTGCCGACCGCGTGCTCACCGGGGCCGACTTCGACGTCGAGTCGATCACCCGGACCGCGGATGGCACGTACTGGGTCGGTGACGAATTCGGTCCGTACCTGCTGCATTTCGACCGGGCGGGCCGCCTGCTGCAGGCGCCGGTGCCGCTGCCCGGGGTTTTCGCCCCCGAGAACCCGGGCCGCGGTGCGACCCCGGCCAACCTCGCCAGCAGCAAGGGCTTCGAGGGCATGGCCCAGTCGCCAGACGGTCGCACGCTCTACCCGCTGCTTGAGGGCACGACCACTGGTGATCCGGCCGGCACCCTCCGGCTCAACGAGTTCGACACCCGGACCAACGCCTACACCGGCCGACGCTGGGCCTACGCGCTCGACTCTCCCGCGCACGCGATCGGTGACGCCATCATGGTCGACAGCGACCGCTTCCTGATCATCGAGCGGGACAACGGCCAGGGCGAGACGGCACAGGTCAAGAAGATCTATCTCGCCGACAAGCGCGACCGGAACCGCGACGGACTGCTCGACAAGACGCTGGTCGCCGACCTGATGGCCATCGCCAACCCTCGGCACGTCGGTGGGTTCGGTGACCCGTTCACGTTCCCGTTCCAGACGATCGAGGACGTGGCGATCCTCGACGACCGCACGCTCGCCGTCCTGAATGACAACAACTTCCCGTCGTCGGCGGGCCGGACTGCCGGCCAGGCGGACAACAACGAGTTCATCGTGATCAAACTCGACCGCCACCTGGGCGCGGACAAGCGCGTCCTGCGTCGCTACTGAGCCGCTTTCAGCGGGGTGGGCAGACCGACAGGCTGTCCACCCCGTCCCGGGCGGCCCGAGCGCGCACCGAACGGTGTCGCGTGGGTCATGCCTCAGCAGCGGGTCGGCTGTGCACCACCAACTCGTCGATCTCCAACCGGCCGACGCGCAACTCCCGCACGACCGCCCGGCGGATCACGAGCCGCCCGATGACCAGCGCCCCGACGGCCACGGCCCCGACGGCCAGCGCCCCCACGGCGAGCGCACCGACCGACGCCGCACCCGCGGCCCGCGCGCCGGTGGCCGCCGCGCCCGTCGCCACCGCGCCGTCGGCGCGCGTCCCGGTCAATCGCATCAGGCTCAGTTCTCGCTTCATCGCCCCATTGTCCGCGTGCCGCCCAGCGGGTGCCGATCAGGTGCGGAACGCCTCGATCGTGAGCGCGGCGAAGCGCCGAGAGGCGGCAGCCCGGGCGTTCGTCGAAGTGGCGTACAGGCCACCGTTGGCCATCAGCATGAGAACGAGGTCGTCCAGGCCCACGTCAGATCGCAGGTGTCCGGTGCCCTTGGCCCGGCGCATCAGTTCGGCGAGCGAGGCGAGGGCGGCTTCGCGCTTGGCGGCGAGGTCCACGGCGTGGGGAAATGCCGAGGTGAACGCCGCGGTGAAGCCTCGGTTTCGGGCTTGTAGCTCACAGAGTCGTTCGATCACGAGGCACAGGCCGCGCCAGGGGTCGGGGTCGGTGAGCCCTTCGTCGACGACGGCGACGCACGCGTTCATCTGATCCGCGAACGCCTCCGTGGCCAACGCCTGCTTGGTGGGGAATCGGCGGTAGAGGGTGGCGGGGCCGACTCCGGCGCGTCGGGCTATCTCACGCATCGGCACGTCCATGCCTTCGGCGGCGAAAACCGCCCGGGCGGTGTCGAGGATGCGCTCACGGTTGTCCAGCGCGTCCGACCGCAGGTTCTGGGTCAGATGGCCACCCACTCTCTCACTCTAGCTAAACGGACGCATGCGTCCACTACCGTTCGGGCGTCCGCAGGACTGACGTGAAAGGTGACGAACAGTGAAGGCAGTAATGATCAGGGAGTTCGGCGATCCCCGTGGGCTGGCGGTCGTCGACCTTCCTGTCCCGGTGCCCGCTCCGGGGCAGGCGTTGATCGCCATTGAGGCGGCCGGTGTGGCTGGCGCCGACGTCCTGATCCGAAGCGGCGCTCTGGCCGCGTACGGCTTCCGCGAGGGTCACATCCCGGGCGGCGAGGTTGCCGGCACGGTCACGGCCGTGGGCGACGGCGTCGACCCCGCCTGGATCGGGCAACGCGTCTGGGCCTTCACCGGTACGGGCGGCGGCTACGCCGAGCAGGCGGTCGTCTCGATCGCCGAGGTTCTGTCCCTGCCGGCGGGCCTCTCCGCAGTCGACGCCGTGACGCTCGGCAGCTCCGGGGTCGTGGCTCACTTCGGCCTCGCCCACGCGCACTTCTCGCCAGGCGAGACGGTCCTGGTCCGTGGCGCGGCCGGCAGCATCGGGATCATGGCGGTGCAGCTCGCCGTCAGCGCTGGTGCCAGCGCCGTCGCTGTCACGACCTCGTCGCCTGAGCGCGGCCGCCGGCTGCGCAGTCTCGGTGCTACCCACGTGCTGGACCGCTCCGGGGCCGGGGGTTCGGACGATCCCACCGGCTACGACGTCATCATCGACGTCGTCGCGGGCCCGGACATGCCCGCGTTCTTCGACCGACTCAACCCCAACGGCCGGCTCGTGGCCGTCGGGGCGGTCGGCGGTCAACCGCCCGCGGACGTCGGGACGAGGTTGATGGCCGCGTTCCAGAAGTCGATGTCGTTCGCCACCTTCAGCGCGGCGACGGTGACGGCGGCCGTTCGACAGGCCGTGCGCACGGAGCAGTTCGCCGCCGCCGCTGGCGGGGACCTGCAGACCGTGGTGCACGAGGTTCTGCCGCTGGAGCGGGCAGCAGTGGCGCATCAAAAGATGGACGCTGGCCAGGTCTTCGGACGAATCGTCCTGACCGTCGGCCCTTCCACTGAATCCGCTGCACCGATCGGGGTGGTCTCTTAGGCTGCGTGGGCGGGGCGCCCGGTTCGACGGGTGCGTCGCGGTGGCGCTGTACGGGCTGGTCGGGTGCTTCCCTCGGTGGACTGGCTCCGCCATCTCAGCCGGCACGGGGAGCTGCCGCGACGGCACACAGGTTCCCGGTGTCGTTCGCGGCCAGCGGCCGAGCCCGGCTACCGGTGAGGAGCACCGATGGCGCAGAGTGCACAGGACCGCCCGGAGATCGTCGTCGGGCTCGTGGCAACCCCGCCGGATCATCCGGCCCGGGTGGCCGCGCGGCTCACCACCGAACTGATCAGCGGGCTCGCCGAGCGGGTGAACGCGGACGTGCGGTGGACCGTCCGGGAAGGCTGGGGAGCAGTAGCGCCGCGCCGCGACGGCGGCGTTGAGGCACTACTCGATGATCTTGCTCAGCGGCGCGCCGACGACCAGTGGGACGTCGCAATCTGCCTGACCGACCTGCCGCTGCATGCTGAGCGGGTGCCGCTGGTCGTGCAGACCTCCGCTCGGCGTCGAGTCGCTGTGGTGTCCCTGCCCGCCCTGGGACTGCACCAGCTGCGAGCGGCCCGCGCGGCCGTTCCGGATCTGGTGAGCCGGCTGCTGGCCGACGCCTCCGACGAGCGGGTGCCGCCGGCCGGCTGGGCACCGGCCACGATGGCAAGCCGGGTTCCCGCCATCCACCGGGTGGTCGGCGAGACCGACACCGGTGAACGGCGTTACGTCGCCTCGCGGTTCATCGGCCGACTACGGCTGTTGATCGGCATGGTTCGCGCCAATCGTCCGGGGCGCGCCCTGCTGGGCCTGTCGAAGCTGCTGGTCGGCGCGTTTGGCACGGCCGCGTTCGCGCTCACCACGGACACCATCTGGCAGATGGGCGATGCGCTCGGCGGATTCCGGCTTACCGTGATCATGCTGCTCGGGCTGACAGCGTTGGTGGCCTGGCTGATCGTCGCGCACGACCTGTGGGAGAAACCAAGCCGTGAGACGCCGACTGAGCTGGCACGGCTGTTCAACCTGGGTACGACCCTCACCCTCACTCTGGCAACGGTGCTGTCCTACGTCGTGCTGTTCGTGGGAACAGTGCTCGTCGGGGCGCTGCTGGTCGACACCACCGTGTTGGAACAGACCTTGCAGCGGCCAGTCCACTTCGCCGACTATCTGACGCTCGCCTGGATCACCAGCTCGCTGGCCACCGTCGGCGGCGCGATCGGCTCCGGGCTGGAAAACGAGGAGACGGTTCGAGCCGCCGCATACGGCTATCATCCACAGCCCGATGGCTGGCGGGATGAGAGGAGCGGGCGGGTTTGATCATTCATGGCTGATACTGACCGCGGGTGCGGGGCAGCCACTGGGGATGGCGGTCGCGAAGGTAGCGAAGCATTCCCTCGCGCAGGTCGCAGCGCAGGTCCCAGGCGCTGGCGCCGTCGGCGGCCGAAGCCTGCACCTGGATGACCACCGTCTGCGGGGTGGAGTCGACCATCTGGAGCACCCACTGGCCGCGATCCCACAGCGCTGAGGACTCGACCAGCCGGCGTGCTTCCCGGCGCAGGTCGTCCAGGTCGGCGGTGTGATCGACATGAATCTGGATCTTGCCGATCACTCTGGACTCATTCCGGGTCCAGTTCTGGAACGGCCGCTCGGTGAAGTACGTCGTCGGCAGGATGAGTATCCGCTCGTCCCAGAGCCGGATCACCACGTTGGTCAGTTTCACCTCCTCAACTCGGCCCCATTCGCCGTCCACCACCAGCACGTCGCCGACATGCAATCCATCGGCGAAAGCGACCTGGACACCGGCGAACGCGTTGCCCAGCGCGGTACGGGCCGACAGACCGATCAACGCCCCGACCACCCCCGCCGACGTCAACACGGACACGCCGAAGAGGCGTACCGGCCGGAAGGTGATCAGGATCAGGCCGATCGCGACGATGGTGACCACGGCGACGGTGAGCCGCCGCACGGGGCGAATCTGCGTCCGGGCCCGCCGGACCCGTCGGCTGGCGACCGCATCACCCGGCAGTCGACTGAACGCGACCGCCTCGGCGACGTGCAACGCCTTGATCACCAACCATGCCCCGGACAGCACCAGAGCCACCAGGACGGCGTGCCGCAGATGACGCTGCCACCCGGCCAGACCCAACGGCAGCGCGTAGTACAGCGACCCCACCAGCAGCAGCGCCGCGGCCGGGCGGCGGCAGGCGTGCCGCAGCGGCGTAAACAACCACTGGTAACGGCCAGCGGCTACCCGGCGGATGACCAGGCCAGAGATCAGGTCGACGACCACTGCGGTCGTCAGCACGGCCACTACGATCAACGCGGTACGCATCAGAGGCCGTTCACGGTAATCCCGATGCCAGCTTCCCTCGGCTCACTGCCCAGTCCACGTGCTCAGGGTGCCACCCCGTCCAGTGGCAGGCGGCCAACATCGGCGAACAACCCGCTCCGCGACGAGGGCTGCCCCACAACGCCAGGAGCGAGCGCGGACGATCGCCTTTCCGGTGATCCGCTCGGTCGGGTTGAGATCCCGAACCCAGCCACGGCAAAACTGGTCTGTCAAGTCCACTTCTGTTCCAGCTGGTTCCGCTGTGGTCAGGCGAGAAGCGCCAGCTCAGCACCATTGATTACGCAGCGGCCCGACGTCGGCGTGACGGGCATCTCATGGACTCTGGGGTCCAGAAATGGTGGGGACTGCGGGAATATCACCGACCCGGGGAGCGTCTGTACCTGCGTGTCCAGGTGGGCTGGCACGACGACAGGCAAGGAGACGACGTGAACACCGAAAAGGCAATCCTCGCCGGCGGCTGCTTCTGGGGCATGGAGGAGTTGTTCCGCCGCCAGCCCGGCGTCGTGTCCACGCGCGTCGGCTACAGCGGCGGCGACGTCCCGAACGCCACCTACCGCAACCACGGCACCCACGCGGAGTCCATCGAGGTCGTCTACGACACCGACAAGACCGACTTCCGCGCGCTGCTCGAGTTCTTCTTCCAGATCCACGATCCGTCGACGAAGAACCGTCAGGGTAACGACATCGGCGTCAGCTACCGCTCGGCGATCTTCTACACCAGCGATGGGCAGAAGCGTGTCGCCGAGGACACCATCGCCGACGTCGACGCCTCGGGCCTGTGGCCCGGCAAGGTCGTCACCGAGGTCGCCGCGGCCGGCGACTTCTGGGAGGCCGAGCCTGAGCACCAGAACTACCTGCAGACCTACCCGAACGGGTACACCTGCCACTTCCCCCGTCCGGGGTGGAAGCTTCCGAAGCGGGCGTCGGCCTGACACCTCCGGCGCGCGGACCCAGGGGTCCGCGCGCCGTATGGGACGAGATGGTCCCGGCAATCTCGCACCAACGATGATTCTGGTGATGGTCGCACCGCTCACCAAGCGAACAGAACACGTCCACCCGCTGGACTCCGAAGTCCAATCTCACCTAGATCAGCGCGGATACACTTCACCGATGAGCGATGAGCAGGTGACTGCGCCGACGAACAGGCGGCGGATCAGTCAGCGGGGCATCGCGACGCGAGAGCGGATCCTCAATGCAGCGAACCGGCTGACGCTCGTGCGCGGAGTGAACGCGACGACCCTCGACGACATCCGCGAGGCGAGCCAGACGAGCAAGTCTCAGCTCTACCACCACTTCGCCGACAAGCAGGAACTGGTGCGCGCCCTGGTCAGCTATCGGGGCGCGCTTGTGCTTGAGCGGGAAAGCGCCGGGCTGGAACGACTGAGGTCGTTCTTAGGGCTGATCCGGTGGCGTAACGCGCTGGTCCAGGCCAACTCGCTGAACAATGGCAGATACGGGTGCGGTCTCGGGTCAATGGCTCTCGAACTGTCTGATCAGGATGAGCAGGCTCGATCGTCGCTGTCGGAGACATTCGCGGCATGGGAAAAGCTGATCAGTGATGGTCTGCACCGGATGCGCGACAGCGGCCAACTGCGCCAGGACGCCGACCCGCAGAAGTTGGCCACGGGATTGATGGCCGCTCTGCAGGGCGGCTACCTGTTGGCGAACGCCGCGCACGACATCGCACCCATGGAAGTCGCCCTGGACATGGCGCTGGACCACATCAGATCGTTCCTCGTGCAGCCGTCCCACTGATTGGGCTCCGCCTCGGACGGCACGCACCGGAGGAGGCGGCCACTGATTCCGCCGCCTCCTCCGGGCAGGCTCACTTCCCGTACAGCTCGAATTCGTAGAGCGAGAACCCGTACGAGGTGGCGCGCTTGACCCCGTACACCCGCACGTAGCGGGCGGTGACCGGGGCGAAGGTGGCGTTGTCGACGCCACCGTTGCCGGTGGTGGTGGCGAACACCGGCGACCAGGAGCTGCCGTCGGCGGAGACCTCGATCCGGTACGAGGTGCCGTGCGCGGCCTCCCACCGCAACACGGCCCGGCTGACGGTGCGGGCCGCGCCGAGGTCGACCCGGAGCCACTGGTTGTCGTTGTAGCTGCTCGCCCACCGGCTGCCGAGGCTGCCGTCGACCGCCTTGTCCGGCGTGTGGCCGGTCAGGAACTGGGTGCTCGACGCGGTGGCCGGACGGCCCTGGGCCAGGTTGGTGACGTCGTCGCCCCGGCGCGCCGGGAACGAGACGACCTGCTGGTAGGTCGGGCGGTTCTGCCAGGCGATCACCGGGTGGGTGATGCCGCCGAGCCCGGAGTGGGCGATCGCGTCGGCACACCACTGGTCGCCGGCCCCGCAGGACTTGTCACCCGGGTAGACGGTGGTGCCCGGCACCGCGGCGGCCTGACCGAGCGCGTCGAGCAGGGCCTGCCGGCATGCGCCGAGGTTGCCGTTGCCGCAGTACGCGCGGCCCAGCCCACCGGCCACCGGGTCGCCGAGCACGGTGCGCAGGTCCTTGTCGACGTAGCCCCACCAGCCGTACTGGAATGACGAGCCCTTGTGCGCCTGGCCCTGCAACGCCCAGTTCGCGGCGCCGTCGCGCCCGCCGTTCTGGCCGCCCGACGGCGCCTCGTTCACCTCGATGGCGTCGACCAGCGAGGCGTAGAGGTCCGGCCCGAGGCCGGGGCGGAACTGCGCCGAGGCCAGTAGCGGCCACCAGGCGTCGAAGATCCGGATGGCGTCGGCGTGCTGGTAGACCTTCGAGCCGGGGGACGTCTCCACCCGGCGGACCCCGGCCTGCTGCCAGGCGCGCAGCTTGCCCACCGCGTCGGCCAACGCCGGATCGGTGACCGGCGTGCTGTCCAACACCCGCAGCAGGTCACCGAGAACCTGTTGGCCGCGCAGGTCGGTCACCGCCGCATCCGCCATGATCTTCACGACGTCGGCACGACCGAGCTTGCGCTGCGCGATCGCCGCGCGCACCGGGCCGTCGAGCAGCTGAGCCCGGTGTACGGAGCCGAAGCTGAAGTTGCCGTCCGCCGCCCCGAAGTCCCGCGCCTGCTTGTTGTTCCAGCTGACGTAGTAGTCCTGGTTGACCGACTGCGGGTGCGCCGACGCCGGGATGTAGGTGGCGTCGTTGGTGTCCGGGTTCCAGCCGGCCCACTCGTACGCCGGCTCGGCCTTCGTGGGCAGGTTCGGGTCGGCGGTGGCCGGACGGACCGGGTTCGCGCCGGAGTTGAGGTACGCCGCCTCGGTCGAGTTGACGTAGAACCAGTTGAACGCGTACCCCACGTCGGCTGCGGAGGTCTGGAAGGCCGCCGCGCTGCCCATCGCTGACGGGTCGTTGAAGGCCTGGAAGCCGATCGCCGAGTCGGCCTCGTGCCGGTAGGTCGAGCGCAGTTTGGTGAACGCCGTCGGCTGCCCGTTCACCAGGCCCCGATAGGAGACCAGCCCGTACTTGGTGCGCAACGCGCGCAGCGTGTACGAGCCGGCCGGGGTGGAGTCGGCCAGCGTCGGGGTCCAGGAGTTGCGCTGCTCCAGCGCCTCCATGGCGAGGCACTGCCCGTGGTAGAGGTAGCGGTTGGTGCGCAGCGTCGGGGCACTGCCGTCGGTGGTGCACAGCGGCACCGCGTACGTGTCGGTGAGGTCCTGCGACGCGGAGGTGGCGCTCCACGCGTAGTCCTGGCCCCGGCCGAGCAGCACGTAGAGGTTCAGCCCGGCGAACGCCGCGCCACGTGCGCTGATGCCCGGACCCTGCAACTCCTGGAGCATGAGCAGTTGCGGGGCAAAGTAGCCGGTCTGCGGCCCGAACACGGCAACCGGATTACCCGTGGTGGTGTGCCGTCCGGAGACCACCACCGCGTTGGACATGCCGTGCGCGCGCAGGTTGGACAGGCCGCCGAGCAGCTCCTTCGTGGCGGTGCTGGCACCGGTGCGGGCGGCGGCCCCGCCGGTGGCGTCGTACGCGAGGGGTTCGGCGACCACCGAGCCGGCGTCGGGGAGCACCGCGCTCGTCGCGCCCGGCGGCGTCGCCCCGTACGGGAAGCTCTGTCCGTCGTGCAGGGTGAGCACGGTCTCCGGGTCGTTCTGCGAGCGGAACGCCGCCCACACCCGGTCGCCCTCGGTGGCGCCGTACTTGGCGCGGGCGGCCACCCGGACCAGCGCGGACTGGATCTCGCTGCCCCCGCCCCCGCCGAAGAGCCCGCCGATGACACCGGCGGTGGCGATCAGGTCGGTCATCGTGAAGTGCTTCGGCTTGCCCGCGCCCGCGAGCACGTACTCGCCCGGGTAGTTGTCGTCGGCGATCGACTTGTCGATGTAGGCGTTGATGCCGGCGATGTAGTCGACCACGTCGGTGTAGAGCTGTTGACCCCGGGCGCCCTTGGTGCGCAGCGCGTCCACCTGGGCCTGGAGGTCCGCCTCAGTGTAGGGCGAGTTGGCCCAGACGCTCTGCTCCAGCTCCCGGTTGCCCGGCGCGCCGCCGGCGAACGAGGTGACGTTTCCCCGGCCGACGTGCCGCAGCAGATCCATCACCCAGAGCCGGTCCTGGGCTCCGGCGTAGCCGGCGCCGAACATGGTGCCGGCGCGGGTGGTGCCGGTGACGTGCGGGACGCCGGTGGCCTTGTCCCGCACGATGGTGACATCCGATCGCGGGGAGACGGTGCTCTCGACCTGTGCGGCCGGAACACCGAACGAGGCGTCGTTGTAGAAGTGGGCGATCTGCTCGTCGGTCAGCCCGGCGTAGTTGTAGACCAGGTTCGCGTACTCGTCGAGCTGGTCGCTGGAGTGTGCCGGGCGGGTGCCGAGCGCCTGGTGCGCCAGGATGGCGACCAGCGTGGCGTTGCCGTTCTGCCCGGGAGGCAGGATGTCGGCGCACTGGCCGAGGCAGTAGTCGTTGGCGGCGAACGTCGTGGCGGCCAGCGCCGGTGACGGCGGGGTCACCGTCAGGACGCTCGCGGTCAGGACGGCGGCGGTGAACGCCGCGAGCCGGTTACGGAGTGCGGGACGGGGCATGGCGATCCTCCGGGGACGCGGAGTCGGGCCGTACGGTCTCGCCCGGCTACCGGTGCCGACGTCTCGCCCTCCGCGCCCGGGCGTTCCACCCGGAGGTGAGAATCATTCGTATCGATCTCGGAGCAATGATCGGCGCAGAACCACCGTCCGGGATACCCGTCGTTCACCACGCGCCAATGCCGACGTTTCGCCGCCTTCCGCTGTGGCCAACGATCTGATGGGGCGGAGTCGGCCGGGGCCGCCAGCGGCGGCGGCCCCGGCCCAGGATCAGCTCCCGCAGATGCCGTATGCGTTGAGGCTCCACGAGCCGGCGAAGCCGTCGGCGTCCTCGTCCGCCCGCACCCGTGCGGTGTTCCCCCCGGTGATGTTGACGCCGGTCAGCAACACCTGACCATTGCCGGCGTTGATGTCCGCGCCCGCGCTGTAGAGGCCCTTGCCTGCCGGGCACGCCTTGAGGCCGCTGTCGGACGGGTCGCTCGCGCTCGTCCCCGTCGACACGACCCGCTCCAACCCGGCGGGCGCAGTGGCGCAGACCGCGATCGAGGTGGCACTCCAGCCGGACGGCGAGGTGCCCTGCACCGGGACCGCCCGGACGGTCACCGACGTCAGGTCGAACGACGGCACCACCTGGTCGAGCACCACGTCGCCCAGGCCGCTGTTGATCCGCCCACCCATGCCGATGACCTTCTTCGTCCCGCAACTCGCCGTGACGTACTGCGTTCCGATCGCCCCGGTCGTGGGCACCACCTGATACCCGGCCGGCGCGGCGGCGCACTGGGCGAGGGCCTGCAGCCCCCAGTCGCCGACGAAGTTGACCGGCCCCACCTCCCGCATCGTCGCGAAGAACCCGCTGCCGTTCGCCAGCGGCTCCAACCGGTCCAGCCCGACCCGTCCGGCGGCCGACGAACCGGCGAGGAGGAAGCCGCCGCCCCCGGTGACCACCTTGCCGGTCGGGCAGGACGCGAACGCCGACTTGTCCAGGCTGCTCTCCGCAGCCGACTGGGTGACTGTCTCCAACCCCGCGGGTTCCGCCGAGGCCGGTGCCGCCCAGCCCAAGCCGGCCGCCACGGCAGCCGTCGACACAACGGCCGCCAGCATGCCCCGTCCCTTGGTTACTCGCATGTCGCTCTCCCTGTCCGCCTCGGCCGACGTCGTGCCGGCCTGCCTCCCGCCGGACCACGGTTCCGGCGACTGAGGAGAGCCTGAGCGGGGCCACTTGTCGTCCGCTATCCGACCGCTTGGCGTCGGCCGTGCAGGGTCGTGCCGTCCCTAGACTGTGGACGTCCGAACACGACTGAACAGGAAAGCCATGCGGTGGTCCCTCCTCGGCCCCGTCCAGGTGACCGCCGGAGGGCGGGTCCTTCCCATCGACCGCCCCCAGCAACGCGCGGTGCTCGCGCTGCTGCTCCTCAACGCCGACCGGCTGGTACCCCTCGGGCAGATCGTGTCGGCGCTGTGGGCCGAAGAACCACCCGCCAGCGCCCGGACCCAGGTTCAGGTCTGCGTCTCCCGGATCCGGTCGGCCCTGCGCGAGGTGGGAGCGGCCGACCTGCTGACGACCCAGGGCAGCGGCTACCGGCTCACCGTACCCATGGCCGAGCTGGACCTCGCCGAGTTCACCGTGGCGGTCGAGCGGGCCTGCGCGGAGGAGGCGGCCGGCCGGCGGGCAGAGGCGGCGCGACTGCTGCGCGACGGCCTGGCGTTGTGGCGGGGACCGGCGCTGGCCGGAGCGACCGGAGCCTTCGTCGACGCTGCCGCCACCGGCCTCGACGAGCAACGCCTGCTCGCATACGAACGGCTCGCCGCCGTGGAACTCGGCCTCGGCCGGTTCGCCGCGACCGCGCGTGCCCTACGCCCCCTGGTGGCCGAGCATCCGTTGCGGGAGTCGCTGGTGGCCGGGTATCTGCTCGCCCTGGCCGGCTGCGGCCAGCGGGCCGCCGCGCTGCGGCTCTACACCGAGACCCGCCGCCACCTCGTCGACGAGTTGGGCGTGGAGCCCGGCCCCGAGTTGAGCGAGGCCCACCTGCGGGTGCTGCGGGGGCGGACGCCGGCCGAGCCCACACCTGCGGAGCCCCCCGGCCCGTCTCCGGCGCAGCTTCCCGGCGCCCCCGCCTGGTTCACCGGCCGAGCGACGGCGCTGCGGCAACTGGACGCGCTGCTGCCCGCCGAACGGGCGGGAGCCGCCCGGAACGGCGGCGACGGCGATCCGGGCCGGGCGGTGGTCATCTCCGCCATCGCCGGCACCGCCGGGGTCGGCAAGACCACCCTCGCGGTGCACTGGGCCTACCGGGTCGCACACCGGTACCCGGATGGGCAGCTCTACGTCAACCTGCGCGGGTTCGACCTCGACGGCCGGGCCGTGTCGCCGGGCGAGGCGCTGCGCGGCTTCCTGGAGGCGCTGCACGTGCCGCCCCAGCGGATGCCCACCGACCTGCCCCGGCAAGCCGCCCTGTTCCGGACCCTGCTCGCCGACCGCCGGGTTCTGGTGCTGCTCGACAACGCCCGCGACGAAGAGCAGGTGCGGCCCCTGCTGCCCGGATCCCCCGGAAGCCTGGTCGTGGTGACCAGCCGCAATCGGCTCACCGGCCTGGTGGTGAACGCCGGGGCACACCCGGTGACGCTGGACGTGCTTCGGCCGGCCGAGGCCCGGGAGCTGCTGGCCGGTCGGCTCGGTCGCCGGCGGGTCGGGCGCGAGGCGGCGGCGCTGGACGAGATCGTGCGCTGCTGCGCCGGCCTGCCGTTGGCCCTGGCCGTCGTCGCGGCCCGCGCCGTCGGGCAGCCCGACGTACCGCTGGGCGCGTTCGCGACCGAACTGCGGGACACCGACCCGGTTCGGCTCACCGCACTGGCCACCGGCGACCCCACGACCGACGTACGGGCGGTCTTCTCCTGGTCGTACCGGGCGTTGGACGCCGACCCGGCCCGGTTGTTCCGGCTGCTCGGGCTGCATCCCGGCCCCGACGCCGGACGGGCGGCGGTGGCCAGCCTCGCTGGCCTGCCGCCGGCTCGGGTCGAACCGCTGCTGGCCGACCTCACCCGGGCGAACCTGCTCACCGAGCGCACCCCCGGCCGGTACGCGATGCACGACCTGCTTCGCGCGTACGCCTCGGAGCTGTGTCACGGCACCGACCCCGAGGCCGAGCGCAAGGTCGCCCGACGCCGCCTGTTCGACCACTACCTGCACGCCTCGCGCGCGGCGGACCACCTGCTCGACCCGTACCGGTTGGCGCGGCCGGCGGCGCTGCCTCCACCCGAGCCGGGTGTGACGGTGGACGACCGCCCGGAGCACGGGTGGGCGACCGCGTGGTTCGCCGCCGAGCACCACGTCCTGCTGGCGTGCGTGGAGCAGGCGGCGGGCGCCGGCCTGGACCGGCACGCCTGGACGTTGGCGGCGGCCCTCACCACGTACCTCGATCGCAGCGGGCACTGGCCCGAGCTGGCGACCGCGCAACGGACCGCCCTGGCGGCGGCGCTGCGCCGGGGTGACCTGGCCGGTCAGGCCCTGGCGCACCGGGGTCTCGCCATCGCCTGCACCTGGTCGGGCGATCACGAGGCGGCGCACCGGCACTACCGGCGCGACCTGGAGCTGTACCGCGAGTTGGGCGACGACACCGGACGGGCCCACACGCACCTCGGGGTCAGCTGGGTGCTCGCACGGCAGGGCCGGCTGCGCGCGGCTCTCGACGAGACCCGGCTGGCCCTCGACCTGTACCGGGCCGCCGACTACCGGGTCGGGCAGGCCAAGGCGCTCAACAATCTGGGCTGGATGCACGCCCGGCTCGGCGAGCCAGGGCCGGCGCTGCACTGCTGCCAGGCGGCCCTGCGGCTGCACGAGAAGACCGGCGACCGGCACGGCGCGGCGCTGACCTGGGACAGCCTCGGCTACGTCCACCACGGCCTCGGCGAGCACGACCGGGCTGCGGACTGCTACCGGCGGGCGCTGGAGTTGCACCGGGAGCTCGGCGACCGCTACGACGAGGCGGAGGTGCTGGACAACCTGGGCGACAGCCTGCGGGCCGCGGGTGACCTCGACGCCGCGCGTCGGGCGTGGCGAGAGGCGCTGACGATCTTCGACGAGCTGCGCCATCCGGACGCCGACCGCCCCAGGGTCAAGCTGGCCGCCGCGGCCGTCCCTGCGGCGTCAGCGGGCGGCGGGGAACCGTAGGTGGCGTGGTACGCGCCACGCCGCCTCAGGCTGACCGCTGCGCGGTGTCGCCGTCGCGGAGACGGTCCAACTCGGCGAGGTACATCGCCTGCATGCGGTCGTAGTGCCGGACCAGCAGCGCGACCTCCTCGACGCTGTAGCCCTCGATGAGTCGCTCCGCCCGCTCGGCGAACCGCTCGTACGGCCGCTCCAACTCGGCGGCCCGCTCCGGCCGCAGGGTGACGATCAACCGCCGCCGGTCCGCCGGATCGCGCTCTGCGGTCACGTAGCCTGCCTGCTGGAGCCGGCGGAGCATGCTGGTCACCGCCCCGGTGGTGAGGTTGGTCCGCTCGGCGACCTGCCCCGCGGTGGCGGATCCGACGTCCGCCAGGTGGTCCAGGCACTCCAGGTCGCTCACTGTGAGGCCCAGCCGCTCCGCGACGGCGTACCGGAACACCATGGACAGCCGCGACATCTCCCGCCCGGCGCGCATGAGGTCGGTGATCGCGGACGCGCGGGCCGGCTCGTGGGACATGCCGGCAATCATCCCTCCGCTACGGTGACCCGGTGCAGCCGAGGTAGCACGCGGGTCAGCACCCAGTGGGGTGCCGCGGCTCCCCCGGTGAGGCGGCGCATCAGCCTGGTCGCGGTGTCGACGGCCCGGAAGGCGTAGCGCACCATCTCGTCCTGGTAGCTGGCGATCGCCTCCTCCACCGGCGCGCCGCCGGCCCGCGCCTCGACCAGCTTGTGGCCGAGCAGGGCGGCGTCACGCAGCGCTGTGTTGCCGCCGTGCGCGCCGAACGGCGGCATGACGTGCACGGCGTCGCCCATCATCGTTGCCCGGGGCACCGCCCACCGACGCGGGCGCTGGCCGGCGGCGAAGAGGTTGAGCACTGTGGCGTCCAGCTCGGCCGTACCGACCAGCCGCCGGATGACCGGGTGGAAGTCCATGCTCATCCCGGAGGCCAGTCTCCACAGCGTCAGCAGGTCGCCCCGGATGCCCATGGGCACCTCCTCCTGCCGGAGCAACAGTCCCCACATGACGTAGTCGCCGCCGGTGGGCGCATAGCTGCCCGGGGCCAGGCGCGCGAACGCCTCCGACGGGCTCTCGCCGAACCGCATGGAGGTGAAGAAGAAGGCGCGGCCCGGCCGGTCGGCGATGGCCAGGACCCCGCTGCTGTGCAGCGCTTCCGGGATGATGCTCTCACCGTTGCGCCACAGGGGCGACCGGCCGTAGATGCCCGCCATCGGGCTGTTCGCCGGGTTCGCGTCCGGCATGATCTGCGCGCGCAGCGCCGAGCCGACACCGTCCGCACCCACGACGACGCTTGCCGCGGCGGCGCCGCCGTCGGAGAACAGCAGCCGCGGCCGTGTCGGGTCGCCGCTGTCCACCGCGATGGCGTCCTTGCCGTAGTGGATGCGCCCGTTCAGCCCGGACTGCAGGGTCAGCCGGTCGACCTGGCGGGTCGCGTGCGGCTCGTCCTTGAAGGTGATGGTGAACGCGTCCCGCAGCCGACTGTCGGTGAAGCGTAGGTGCCCGCCGGGCTCGTCGCCGGTGGTCAGCGCCAGGTTGTACAGCGAGCGCGGCAGGCTCTCGCGCAGCGCTTCCAGGCCGTACCGGTCGAGGATGATCCGATAGCCCTGCCGCCGGACGAAGGGGCCCGGGTCCCGTTCGTAGACGTGCACGTCGATGCCGGCGCGCATCAGGTACTGGGCGAGACAGAGGCCGGAAAGGCCGGCGCCGGCGATAGCCACCGAGAAGTCCGTCGATGTGGTCACGGAATTATCTTAATGACTAAGATGATTTGGGCAAGGCCGCCGGCCGAGACGGCTGGACGACCGGCTCACCGGCGTGCCGCTGTTCCTCGGCCGGGTCCACGACCCGCTGACCGAGAGCCCAGCCTGACCGGACGGGCCCAGACGACAGTCCTCCAGAGCCTCAACGGAAACCGGGCCCGCTAGCTGACCCCGGCGTGCACCTGCTCAGGAGCGTCAGAGTGGTGCCGTTCGGTGTCTTCGTCCTCGTCGCGCCGGGCATCGCGGGACTTCTTCACGAGTCAGTTCCGACCAGGGAGCCGGCGATGGGAGAGATCCTCAACGGCGCACCCGATAACGCAGGTGAAGCACCCGGTTGCCCTGAATCACCACGTCAGGATCCCCCAACAGGTGCTGCGCGTGGACCGACCCGAAATAGCGCTTCCCGGACCCGAACACCACGGGTACAACGTCCATGCGCACCTCGTCGACCAGGCCCGCGGCAAGCACCTGACCGCCGACGTCACCAGCGGCGACCTCGACGATGCGGTCACCCGCGAGCTCCTGCGCCTTTGCCACGGCCGCCGTGACGCCGTCGACGAAGTGGAACGGCGCCCCGGGATCCCAGCCCTCGGGCTTCGGCCGGTGCGTCACGACGACCACGTGGTCGATCCCGCTCGGCGGCTCCCCGTCCCAGCCGTCGGTCATGTCGAAGACGTGGCGGCCGGCGATCGTCACCCCGATCCGGTCCCAGTACGGCCGGACGTAGTCGTAGGACGTCTGGGACACCTTCGACGCGCCGCTCTCGTCCAACGGGACGTCACCGCTGGTCAACCAGTCGAACAGTGGTCCGGGCTGGTCGTTATCGTCCGCGATGAAGCCGTCCACCGACACCGAGCCGTACATGACCACGTCGCCCATCGGCGCGCTCCTCTGCTTGGGGATGCCCTCAGGTTAGAGTCCCGTGGGCTGTCGCTCTTGTACGGAATCAATCGCTCGGTAACGGCCAGCCGTCCAGCACGTGACCAGGATGTTCGCGCAGGAACCGCCGCCGGACCTCGACGTACCGGGTGGGTGTGAGCCCGGTGAAGGCCCGGAACTCGTGGCCGAAGTGGGCCTGGTCGAAGTAGCCGGCGGCATCGGCGAGGTCGGCCCAGTCGATCGGTTCGGCCGGGTTGATCGAGAGAACGGTGGCGGCGAAGCGGTAGGTGCGGGCAAACCGTTTCGGTGTGACGCCGACGAGCTCCTTGAACCGCTGTGCGAGGTGAGTGCTGCTGACACCGGCGGAAGCCCGCAGATCGTCGATCGCCACCGCCCCACTGGTCGCGGCGATGATGCGGCTCGCATGGCGGACCAGCCCCAGGCCGGCCGCGTCGCCCAGCCGTCGCATCAGCTCGTCCTCAAGCAGCGTCAGCATCTCATGGGGTCCCTCGGCCGTGGCCAGGCGATCTCGCAACTCAGCGATGGCGGGCCGGCCCCACACCTGCTCCACCGTCGCCGGCCGGTCGCACAGCTCCACCGCGGGCATCGGCAGGAACGGTGCCAGCCCCCACGGCTTGAAGTGCACGCCGACGGACCGGGTCCGGCTCGGGTAGCCGAACTCGAAGGCACGGGTGGGCGTGGTGACCACGCAGCCGTCGGCGTACTCGGCCGTCTGGACGTCAGCGCCGGCGCGGATGCGGAACGGTGCTCCGAGGTTGACGATGAGCAACGCCGCCGGACTTGCCGGCAGCGTCAGCCGGGCGTACGGCGGCGCACCCTCCAGGTAGTAGAGGTCGTCGATCAGCCCGTCCAGCGGCGGTCGCGGCACTCTGGACACGTACTCCACGCCGACAGTATCGCCGCCGCCACGGGACACTGAGCTGTCCACCACGCAGAGCGACCGCACCGCCGCTGATTTCAAGAAGCACCCGCACCCGCCCATCTCGTGGCCGCAGACGGCCCGGTTCGATGTCAGGTCACTCCTGCGGCGCGATCAGCCGGTCGTCGGCGACGTCGTGGACCGTGATCGCCTCCACCGGGCACGAGTCGGCGGCGTCGAGGATGACGTCGTCCGGGGCGACGACGTCGGTCAGCGGCGTGGACCGGCCGTCGACCAGGCGGAAGTGCTCGGGCGCGGTGCCGGCGCAGATGCTCGTGCCGATGCAGCGGCCCGAGTCCACCCCGATTCGCCAGGCGGTGCTCACCAGGCCACCGGCATGCCGAGCAGGCCCCGCACCAACATCCCCCGCTTCCACCGCAGATCGGCTTCCGGTACGGCGAGTCGCAACCCGGGCAGGCGGGTCACGAGGGTGGCGACGGCGACCTGCAACTCCATGCGGGCCAGTTGCGCGCCGACGCAGTGATGCACGCCGTGCCCGAAGCCCAGGTGCGGGTTCTGCTCGCGCGCGACATCCAGCCGGTTCGGGTCGGCGAAGACGGTACCGTCCCGATTCGCCGACGACAGTGAGCCGAGAACCGGCTCACCTGCCCGGACCAGCACCCCGCCGACCTCGACGTCCTCCTTGGCGTACCGGGCGAATGAGGAGCCGACGCCGAGCGGCACGTACCGCAGCAGTTCCTCGACCGCGGCCGGCACCAGCGACGGGTCGGACCGCAGCCGAGCGAGCTGGTCCGGATTGTGCAGCAGGACGTACACGAAGTTGGGGATCTGGGTGACTGTGGTCTCGTGGCCGGCCGCGAGCAGCCCAGCGGCCAGCTCCACCAGCTCGGTCTCGCTGAGCCGATCCTGATGCTCGTCGCGGGCCCGCACCAACGCGCCGAGCAGGTCGTCGATCCCGGGCTCGCGGCGGCGCTCGGCGACCAGACCACCGATGTAGCCCCAGAGGTTGTTCAGGTACTCCTGGACCGTCTCCTCGGGCAGGGAGGTGGTCGAGACGATCGCCTCGGACCAGATGTGGAAGCGGTCGCGGTCGGCGTACGGGACCCCGAGCAGCTCGCAGATCACCTGGATCGGCAGCGGCGTGGCGACGTGCTCCACCAGGTCGGCCGGAGGACCGAGCTGGACCATGTTGTCGACCAGCGCGTCGGCGATCTGCTGGGTTCGGGGTCGCAGCGCCTCCACCCGACGTGCCGTGAACGCCTTCGCCACCAGCCGGCGCAGCCGGGTGTGATCGGGCGGGTCCATGGTCAGCATGCGGCGATCCGAGCCATTCCGGCGCGACCGCATCAGCGTCAATCGCATAGATGGACGTCAGTATGTGTGACGCCGACCTGCCGCTCGCCAACCGCCCCCGAGTTGGGCGTTGACTCGAAGCCAGGAAGACGTAACGCTGTGGAAGCGCTCCCATCGGCGAGCTCCTATGGAAAGGAATGCTCGTGCGTCCCACCACCGCTCTACTTCCGGTCGTGCTCGCCACGGCCCTCGGCGGTCTGGCCCTGCCAGAGCCCGCCCTGGCCGCGGCCGGCCCGGCGCTGGCCGTCGACACCACTGCCGCCCGGCACCAGATCAGCCCGTACATCTACGGCATGAACTTCGCCGACCAGGCCCTCGCCAGCGACCTGCGGCTGCCGGTGCACCGCTATGGCGGCAACGCCACCACCCGCTACAACTTCCGTGCCGACACCACCAACCGCGCGTCGGACTGGTACTTCGAGAACATCCCCAACGACAACCCGAGTCCGGGCGACCTCCCGAAGGGCTCGGAGAGCGACCGGTTCGTGCAGCAGAACAAGGCCACCGGCGCCGCCACGGTCATGACGGTGCCAATGCTCGGCTGGATCGCCAAGGACCGGTCGCGGGCGTGTGGCTTCAGCGTCGCCAAGTACGGCCCGCAGGAGTCCACCGACACCTGGGCACCGGACTGCGGCAACGGCAAGAAGCCGGACGGGTCGCTGGTCACCGGCAACGATCCGACGGACACCAGCGTCGCCGTCGGCCCGGAGTACGTCACCGACTTCGTCAACCACCTCAAGGGGCAGTTCGGCGCCGCCACCGACGGCGGGGTCCAGTTCTACAACCTGGACAACGAGCCGGACCTGTGGCAGTCCACCCACCGCGACGTCCGCCCGACCGGCATGGGATACGACGAGCTACGCGACCGCACCTACGCGTACGCCGCCGCGATCAAGGCTGCCGACCCCGGCGCGAAGACGCTCGGTCCGGTCGGTTGGGGCCTCAACTCGATCATCTTCTCGGGCCTCGACCAGGACACCTGCTCGCGCACCGGATGCTGGTCGAACCCACCGGACAAGGCCGCGCACGGCGGCCAGGACCTCGGCCCGTGGTACCTGGACCGGATGCGCGAGTACGAGCAGCAGCACGGCACCCGCATCCTCGACTACTTCGACGTCCACCTCTACCCGCAGCAGTCCGGCGTGCTCGGCGACGCGGCCGGCGACGCCAACACCCAGGCGCTGCGGCTGCGCTCGACCCGCCAACTCTGGGACCCGACCTACGTGGACGAAAGCTGGATCAACAGCCCGGTCCGGTTCATCCCGCGCCTGCGCGAGTTGGTCGACCAGCACTACCCGGGCACGAAGGTCGCGATGACCGAGTACAACTGGGGTGGCTTCGGGTCGCTCAACGGCGCCCTCGCCCAGGCTGACGTACTCGGCATCTTCGGCCGCGAAGGGCTCGACCTCGCCACCCTCTGGACCGCGCCCACGGCCGACCAACCGGTGGCAAACGCGTTCCGCGTCTACCGCAACTACGACGGCAAGGGCGGCGCGTTCGGCGAGACCTCCGTCCAGGCGAGCAGCGCCGACCAGGGCAAGTTGGCGGTGTACGCCGCCGAGCGCAGCGCCGACAAGGCCCTCACGGTGGTCGTCGTCAACAAGACCGGCGACGACCTGACCAGCCCGGTCACCCTCACCGGGGCCTCCGCCAGCACCGCTCAGGCCTACCGCTACAGCGGGGCGGATCTCACCGGCGTCGTCCGGGGTGCAGACCTTCCGGTGACCGCCGGCGGCCTCACGACCACCTTCCCGGCCAACTCCATCACCCACCTGGTGCTGCCGCGCGGCACCACGCCCGGCGACACCCAGGCCCCGACCGTCCCGGGCAAGCCGACCGCCGGCACGATCACCGGCGACAGCGTCGCGCTGACCTGGACGCCGTCCACCGACAACACCGCCGTCACCGGCTACGACGTGCACCGCGTCGACACCGCCGGCACCGTGAAGGTGGGCAGCGCCACCGGCACCGCGTACACCGTGACCGGGTTGACGCCGGACACCCCGTACACCTTCGTGGTGACCGCCCGCGACGCGGCGGGCAACGTCTCGGCGGCCTCGCCCGGCCTGACCGTGCGGACCGCGCCCACTCCCCCGACCGGCGGCTGCACGGTCGCCTGGACGGCGAACAGTTGGCCGGGCGGCTTCACCGCGACACTGACGGTCAAGAACACCGGCACCACCGCCGTCGACGGCTGGAAACTCGCCTTCGACTTCCCCACTACCGGCCAGAAGGTCAGCCAGGGCTGGTCGGCCACCTGGAAACAGAGCGGAACGAGCGTCACCGCGGACAGCATGAGTTGGAACGGCAGACTCGCCCCGGGCGCGTCCACCAGCATCGGCTTCAACGGCACCTGGAGCGGCACCAATCCGGCGCCGACCGCCTTCAACCTCAACGGTCAACGCTGCGGGTGAACTGAGAAATCCCCATCCGGACCGACGGAGCAGGCCGGAGGGGTCGGGGTGCAGGAGCACCCCGACCCCTCCGTTCTCGAACGGCCGTCCGGGTCAGACCCGTGGCCCGACCCCGCGCACCGCGGTTGCCGCCCAGAGGCTCAGGCCTCGTCGGCCTTCTTCTTGTCACGGTTCATGGCCAGGTCGAGCGCGAGGACGCTACCGATGATGAGCAGCGGGTCCACGCCGGCGGTGACCTGCACGGCGTAGGTGTCCCGGATCGTCAGCCACCGCTTGGAGACCGAGGCCACCTCGGTGCCGTCGCGTTCGATCACGTACTCGTGGTCGAGCAGGTCACCCTTCATCACCAGGTCATCGGGCCCCGGCACATCGATGGTGAACTTGTCGCGGAACGGCGTGAGCAGCTTCTTGCGGACCTCGGCGGCCTTCTCGCCGCCGATGCGGATCTCGTACGTGGGACGCAGCGCCACCAGGTGCCGGTGCAGCGTGGCGACCTCATGGCCGGAGGCGTCCTCGATGACGACCTTGTCGCGGACGCTGAGCACCTTGCCGTCGACGTGGAAGACCTTGGTGCCGTGCTCGTCGAGCACGTCGAAGTCGTCGCCGATCGAGAAGAACCGCTCCTTGATGACAAACATGAGTCGATTGTCCCCCACCGCACACCGAAGTGCCGGCCGAGCCGACTGGGGGCACCGCCGAGGTGCCAGGTCAGCCCCTCTTGGCCACCGAGCACGCCCGGTTGTTCGGGTAGCCGGTACGGCCAGGTGGGACGGAAGCGTGCACCCGTGACAGCCTCTGACCAGCGTCGGATCAGGTCGCCCTGCCACCGGGGGTCCACTCTGGCAAGCTGTCCCAGTGATGGTCGGTGATCTGTTGGACGACAGGTATCAGGTCGAGAGCCGTCTCGGCGCTGGCGGAATGTCGGTCGTCTGGCGGGCGTGGGACCGTGTCCTCGAACGTGGGGTGGCAGTCAAGGTCCTGGCCGGCGCGCAGGCCGCCGCCCGTGGCGCGCGGCAACGCGTCCAGGCAGAGGCCAGGGCCGCAGCGGGGCTCTGGCACCCGCACGTGACCAGTGTGTACGACTATGGCGAGCACACCGATGCCGCCGGCCGCCAGGTCTCGTACGTGGTGATGGAACTGCTGCCCGGCGAGACCCTGTCCGAGCGCCTTGCCGCCGGTCCACTGCCGCCGGCCGTCGCGATGCGGACGTGCGCGCAGGTCGCCGAGGCGCTCGCCGCCGCACACGAACGTCAGCTGGTGCACCGGGACATCAAGCCGTCCAACGTGATGCTGACACCGGCCGGTGTGAAGGTGGTCGATTTCGGTATCGCCACCACAGTGGGTCGGCCGGAGCTGGAGGCGGACGGACAACTGTTGGGCACCGCGGCCTACCTCGCGCCGGAACGGCTCGCCGGTGGCACTGTCCTGCCCGCTTCCGATGTCTACGCGCTCGGGCTGCTGCTGTACCGAACGCTGACCAATGAGCTGCCCTGGTCGGCGGAGACTCCCACGCAGATGTTGACGGCTCACGTGTACGTCGATCCGGCGCCGCTGCCGGACGTCGAGGGAGTGTCACCGGAGGTTCACCGCCTCCTCGACCGTTGCCTCGCCAGGGAGCCGGCGGATCGACCGGATGCCGCGGAGGTGGCCGCGGCCCTGCACGGTTTCGCCGATGACGCCGAGCGCCGGTTGAAACAGGCGGCACAGTCGGCATCCGTCTCGGCCCCGGCTACCGCCGGCCCCTCTCCCGATCGGCGTCGCCGCATCCCAAGGGCCGTGTTGATCCCCGTTCTCGTGGCGACGGCAGCGACCGTTTCGCTCCTGCTCCCTCAGTTCGTACCTGTTGACGGCGGATCGGGCGGCATCGCCACACGTGAGGGTGCCGCCCCGCCCGACGCTGCCCTCGAGGTGTCTGCCACCGAGACACCTGCTGCCCGGCAGACATCCGCGGAGCCCGCACCAGCCTCTCGACCAAGCCGCACGGTGGCCGCTCCGGCTGGGCCTGTTGAAGCGAGCGCCGGCGCCGGTTCGTCGGCCGGCCCTGGCCCTACGACGTCACCCAGTGCCGACCCGTCGACGGTCCCGTCCAGTGCCGCGCCGGCGCCGACCCCCCCGAAGCCGGGTACAGCCCTGCGGGCACTCGGTGGTGTGGTGACCGTGCTCTGCACCGGCGATCAGGCTCGCGTTGTGGACGTCGCTCCTGCCCCCGGCTACCGCCTCAAGGACTACCACCCCGGGCCGGTCAAGGAGATCCAGGTGGTGCTGCTGTCAGCGGGCAACAGGAGCGAGATCAGGGCGCGGTGCGACCACGGCACGCTGTTGCCGAAGATAAAGGAGAGCCGTCAGTGAGCTGACGACACGCTCTGTGGTGGTGATATTGCACCGACCGACTGGTGACGTACGCCGGAGCCGGGCGGGTATGTCCGGTCATCAGGTCGACTGAGGCTGCGGGTCGGCGAGGTATTTGGTGATGCGGAGCAGCACGTGATCCGGTGGCCCGGCGACGAAGGCCGCCGCGTCGGCGAGTGCGGCGATCAAGGGCAGCCCACGGCCGCCGACGGTGAGCGGGTCGGGCAGGTCGACGTCGAGCCGCCCAGCGCCGTTGGGACTACTGCCGCGGTTGCCGACCTCGAGCAGGCACATGTGATCATCGATATCGATGGTGATGTCGACGGTGCTGTCGAGATCGGCGTGCATCACCGCGTTGGCGCATGCCTCGGTGATCAGCACGGCGAGGTGGCCGCGAGACTCCTCGGTGGCCTCGGTGAGGCTCAGGAGGGTGACGAGCGTGTGGCGGGCTCGGGTCACCGAGGTCGGCTGCCGCGGCAGTGACAACGTCATGGTCACGCGCATCGCGAAGTTCCTCCTCGGCCCGTACGCAACCACGCCGGGCTGAAGCGGGACGCATCGGTTGTTGTCAGCCTTACCCGGGGTTTGCTGAGCCGAAACGGTCAAGACGTCCGCGCGGCGTACGCCGGCCGACGGCGCTTCGCCCGCCGGCAGAATAGAGTATGCGGGGATCATCGGCGTGGGAGTGTGTCGTGGACTTGCTGTTGTCGGCCCGGCCGGGCCGGGGTTGCACCGTGCTCGAGGTGCGCGGCGAACTGGACATGGCGACGTCTCCGCAGTTGCGCGAGAGTCTGCAACGGTTGGTTGACGCCGGTGAACCGCAGGTGGTGGTGGATCTGGCCGGGGTGGGTTTCATGGATTCCAGCGCACTGGGCGCGCTGGTGGTGATGTTCAAGGCGATGCGTGTCGCCGACGGACGGTTGTGCGTAGCCGCGGCGCAACCCGCCGTGCGTAACGTGCTGACGGTCACATCAGTGGATCGGGTCATCGACGTGTATGACAGCGTGCAGGCCGCTGAGGCGAGCGTGCCGTCCGCGGATGACGCGACCGGCCGGTAGATCAGTCCGGCAGCGCGGCGCTGGCGCGCGCCTGGTCGGCGCCGGCGCTGCTCCGCCGCTCCTCGCTGTGCCCGCCGTGCCAGTCCAGGACGAACAGCGTGGCATCGTCGGCCAGGGTCGGTCCGCTGACCTCGAGCGCGGCGTCGGCCAGGGCCCGGACAGCCTCACGCGGGTGCAGATGAGCAATCGACCGCAGCATGTTCGGTAGATCCAGTTTGGCGGCGTTACGCTCCCGCATGCCATCGGTCAGCACTACCAGACGGTCGCCGGGTAGCAGCGTGACCTCGCCATCGCGGTAACCGGCCCCGGCGAACATACCCAGGGGGAAGTTGGCCGGTAGCGGCAGCGTCCGGACGTCCCCGTCGCGCACCAGCAGCGGCGGCACATGCCCGGCGTTGAGCAGCGCGCACACCCCGGTACGCAGGTCGAGACGGCCGAGGATCGCGGTGACGTAACTGCCCGGCACGGCGGCGTGTTCGGCCACCTCGGCATCCGCGGCGTCAGCCTGTGCCACCAGACCAACCGCGCCGCGACGACGGCTGTTGCGCAGGCTGCCCACGCCCAGGGTGGCAGTCAGCGCGCTGGCCACCCCGTGCCCCATCGCGTCGGTGACGCTGAAATGCAGCACGTCGCGGGCAAGGCTGTAATCGAAGGTGTCCCCGCCGACGCTGGCGGCGGGCTCCAGCCAGCCGGACAGGGTGAACGCACTACTCTCACAGGTGAACGAGGCGGGCAGCAGGCGGCGCTGGATCTCGCCGGACAGGGTGAACGGGGTCGTGCGCTGCCCCCACTCGAACAGGTCAGTGTACCGCCGGTTGGCGATCACCACGAACGCCAACACGTGCGCCGTGCGGGCGATCTCCTGCAGCGTCGCGGGGGCGGGCTCGTCAGGCAGGATCATCTCAAGCAGACCGATAGCCTCACCACGGTCGGTCACCGGCGCCAACACCGTCCATCCGTCCGGCTGCGCCAAAACCCCCACCGTCTGGCTGCGTAGCGCCTGCTCGGCGGGGCCGTTGTCGAACGGCATCACAGTGGCAACCTCGTCACCGTCCCGGCGGCCGTCACCGGCACCGTCGAGCGGCACGTGGGCCAACCGGACCAGCGCCCGACCGCTGAGGTCCGCGATCAGGAATGACACACTGCGCGCACCCAGCGCCGCACCGAGTTCCCGGGTGACCGCCTCGACCGCCTCGACCGGCGAGGCGTTCTCCGCCGCGTCCAACATCTGCGTCATGATCCGTCCTCGACTGCTCTGCACCGAGAGAGCCTACGAGACCTACCGGCCATCGCCGAGCACAAGGACAGTCACCTCAGCCCGGGGACTTCCCAGGCAGGCGGTCAGGACGTGCAGAACGACGCCGGCTCGGTCAGGTCGAGGTCCTTGCAGTCCCAACCGGTGCCCTGGTCGTGGAATCGCCAGCCCGTGCCGGCCGTGTAATGGAACAGGTAGATGACGGCCCCGGCGTCCGGACGCTGCACGTCGGCCGCCGCCCACGTCTCGACGCAGTCCACCGCCCTTGAAGCGAAAGACCAGCCCGCCGGCAGCTCGACCAGGGTCCCGAGGGTCTGCGTCGTCGGACAGGTGGGATTCTGGGGTCCGTCACTGGTGCTGGCGGATCCGGGTGGCGTCGGAGGCTCGGGCCTGTCACGGGTGGCGAAGGCGACCATGCCGCCGATGGCGAACACCAGCGTCGCCGCCGCCGCTCCGGTGGTGAGCGCTGTCCGCCGTTGTGACTGCCGCGACTTGCGCAGGGTGCGCTCGTACAGGTCGGCGGTGCCGCCGTGCTCGCTCAGATCGGACATGGCCTGACGCAGGGGCCCGAGGTTGTCGGTCATCAGGCCTCCTCCATCACGGCCGAAAGCAGCTCGGGCGCTATCTCCCGCATGCGGGCCAGGGCCTTGCTGGTCTGACTCTTGATCGTGCCGACTGAGCATTGCAGCAGATCCGCGGTCTCGGCCTCGGTGCGGTCCTCGAAGAACCGCGCCACCAGCGCGGCGCGTTGCCGCTGGGTGAGTTGGGCGAGAGCCTGGTGCAGGGCAAGCTTGAGATCGGTGCGGCGAGCATGGTCGCTGCCGGGCTGAACCACGTCGGCCAGTTCGCCGGGCAGGGACTCGGCTACCTTGCGGCGCCGCCACCAGCTCACATGCTGGTGGTACATGGCGGTGCGGGTGTACGCCTCGAAGTGCCCGGGATCATTGAGCCGGCGCCGGCCCCTGTGCGTGCGGGCCAGCGCATCCTGCACCAGGTCCTCGGCGAGGTGCCGGTCGCCGGTCAGCAGGAACGCCGTTCGCAGCAACGCCGGCGAGCGGGTCCGCACGAACTCACAGAAAAGATCGTCCACGGAGTGCGCCATGCCGCGCTGGTCCCCCCACGTACCCGACGTCCTTCAGGCAGCGGCGTCGTCGATGCGGCCGATTGACTGTGGCGCACACCTTAGCTGGTGTGCGCCACAGCACGTGAACGCGGTCAACCCGTCAGGAGATGCAGAACGGCGCAGGCTCGGTGAGGCCGAGGTCCTTGCAGTCATATCCGCTGCCCTCGCCGTAGTACTTCCAGCCCGCGCCGGTCACGAAGTGGAACAGGTAGACGCCGTCACCGGCCTTCGGGCCCTGCGGATCAGCTCCCGCCCAGTCCTTGACGCACTCGACACCGCCGAACGTCAAGCCCTTCGGGAGCTCGACAAGGGCCTCCAGGGTCTTCGCCGAAGGGCAGGTGGCATTCGTGGCCGCGCTGTTCGCCGGCTTCGCCGTCGTCGTCACCGGCTCCGAGATGCAGAACGGCGCCGGCTCGCTGAGGCCGAGATCCTCGCAGTCCCATCCGCTGCCCTGGTCGTAGTACTTCCAGCCCGTGCCGCTCGCGTAGCGGAACAGATAGACGCCGTCACCGGCGGTCGGACCCTGCGGATCGGCCGCCGCCCAGTCCTTGACGCACGTGACCGTCCTGAGAGACGAGCCCTTCGGCAGCTCGACCAGCGTCTGGAGGGTCGCTGCCGAGGGACAGTCGGTGGCCGTGGTAGCCACGGCGGGCGATGCACTGGGGGTGCCAGTGGCGACAGCGGCCGACGTCGGCGCAGAGGCGGTTGGGCCAGGACCAGATGCCGGCGTGGAGCCACAGGCCGTCTGTGCAAATAGGACAGCGGCAATGGGCAGCAGCAGGAGAGGACGTGCAGACATTTCCGGGCCCCTATGGATCGTGGCGATCGTCGCTTACATCCGGGTACATGCGATCCACCGCCCGCAGGTTGCCGTCAACCAAGAAAAATCTCGAAATCTCTCGGCGACCCCGCGCGCAACGCCACCCGGCCCGCCGTCGTCAGTGCTCGGTGGCGAGCGCGGGAAGCCAGCTGACGTCCTCGGGGGTGCCGTCATGGGTCGCCATCTGCTACGGTAACCGAGTTGCAGTTTTGATTTCCGTAGACGTTTTCCAGCGCCTGATGGGTCATCTGAACCCACCCAGGCGCTTTTCGTTTTTCGTGTCGTTTCGACGCGGGTGATCAACGCGGCGGCGTAGGGGTCCGCACAGTGCGGTCTCCAACAGCCTGCGAGGAGCAGAGATGACTACAGGTACCGTGAAGTGGTTCAACGCCGACAAGGGCTTCGGCTTCATCAGCCCGGACGACGGTGGCGCCGACGTCTTCGCCCACTTCTCCGCGATCTCGGCGAGCGGCTTCCGCAGCCTCGACGAGAACCAGAAGGTGGAGTTCGACATCACCCAGGGCCAGAAGGGCCCGCAGGCGGAGAACATCCGCCCGCTCTGATCCACACTCTGCGAACGGCGGCCCGACTGATTCAGCGGGCCGCCGTTCGGCGTTTCATGCGTCGACCACGGCGTCTCACCATGGCCCGAGGAACGGCAAGGCACGTCTGCGCGATCCGCCAGGAGTCAGCATCACGTCACCGGAGGACATCATCTTCACCGTCAACGCCATCGCCGCGCCGTCCGCCACCGAACCGCTCGTGCGTACCACCATCGAACGGCGGGACCTCGGCCCGCATGATGTTCTCATCGACATCCGCTACGCCGGCATCTGCCACTCTGACATCCACACGGTGCGCGGCGACTGGGGCAGCGTTCCCTACCCGCTCACCGTCGGCCACGAGATCGTCGGTCGAATCACCGAGGTCGGCGCCGACGTCACCCGCCACGCGGTCGGCGACCGCGCCGGTGTCGGCTGCATGGTCAACTCGTGTCGCGAGTGCGAGAACTGCCGCACCGGAAACGAGCAGTACTGCCTCAAGGGCAACACCCAGACGTACGCGAGCGTCGACCGGGACGGCACCGTCACCCAGGGCGGGTACTCGACCCAGGTGGTCGTGAACGAGGACTTCGTGCTGCGGGTGCCGGAAACCATCCCGTACGAGGCGGCTGCGCCGATGCTGTGCGCGGGCATCACCACGTACTCTCCGCTGGCGCACTGGAATGCCGGTCCCGGCAAGAAGGTCGCGGTGGTGGGCCTGGGCGGTCTGGGCCACATGGCTGTCAAGATCGCCGCAGCGATGGGCGCCGAGGTGACAGTGCTGTCCCAGACGCTGGGCAAGAAGGACGACGGCCTGCGCTTCGGGGCCGAGCACTACCACGCCACCAAGGATCCGGCGACGTTCGAGGTGCTCAAGAACAGCTTCGACCTGATCATCAACACGGTCAGCGCACCGATCGACATGGCCAGCTACCTCGGTCTGCTGCGTCTGGACGGCACGCTTGTCAGCGTGGGTGCCCCGCCGGAGCCGCTTCCGGTGCCCGTCTTCGCGTTGTTCGGCAATCGACGTTCGTTCGCCGGCTCCAGCATCGGCAGCATCGCCGAGACGCAGGAGATGCTGGACTTCTGCGCCGAGCGCGGTATCGCTCCCGAGGTCGAGGTCATCGGCGCCGAGGCGGTCAACGACGCGTACGAGCGGGTGCTCGCCTCGGACGTGCGGTACCGGTTCGTCATCGACATCGACACCCTGCGCTGAGCTTCTCCGCGATTGTCAGGGTCCGCCGTACGGCGGGCTCTGGCGCGCGGCCGGGCCGGGGCGCGCGGTGGCTGGCGGTGAGCCGTTGGGCCGCCGAGGCGCAGGACGCGCGCGTCGGCGGCCCACGTTCTCAGCCGTTGGCGATCAGGCTGGCGATCTCGTTGTAGATCAGGTGCGCCTTGGCACCCTGGTTGGACGGGCAACCGCCCAGGTGGTGCAGGGCGAGCACGCGGTGGCTGGCGTTCAGCACGGGTGAACCCGAGTTGCCGCCGGAGGTGTCACAGCTGTAGCTGATGTTCCAGGTGTTGTAGTTCGCGTTCCGGACGGCGCAGGTCGGCCCGTTCTGGGTGTCCTCGTAGATCGACAGCCGCTTCGCGGTGCCGTCGCCGTGCCCGGGGATGTAGATCCGGGTGCCGTTGCTGGTGGCGGTCGTCGCCAGGTACAGCGTGCCGAATCCCTGGATGGCGGTGAAGTTGTTGACCGAGAACAGGGCGTAGTCCAGTTGGCTGGACCCACCGCTGCTCACCTGGTACAGGGTGGCACCGCTGACCTTGGTGCCGGCGCCGGGGTTCGCGCCGCCGCAGGTGGCGCACTGGTAGTTGAACTGCATCTCGCTGCCACTCACGGCCGCCTGCGTCGAGAAGCAGTGCTTGTTCGTCAGCATCCGGTTGGTGCTGCCGATCCGCCAGGTGGTGCACAGGCCACCGCCGCTGATCAGCAGCCGTGCCACCGACGCCCGCCGCGGGCGTACTCGGTGGGGTGGCTGTTCTGGTAGCAGACCACGTCGCGGCGGGCGTCGGTGCTGCACACGGACTGGGTGGTGAAGTTGTGCGCGGTGATCTCCGTGCGGTCGTACCCGCGCCAGAAGCGGTCAATGGTCGCGGCGCTGCCACGTGCGGTGCGGCTGCTGTGCAGGGTCACGACGGCGGTGTCACCCTCCACCGACATCGCCCAGAAGCCCGGCTGTCCGTCCGTGGTGTAGTCCGAACCGGTCGCCCGGTTCAGGTGGCGGTCGTACCGGTAGCTCTCCTTGCCGTCGCGGCTCGACACGGTGACGTAGTCGCCGTCGGCCAGTCGCAGTGAGCTGAAGTGCACCTTGACGTAGGTGGCACCGGGGTGCTGGATGATCTGTGTCCCGCCGCTGGGGGCGTAGGACAGAGAGCTGTTCACGGTGCGGAGTTCACCGATCGTTGTCACACCCTCTGCCGAGAACTGGTGCGATTCCGGTGCCCGCTCGGATCCTGGCGCGAGAGGGGCAACCGAGTACGCCTCGGCGGCGGGTACCGACAGGAGGCTCAGCCCAAGTGTGCAGGCAGCGAGCACGACCGCCCCCGTTCGCAGGCGGCGCAGGGCAAGTGTCATCTGTCGCTCCTTCTCAGGAATCAGCACCGAGACGTGCCTTCGGCCTTCATACCTGAGTTCGCCCAAGACATGTAGTCCCATCTATGTCATAACTGCCATCCGCGCTGGCCGAGGTCGAACGGAGGCCGGTGCGGCCACTATCATGCGAGCGTGGCTCACGTTGCCCAGGTCCGCAGGCCGTACCCGCTGCTCGTCGCCGCGGCGGTCGTGTTGGCGCTCGGCGCGGCCACGGCGTGGGGAGTCGGCGACACGCTAGGGCTGAGCCACTCCCCCGCCGCCGTGCCCCGCGAGGACGCTGTCGCCGCGCCGGCGCGGACGCCCGCACCGGTCCCGCCGTTGGCGTCCCTCGTCGTGCCCGACGAGCCGCGCGTCCGCAAGGCCGCAACCGCCGTCGCCGACGCGGTCGTTCTCCGCGGCCTGCCCCGACCCGTGCTCGTGTCGGCCACGTCGAGCCCGGCCAGGTCCGCGACGGCCGCGACGGGCACCGGCCCGGCGCTGGACCTGTCGGCGGTGAGGACGCTGCGGGCGGGCGTGCTGGCCACCCTCGGCGGGACACCCGAGGCGTACCGGCTCGACGTGCACGGCGCCGAACTGGCCGTCCAGGGCGGCGACGTCGCGGGCGTGGCAGCCGGGATGTACCGGCTGGCCGACCGGATCCGCTCCGGTGGCGAAGCGCTTCCCGCGTCGGACGCGGGTCGGGTGGTCATCCCCCGGCTCGGCCTGCGGCTGACCGACGCGGGTTCGGTCGGACGCGAGCCCGACCCGACCGTCTTCGCCGCCGGCGACGACTACGGCCTGAACACCGACGTGGTCGCTTCGGCGGTGCTGCCTGGCGCGCCGTGGGTGGACGCCGGCGCCGTGACCCGCATCGACACGCAGTTCCGCCAGTTCGTCGATCACTCGGTGGCGCAGGGGTTCAACGGCATCGTCGTACCCGGCTTCCTGGAGTACGTCACCTTCGCGAAGGTCGGCGACGGGCGCGCCGTCTATCCGACCGGCGACCCACACGTCGACCGCGCGCGGGCGATGGTCGCGGCCTTCGGCCCCGTCTTCCGGTACGCCGAGGACATGGGGATGCGGGTCTTTCTGCTGACCGACATGCTCGCGGTGTCGCCCCCACTGGAGGCATACCTGACGCGGACAGTCGGCGGCCTCGACGTGGCCGACCCTCGGCTGTGGTCGGTCTACCAGGCCGGCCTGGCCGAGCTGTTCGAGAGCATGCCGTTCGTCGACGGCCTGATGGTCCGCGTCGGCGAGGGCGGCGAGGTGTACGCCGGGACCGGCTGGGACTACTCGTCACGGCTCGCGGTCACCACGGAAGCGTCCGTACGCGCGATGCTGCGGGCGCTGCTGGACACCGCGGGTCCAGCCGGCAAAGAGATCATCTTCCGCACCTGGACGGTGGGCGTCGGTGCCGTCGGCGACCTGCACACCAACCCGGCGTCGTACGCGCAGGTGCTCGGCGGGCTCGACGATCCGCATCTCGTCGTGTCCACCAAGTACACCCTGGGCGACTTCTACAGCCACCTACCCCTGAACACCACACTGCTGGGCGGCGGGCACCGCCGCATCGTGGAGTTCCAGGCCCGGCGCGAGTTCGAGGCGTTCGGGTCGCTACCCAACGATCTAGGCCCGCTGCACAGCCAGGCGCTGCGCGCATTCCTCGCGGCCAACCCGAACGTCGAGGGTGTCTGGAACTGGACCCAGGACGGCGGGCCGTTGCGCGCCGGACCCATGTCGCTGTACCTGCGCGCGGGGTTCTGGCAGCTCTACGACCTCAACACGTACGCCGTCGGCCGACTCGCCTGGGATCCGTACGCCGACCCGGCGCAGGTCACGGCGGACTGGGCGTACCGCACGTTCTCCGGCGACCCGGACACCGTCGCCGCGATCGGGCAGGCCATGGCTCTGTCCCGGCAGGCGGTCACCAGAGGCCTCTACATCGGCCCGTACGCCGACCGGTCGGTGCGGGCGCTCGGGCTGGAACCGCCGCCCATGATGTGGATCTTCGAGTGGGACATCCCGACCGGCGACTCCGCCGCGCTGGACAGCATCTACGCGGTGACCGGCGGTCGCGTCGACGAGGCGATCGAGGAGGGCACGCAGGCCGTCGCGCTGGCCCGGCGCATGCGAGACCTGGTCGCCGCTACCGAACCGGCGACCTGGCGCGACGCCGAACTGCGCGGCCGCTTCACCGCGACTCTCGACTACCAGGTCAACCTGTTCGAGACGCTGAGCGCATACCGGACCATGGTGCTGCGGCACGCGCAGTGGCTGGACACGGGTGCCCCGGCCGCCCGCCACGACTGGCGGCTGGCCGCAGCGGCGTACCACGACGCGCGCGACACGCACCGGCAGCGCTACGGCGCCGACCTGGACCTGCCGGCGTACAACTTCACCGCCGCCGACCTCGGGGCGCGGCGTGCCGACCGGGACCCGGCGATGGCCTGGGCGGCCCGAGCGATACTCGGGTCGATCCTGCTGTTGGTGCTGCTCGGCCTGTACGGGCGCGGGTTCGGCGGGGCCGCCGCGCGCGGGTTGCTGCTCGGCGCGCTCCGGCCGTGGCGGGTGGCCGCGCTGCCGACACCCGTGACGCGGGCGGACCGGGTGCTGGTGTGGCTGGTCCCGGCCCTGGTGCTGGTGGCGAGCCGGCTCGTGTTGACCTGGTTCGCCGCTCCGGCGCACCTGCTGGTCACCCTCGGCGGGTGGGCGCTGTTCGCCCTCGTCGTACGCCTCGTCGTCGGCCGGCGGGATCCGTTCCACCTGTGGGCCGTGGTCGGCGGCGTCGCGCTGCTGCGCAGCGTGCTGCTGCTGGCGGCGCTCGCCGGACGCGGACCGGGCGGTTACTGGTTCGCGTTCTGGACCGCACCGGGCCTGCGCGCGGCGTACGTCACCGTCGCGTTCGCGGCGTTCTGCTGGCTGTTCGTAGCCGTCGCCGTGGTCCTGCGCGACCGGTACGACCTGCGCCGCCGAAGCGCCGTCGGGCTGACCCTGACCGCTGCGGGCGTGCCCCTCGGCGTGCTGTCCGCCCTGGTCTGGGTAGTGGGCCTGGAACGCGCGCTGACGGTGTGGAACGACCAGCTCGCGTTGCTGCCCTGGGGCCTGTCCCGCATCCTCGGCATCACCGTCCACCTCGGGATCCCCGCCCAACTCCCCGCATACACCGCCGCCGCCGGAATCCCCCTGGCCACCGCCGGCCTACTCCTGACACTCGGCCGCCACCGGCAGTCCGCCTGACCACCCACGCAGGCGAGGCAACCGTGGCGGCCGACCACCAGCGTTCACGGACTGGTCTATGCCGGCTCGCGCACGCCACCGGCGTTCCCACCGTCGTCCGGCATCGGTTCGGCCGGGGCTTCTGGCAGTTCGTCCGGCGCGCCGGGCAGAAGGACCCCCGCGTCGTCGGGCACCGGTTCGCGCGGGTCGATGGGCGGATACTGTTCCGGGTCGAGATCGGGTCCAGTCATCACGAGAGTATCCGTCGTTTTCGGCGCTACCGCTCGTCGGGCCCGGCGGCAGGACCGGCCCGTCAGTCCTCGATGGGGGTTCGGCGGGCACCGGCGGGCCAGAGGATGGTGGTCGGGACGCCGTGGTGCCGCGCCCAGTCGATGGTCCGATCCGTCGACGCGGGGTGGCGGCCAGGTTTGCCGTCCCACACCGCCACGAGCCGCTGCACCCGTCGAACCAGCTCACGGTTGGCAACCACGTAGGCGGCGGTGTCCGAGCGGACGTGACCGGTGTAGACGACCGCCGCCGCCCGGTCGAGCAGCTCGTCGAAGGCGAGCCGGTTCTCCGGCCTGATCACCGCGGCCCGGTAGTCGCGGGCCGGCAGGATCACCTCGTAGGTGCCGCCCAGATCGAGGACCGTACGCGCGAAGACCTGGTCCGCACCGGCCGCCAGGCAGGTCACGCCGTGCACGGGCCGGTCGCTGATCCGGCCCAACTCGACGCGGAGCGCGTCGGCGACGAGCAGCTCGGTGTCGCGGGTCAGGTTGATGTGCCCGGTCACGCCGACGCGGACCGGGCCGAAATCAGGCGGCATCCCTCGGGCCTCCCCGCTGCGCGGGCACCGGAGGTGCCAGCCGGATCAGCTCGAACCCGTTGTCGGACAGCACATCAGGCAGGGCCCTGATCCCCTCACGATTCTGCTCCTGCACGTCGGACGGCAACTCCTCCCACGGCCGCAGGGCGGGATGCCGCCGCTGGACGTCATCACGCGGGTCACCGTACGTCCAGCCGTCCCCGCGCCGTTCCCGGCACCACCGGTCGTGCTCCAGGCGGGCGAGTTCCTCGATCCTGTCGTCGATGGCCTGCCCGGCGGCCGAGGCGTCACCGGTGCCACCGTGGCGGGGGGCCACGACGCAACCGAGGTCCAGCAGTTTGGCGGCGATGTCCTGCACGTGGGCCCGGTTGGCCCGCCGCAACGACTCGGGTAGTCGTGACCAGCTCACCATCGCCGGGGCATCGCCGAGTCGTACCCCGGCGCGTTGCTGAGCCTGGACGTACCGCTCGTGGATCAGCCGGGCCAGCCGCTCGGTGAGGTCCTCGGCGATCAGCCGGGCGTCGCAGGCGTGGGTGAGCACCGGGTAGAGGCGGAGCTTGCCGTGCACCTCGTCGAGCAGGTCGTGACGGGAGTCGCCGTGGAAGGCCGCGGCGAGCGCCGCCTGCCGGTAGACCGGCACGAACACGGCGCTCTCGGCGCCCTGCCACAGGGCGGGCGTGTCCAGCACGAACCGCAGGCCGCTGATCTCGTCAGGTGCGCAGACGTAGATGCGGTCGTAGCGGTCGCGGCCGAGACCGACGACACCGTCGAGATCAAGGTCGTACGCGGTCAACTGGCACACGGTGGCCAGGAACGGGTACCGCGACGACGCAAGAGCGATCTCGGTCCCGGCATCCGGTGCCACGACGTCCACCCGCAGGGGTGGCACGCCCTGGCCCCGGGGGGTATCGGCTCGGGATGCGCGCCAGTGCCGGGCGGTCTCCACCAGGAGAGCCCGGCGGAAGGCGCCGGTGCCCGCGATGAGGATCCTGGTTGGTCGGTCTGCCCCGCTGGGCAGCGGGTGGTGCCGGTTCAGCGCGCGTGCGGCGACGTCGTCGACGTGGAAGTAGTCCAGCCGCAGCCGGCTGGACCCAGCGGCACCGAGTCGTCGGGCCTGCAGGGACAGACACATCTCCGAGTCGTGCACCAGGATGTAGACCCGCGGCGGTTGCCGTCGGTCCTGGATGAGCCGGTTGGCGGTGTTGGCGATCGCGTGGTTGCGGTCGTCGTCCTCGCTGCAGGCGTAGATGGTGTGGGCTCGGGGCAGGCCGGCGCCGCGCAACACCTCGGGGCTGGTCGGGTCGCCGACCACGCCAAGGTACCGGCGCCACCGGTACTCCAGCGGCCCGAACGGTTCGGAGCGCACCACCACCACACGTTCGCCGTCGGCGAAGAGCCGGTCGGCGAGCATGCGGGCGAACTGGGAGTCCCCGCAGACCAGGACGTGACCACGTGCCCGACGGGCGCGCAGGCGACGACTCTCGGCGGCCAGCAGCAGCCGGCTGGCCTCGGCGACGGCGAGGAGCGTGAACAGCGGGGCGGCGAACCGGGCGACCTGCAACTGCCACGGGTAGGGGCCGGCGTCCTGGAATGGTTCGGCGCCGAAGACGAAGAGCTGAAGGTCGTAGTACAGCACATCGTACGGATCGTGGGCGACGTCTGGTCGGGCCTGGAGCAGGCGCTCGAAGCCGACATAGCCGAGGACGAGAGCGGCCAGCCCGATCACTCCGAAGAGGACTCGCAGACTCCAGCCGGTCGGGCGGGACGAGCCGGCGACCGGATCCGTCATGAGCTCATGGTATTTGACGAGGTCGATCGGATCGTCGCTCGACGCGCACGCGCGCACACCTACGGCTCCGGATCGATCACGGAAAGTCGTCGGGTCGGGTGTCGGGCAGCGTGGCCAGCAGTTGCCCGGCCAGCCGCCGCACCGCGCCGTCATCCTCCTGATGCGCGAGCCGCACGAGCATCTCCCGGGTCCGGGTGTCCCTGTCGTAGTGCCGGGTCAACGCGAGCAACGCGGTCCGGCGGATCTCCCAGTCATCGTCGTCAGCCAGCCGCAGCAGCAGGTCCCGTACCCCCGTGCGGCCGGCCAGGCTGGCGCCCAGCTGCTCGACTGCCCGGCGGCGAACCTCCAGGGCCGGATCGTCGCGGACCAGCCCGACCAGCAGCACCTGAACCTCCGGGTCGGCACCGAAGTGTTCGCCGAGCGCGGCGGCGATGCGGGCGCGGATCGCCGGGTTCTGGTCCGACAGGCGGCGCATGAGTCGCAGCGTCACCGCCATGGACGCCGACCCCTGCTCGGTCAGACAGCGCACGGCAGCGTCGAACACTGTCGGGTCGGTGTCGGACTCGACGCATTCCAGCAGCACGTCGGTCACCAGTTCCGGGCTCCCGTACGCGCAGAGGGTCTGCACGGCGGCCAACCGGATGCCGACGTAGCTGTCCCGGCGTGCCCGCCGGCACAGTGTCTCCATCAGGCCCGGGGCCTCGCCGTGGCGGGTGAGCGCCTGTGCGGCGGCGCACAACACGTTCGGGTCGGGGTCCCGACTGACCTGCTCGGCAAGGCACTCCCGCACCTCAAGATCCGGTGGGTCGGCGAGACGGGCCAGGCTACGGGTGACCCGCAGCCGGACGATCGGGTCCCGCTCCTGGGAGGCGCGGCTGATGAGCAGGTCCCGGGTCGCGTGACCGAACAACGGTCGCCCGGTGAGCAGGTCGACCGCGGCGAGCCGGACGCTCGCGGTCGGATCGCGTCGAGCGCTCTCCAACAGCAGTTCCCCGGTGCGGTGGTCGGGGTAGGCCTCGGCCAGCGCGCGCACCGCGGCGAGGCGTACCGTCGCGTCCTCGTCGACGCGAGCCGAGCGGGCCACCACGGTCCACCCCGTGTCGTCGGCGCGGTCCCGGTCGATCAGAGCGGTGACCGCGGCGGCCCGCACGGAGGACTCCTCGTCCTGCTCGATCTGATCGATCAGCCGGGCCCGGCAGCGCCCCTCCGGGTCGGGTACGAGCGCCAACCGCTGCACGGCGACCGCGCGGACCCGCGCCGACGTGTCCGAGCAGGCCAGCTTCAGCAGCAGCTCGGTGCTCTCCGGGTCGGGTCGCTCGGGCAGCAGCTCGGTCAGAACGCCGCGTCGGACCTCGTCCGGGGAATCGCCGGTGACCCGCTGCAACGCCGTGGTTCGTGCGGTCTCGGCGTACTCCGGCAGAACCAGCAGACCCTTCAGCGCGCACTGCACCACGCCGGGGTCGGCGTCGGTGGCCAGCAGTCGCTGCATTGTCTCGGGTGCGTCCGGCAGGTCGGCGCAACGTGCGGTGAGCACTCCGGCGGCGGCGCGCCGCACCGCGACGGCGGTGTCCCCGGTGGCTCTGGCCAGCACCTGACGGACGTCGTCGGAGAGTTCGGACCGGGCGCCGAGGGACTGCACGGCCAGTGCCCGCACCGCGAGGTCGGGGGAACTGGCGAAACCGCGCAGCACGTCCACGAGGTCGGGGTCGGCATTGAAGTGAGCGACCAGTGCGCGTACGGCGGCCTGCCGTACCGCGGTGGAGACCTCGGCCTGCGCCTGGGCGACCAGGATGTCCCGGCATCGGCGACTACTGCCGCCGGTGGCCTGCAGGCGGCCGGCGGCCTCGGCCAGCCCGGCGACCAGGGTGAGATGGGCCTGGCGCTCGCGGCCCTGCCCCAGCTCCCGGACGAGCAGGTCCTCCATCTGCTCGTCGGCGGTGGACAGCACCGCCGCGATCCGGGTGGCGAAGGGAGAGCCGGATCGCCAACTGGTCCGGACACCACGGCGGCGGTACCAGTGCAGGAAGATCTCCCGGCCGGGCCAACTCGGGCCGAGCGCCCGGATCGAGGACAGCAGCTCCTGCTCGGTGAGATCCACCAGGTTCGGGTCGTCCGCGGAGATGCCATGCTCGATGAGACGCACGACCTGCCGCAGCACGGCGTCGCCCGCGTCGGCCAGTTCGGCGGGCTGCGGCGCCTCAGCCACGCACTGCGCCGCCAGCACCAGGTTCCACGGCGGCCCGGTCAGGTTCAGCGGTGGCCACGGTTGGGTGGCCTCGGTGGCGAGCAGGGTGACCAGCTCGTTGGCGGTCTGGGCGGGGAGAGCGCTGGCGACGAGTCGAAGCACCTCCCGCCACGACGGATCGGCCCAGTGCTCGCGAAACAGTGAACGCAGACGATCGAGGCCCCAGGTCGGATCGTGATCGAATCTGTCCACGATCTCCTCTGCACAGAAGAACTCCAGGAACGCGCGGTGCACGAACCCGAACAGTCGTAGCCCGTAACGCTCCAGGATGAAGCTTCGCTGCCGCAATTTTTCGATCATTGAGTAGGCCATGGCGAGCGCCCGCTCATTCTCGAAGCCGTAGAACGCGACGAGGTGGTCCCGGAAGATGCGCGCCAGTTCGTCGGACTCGATGTAGTTTCCGGCGGGGCCGGACTCGCGGAACTGCATCCAGTACGCCAGGTGACGCAGCAGCCGACGCTTTGCCTGCAGGTCCAGCGACGGCACGTCGCCGTGGCTCTCGCGCAGTTGCTTTGTCACATCCCACTCGGAGATCAGAACGTCGGTCACGTGCGCGTAGAGCCGGCGTCGGTTGCGGGGCAGCGGGTGACCCCGGCCGACGATCGCCATGAGCATCAGCAGCAGGGGGTTGCCGGCGATCTCGCGCATCGCTCGAGAACTGCCCACCACGTCGAGGATCTGTCGCCGCTGCCGCTCTGCCTCCGCGGCCGGCGTGGGCATCACGTAGCGGTACCAGTTGCCGAGGAACCTCGCGATCTGCTCGTCGTCGAGATCCTCCAGGGTGAAGTGGTCGAAGCCGGCGTTGGCAAAGGTGTGCCGCTGGTAGCCGGCCGCCCGCGAGGTGACCACCGTCAGCACTCCCGGGTACTCGTTGGCGAACGTGGCGATCTGCGCGGCCACCTCTTCCCGCTGTGCCGGGTCGAACACCTCGTCCAGGCCGTCGAACAGGAACAGTGCCTGACCGCCCTGGCGCAGGTACGCCTCCAGCACGTCCTGGTCGATGCCGGCCAGCCCCTGCTGGTGGCGGTGGCCGACGTAGTCGAGCAAGCCGTCGCACCGGCCGTCCCCGTGATGGGTGGCGTACGAGCGCAGCTCGATCAGGACGGGTAGGTACCGGTCCAGCGCACTCAGTCGAGGCTCGGCGCAGACCTCGGCCAGCGTCAGCGCCAGGTACCGCGCGGCCGCGGACTTGCCGGAGCCGGGGTCGCCGAGCAGCACGATCATGCGCCGGCCCGGGTCGGACACCACATCGAACAACGACAGCTCGTCCTTGGCCGCGTACTCCTCCCAGAGCCGCTCCACCTCCTCCGGGTTGACCACCCCGGGCAGCCCGCCGACGTCGTCGCCCGGCGTGGACCCGGCCCATCGCCACCACGCCAGGGGCATCTCCGGTCGCGCGTCCTCGTGGACGCGGGGTTCCACGAACACCTTGGGCAGCCCGACGGTGAGGTAGCCGATGGTGGGACGCGGTGAGACCGCGTCCACCGAGACGGTGTGGTATCTCAGCGACAACTGCTTGTAGTACTGGTTGCGGACGGCCGTCGGCAGGTGGGTGTCCGGGTCGGCGGGCTCGCGCGCCGGGGACCTGCCACTGCGTACGTCGGCCAGTGCGGCGGTCACCTTGGCGGTGAGGTCGTCCACGCCGGAGAAGAAGGCGCAGAGGTGACGCTCCTTGAGCTCACGGCGCAAAGCGACGATCTGCTGCCAGTCGGCGTCCCGGTCGATCATGTCGACCGGCCAGGGCGTGTCCTCCGCGAGCAGGAAAACCAGACACGGCTTTCCCGCCGCGAGCGCCTCCCGGTATTCCAACTCGGTGATCGAGGACTCCTGGCCCGGCGGCCGGAACCCGTACCGCCAGGCGAACAGTCCCACGTAGAGGTCGCATCGGCGCACGTCGGCGAGGCAGCGTTCCAACGGCGGACGGATGTCGGCGCCGTACGCCTCCATGGCCACGTCGTCGATCTCCAGACGGCGAGCCACGGCGTGCACGGCAGCGCGGTATTCCAGCAGGTCCTTTTGTGTGGCCGAAATGTAGACCTTCATGAACGGCAAACTCCAGGGAGTGGCTGGCGACCGCACCATTGAAAATATCAGCAGTTGTCACGTCCGTCCGACCCGCGAACACTCCGAATGCCCGCCGTACATGGGATTCCCGCTCACCCCGGGCCTATGATGACCGTCAACAGATACGGATCCGGGCGGTCGATACTCGTACCAGTGGAGTCTCGGTTGTCCGACGCCGATCCGTGTCAGTGCCGGTCGCGAGGGGTGTACGTCAATCAGCATGAGCCGCATACCGCGCGATGAGCGTGGGTCGGTGGCAGCGTTGCGGAGGAAGCCATGCTCACTGTCGGTGAGGTGCACACCAGCCTTCTGCAACACAGCACGGCGTTGGCCCAGGAGCAGAGCGCCGAAATGCTCAGCCTGATCGAAGGCGAGGCCGTGCTGACCTCCCGGCGTCCATCGCTGTACGCGGTGTCACCCGATGTCCGCACCGGTGTCGACTGCTGGCTCCCGAGCGCCAGAGGACGCCAGTTGCGTGGGGTGGGAGCCGTGGTCACCCGGGCCATCGTCACCGGCGGCCGGATGGTGCAGGCCTCCTCGGTCATCCACGTCGTCGCCGGCAAGCGCCGCCAGCCGTGGTCGCACTATCTGGCCAACCCCGGCGTCCTGGAGACGGTCGGCAAGCTGGACGTCGCCGACCTGAGCGCGGGCTTCCTGCACGGCAACAACGCCGACGTGCTGAACCTGGAGGCGATCACCGGCCGGGTTCTCGACGGTGTGCAGATGTCCGACCTGCTGGACCGGCGTCCGCCACTGCGCACCGCCCGCACACGGCTGCGCTGGACCGCGCAGGCCGACGCGCGCTCGGACCGGGACGTCTCGGCGGTGGTGACCGTGGACTCGCCCACCCTACGTACGGTCGAACTCGTGCTCGACCCGCAGGACGTGCCGGCCGCCGTGGCCGGGCTCTGCGAAGATCTCGCGTTGCACGACTGGCTGCTGACCATGCTGTCCTCGCTGGTGGAGTCCGCGGTCACCCGATCGGCCTCCGGGCAGGAGCACGTCGAGCGGCTGCGGCCGGTGCTGGAGCACCTGCTGCACCTGTGGCTGCCCGGCGCGCGGGTGCACCCGCGGCTGCGGCCGATCTGGGAGCAGTTGGAACAGGTACCCGGCTTCAGCCGTCAATGGAACTCGTCGGTCAACTGGATCCGGGATCAGATCAGCGTGAGCAACATGGCTCTGCTGCGCGACCTGGCCGGCCGGGTGGCCGTCGACGAGCCGTGCGGGAGCTGACGAAGTTCAGTCGCTGATGAACACGTAGCTCAGCCGGTCGACCAACTCGCTGGGCAGGAGCAGGCCCTCACCGCCAGCCCGTTTGGCGACCTGCTGCGCGACCGTCGGCGGCACTGCCACCTGACCGAGGATGGTCCGTACGGCCAGCTCCACCGGCAGGTACTGGGTGCCCATCAGGGTCAGCGTGCGATACGCGCAGAACGGCGCGGCCGCCGGGTTCAGCTGGACGATCGCCGGCAGTTCGTCCCAGTCCGTCGGCAGCTCGCCGGCGAGCCGGCACGGTTGCGTCATCGTCTCGCCGCGATGCCGTAGCACGCCAAGTCGGGTCATCTGCCAGACCGAAGCGAGCAGGGCGCAGGCCCACACCCGGGTGTCCGGCTCGTCGGACCAGAGCTCGATGTCGACGAAGATGGAGTGCCGGGGATCACCGGACTGCAACGGCGGAGTCCACGGGCGTGGCAGGGTCATCGCCGGCGCGTCGACGTGCCCGGGAGACCGCTTACCGTTGGACAGCCAGCCCGACTCGTTCAGCGGTGGACGACTCCCGGTGGTGTGCCGAGGTGGTTCGACCACCAGCGTGTCGACCACCAGCCGGGCCAGCTCGGCGCCGTCGTGCCGGGCGAAGCTGGACTCCCGGGCCACGTAGTCCAGGACCAGGCCGTGCTCCGCCGCGGCGCTCTGCACCTGCGGTATCACCTCGCGGGGGGTACCGAAGCGGTGGAAGTAGTCGTCCATCATGAAGCAGGTGCTGATCCGCGGCTCCCGGTGCGCGGGCAGCCCTCGTCGGGCCAGAGCCGGGATCGCGGCAGACCAGTCCGCGATCCGCTCGAACTTGCGTTTCAGCTCGTCACACCCGTCGCCGAAGTCCTCCGCGTAGAAGTGCCCCAGCTCCACGGACAGATGCGAGTACGCCACGCTCTCTGTCCGACGCACCGCAGCTGCCTCCTGGAACCTGACATCCATGCCGATCACGCGGTGTCCCATGCCGTCTCGTCGAAAAGCTTCTCAGTCAGGTCAACGAAGGCGTCCACCGTCTTGACGTTGGCAATTTTGGATTGCACGTCGTGATCGGAGATGAGCTGCTCCCGCCACTGCAGCAGAGGATCCAACGGCACCGCGCCGAGCAGCGTCGTACGCCCGACACCTCGGCGTCGGGCCAGCTCCGACAGCTCCGCGTCGCACTTACGCAGGAATGCCTGCTGAGCGAGGCCGAGGTGGCCGACCTCCGGGCCACGTGAGTCGATCACCGCCGTACGGATGAAGCGCAGCGACTCCCGTAGCCTGTCCGGCTCGTGGCCGTACTCCTTGCCCATGGCCACGATCCCACCCGCCTCGAACGCCAGGTCCGCCGCTGCGGTGACGTGCTGGGGAGTCCATCGGTGGAAGACCAACCAGCGCACGGCGACCTTGCGCAGGGTCGAGGTCGCGGTGGCGGCCAGCGCGATCTGGCTGGCGTACGACCGGCCGGCGCTGAGATCCACCAGGGTCAGGTCGAACTCCTCCTCCAGGCGGAGGAACAGCTCGGCGCAGCGTTTGGCGATGTCGTTGGTGAAACCGAACTCGCTACCGTTGCGTTGTCCCGGCAGGAGCACCAACGGACCGGACCCGATGGGCCTCTGACGCAGACTGGCACGTTCGGAGGTGCCCCACACGTCCAACTGCTCCGGAGACGGAATCTCCCCGCGCAGATATCGGTGCAGCCCGCCACCGTTGGGCCCGGCGCCCTCCACGCCGTTGACGGCCTGGGGAATCTGGAAGGTGATGCCGGCGGTCGGCGAGCCGAAGTCGTAATCCAGGTAGCAGGTGGGGCGACCGGACAACGCGCTGCGGTAGGCGATGTTCGCCGCGGTCACCGACCGCCCGGTGCCGCCCTTGTGCGACGTGACGAAGACCAGCATTCAGATCCCCTCGCTGGCCTTCTGCTGCCCGGTGGCGATGTCGTTGAGCAGCAACAGGAGAGTGTTCACCAGAGCGGCCGCCGTGCCGGGACGCTCGTCGACCAGCAGCTGCGCGCGGCCCAGGCTGGCTCGGATGCTGCGCATGCTGCGTTGCATCGCCTCACCGTCGAAGGTGCCACGCATCAACTCCCGGTCGAACAGATATTCGGCCTCGTCAATGAGATCCTGCGCGTAGTCGGCCAGCCGGCCGGCCCGTGGGAACGGCCGCTCCCACAGCAGCTGACCGGAGGTGACCAGAGCCTGCACCACCCGCTCGGTCAGATACCAGGAGGGTGCGTCCGGCTTCGGCGCCAGGCCGGGAAAAGCACCACCGGCGTGGTCCCACAGCCCCTGGTGCCGGCCGTCCGGGATGCGCCGCAGCAGAAGGTGGTCCCACACCTCGTCGGCCAGCTCGAGCAGTTCACTGCGCCGTCGGGCGTTGCTCAGCAGACCGGCGACGGCGGCAGCCCGCTGCAGCAGCACCACGGAGAACTCGTTCACGTTCCACGTCATGATCGGCTTTGACGTGTCGTCGTTCAGGGTCACCCGCTTGCCTGGCGCGTGTACGAACAGCGCCGGCTCGCCGGGCGACGCCCGCCGGGTGATCCGCGCCCGCTGCGCCAGCTCCACCAGCACCGAGGCGATCCGGCCGAGCTCCTCGTCACCGCCGCGCCCAACGGCGATCAGGCCCTTCACCGCCAGCGACGTGGCCTGGAGGGTGTAGTAGTCGGTCCGGTCACCGTCGGTCGTCCGCCAGGGGATGTCCTCGATGGGCCACCGCCGTCGGTTGCCGAAGGTGGCCACCGTCGCCCAGTACGTGCGGGTGAGCTCCCAACGCAGTTGCAGCGCCCGGGACAGCCGCTGCTGCTCCTCGTTGAGCAACCCGAGCAGCCGGGTGCGTTCGGAGTTCAGATCCTCGATGGCGTCCATCGCGATGACGGTGAAGTAGAGGTAGGGGGCGTTCTCCGCGGAGCCCTCACGTTGCAAGCCGATCGGCTCGGTGGTCGGAACCTCCTCAGCACCGGAGATGATCCCCCAGGACCAGCCGCACTCGAACAGCATCTCGCTGTTGTCCAGGTCCTCGGTCACCCGACCCGACCCGATGATCACGCTGCGCAGACTCGCCATCGTGTCCCGCAACTGCTCGCGCAGCGCCGCCACCAGCTCGCGGCGCGGCAGCTCGTCCTGGTTGACCATGTCGCACAGACGAATGCCGTACTCGTCGGTGGAGGTGAAGACGAAGGTGCTGAAGCTGCGGAGCAGGCCGACCATCGCCGCCGTGAGGCGTGCGCTCGCCATCGCGTCCAGTTCGTCCAGTTGCGCCAACAGGTCGCGCCGCTGGGTGGAGCCCCGGTAGACCTTGACGAAACCGATGGTCGCCAACGTGAGTGTGACCGACACCGCGAACGAGTCCACGATGTCCAGGGAACGCTGCTCGTCGGTGAGCTCCGGGCCGCCCTCCAGCGAGGTGAGGTAGCTGCCCCCGCCGAAGATCGGAGTGCCGGCGTCGTCGGTGTACCGCCGGAAATAGTCGATCATCACGCTGACCAGCCGGCGGGGAATCTCGATCGCGCCGCCGATAGGACTGAGCGCCTCGATCACCTCCTCGTCGGCGCGATCCGGGTCGTCCAACGACAACACCGGGACCTTTGCCGCGGGGAGCAACAGGGTCAGCAGTTGCTCCGCGTCGCCGATCGAGTTGCTGCCACTTCGGCCACCCCAGTGCCATTCACCGTTCGCCCAGCAACTGCGAACCGTAGCCCGCCAGATGTCGAGGATCTCCTGGCGCGGCTGCATCCGCATGATCCACCGCCGTCTGTTGTAGTCGTCGACTCGAAACCTCTGGTATTGCCGTGCCCACGATGACGTACAGCATCATGGTAGCGGGCCAGTCGAGTGCCACTTGAATGGCTTCGACGGCCGCGTGTTGACACTCCGGCCGATGGTGCGCGACGGATTGTCGCGCCGCCACGCTGCGCCGACAGCACGGCATCGGCGCATCGCACCGGCACGCGTCGGCGCTATCCGCGAGTACGACCGGTGGCCAGCAGCATGCTCAAGTACCCGTCCCGTAGCGGCGGCTTGGGCCGCACCTCGTGGACGTCCAGGTCGTACGCGCCCGCCGCGATGCTGGCCACCACGTCGGCGCGCTGCAGTGCCACCGCCGGGAACATCCGCTGACCGACGCTGTAGCCGAGGGACCCGAGCATGACCGTCACGGCGAAAGGCGACCCGGGCCGCAGCGCGTCCAGGAACCGACCGATCGCGTGCTCGGCCTCGGCCCGGTCGGCCGAGATGGAGCAGGCCACGAAGAACATCGTGCCGGCGCTCCACGCATGCCTCGGCAGTGTGAAAACGCTGGCCCGCACCACCCGGCCCACCTGCGCCAGGCGCCGACGAGGGTCCGCCAGTGCCGCGTACGCCGGGTGCTCCGCGCACACCTGCCAGTACGGGTCCCAGAGCTGGTCGTAGCTGTCGACCTGTGTGCGCAGCCAGTTCACGTTCGGCGTCGACCATTCACACAGGTCGACGGCCGTCGCGAACGGCAGAAGCGACAGGGCCGGGTACAGATTCGCTCCCGATCCCACGTCGACGCACCGCGCGTCGGAGAGCTTCGCCTCGGCGAAGAAGTCTCGGATGCGGCAGAGTATTTCCCGATCGTCGGACCGCAGATCCGCGTAGTTGTGCCGGACATATGCCTGCGGGTCGAAGCTGTCCCACTCGACGTCGGAATTGACCGGCCTCGGCGACTGGATCGGCGAGCGGGGCGTCGACTCGCCGCAACCGCCCCCAGTCGCCGGGGTCAACGACATGGATGGGCCTCCATCGGATCGGCGGATCACATTGGTCGCTGAAGCGGCGCTCGGTGCTGTCCATTATCTATCGAAGGTGGTGTTGGCCCACAAGTGCAGGAACTTCACCGTCCGCCGAGATTGACGACGACAGGACGCTGGCCGGATGTCGCCAACCCGACCAGATCGCTTCCCGGTGATTGGCCCGGCCTGCGCTCAGTGCAGTCCTCGGGGTGGTGCGGCAATCGGTGAGGCTGGAGCTTGACGCATACGTCGACCATCTGCTTATGTTGATGACATGACTAAGCCCTCGCCGTCGATGCGGGAACCCACGTACTTCATCCTCGCCGCGTTGCAGGACGAGCCGTTGCACGGCTACGCCATCGTCAAGCGTGCGCAGGAGCTGTCCGACGGGCGAGTGCGGTTGACGACCGGCACGCTGTACGCCGCGCTGGACCGTCTCACCGGCGAGGAGATGGTGCGGGTGGCCGAAGAGACGGTGGTCAACGGTCGCGCCCGTCGCACCTATGAGCTGACCGAGCGCGGGCTGTCCGCACTGCGCGAGGAGGCGGCTCGGATGGCCGCTGCGGCCCGGGTCGTTCGAGACCGTTCCGTACGGTCGACGGCCGCGACGATTCGGACGGCGTCGGCATGACCGGCCTGGAGCGCCGCTACCGGTGGCTGCTGCGCGCGTACCCTCGGGCCTACCGGCAGTACCGCGCCGACGAGATGCTGGAAACGCTGCTGGTCGCGGGCGAGACGGACCGGAGGCACCCGAGGCTTCGGGAGTCCCTCGCACTCGTGGTGGGAGGTCTGCGGGTCCGCTCCGGTGTGGACCAGCTCCGCTCCCGGGACGCCTTGCGACACTCCGCCCTGCGATCGACCGCGCTGTGCCTGCTCGTGTGCGGCGTCGCCCTGACGGCCCTGCCCCTCACGTGGCGCCTGTGGCTGCTGGTGCCGGGTAATTCAGCCAGCTTTCTGTGGGAGCGAAGCTCGGTCACGCCCGCATTGCTGCTTGTCGCACTGGCCGCCGCAGTGTGGGCTCGCTACCGCCTCGCCCTTCCCCTGACCATTGGCGCCTTCGGCTGGGACATCTGGCACTCCATAGCGAATGACCTGAGGTACGCGGTCGAGCCATGGGCAAGGTACGACTCTGCTCTGGGGCTCCGGACCGGCCTCTACCTGATCATGCAAATATCCACGTGGGTATGCCTGTTGGCCGTGTTGACAATGGTGCCGCTCCTTCGAGCGCGCCGACCACGGGCAACGCGACAATGGACCTGGCTTCTCGGCGCCACGACAGCCATAGTGATAATTACGCCCAACCCGCTCAATGGCTGGACAGACGGACTGACCCTTCCGGTCATCATGGCCGCCGGGCTGGTGGCGGCCCTCGTGGGTGCGGCACTCGATGTGCGGGTGTCGATCGCGGCCAGCGCGGTCCTTCTGGCGCTGATGCTGCCCATGCTGGCCTATCAGCCGACCAATTGGACGCTCTACGGTTGGGACTGGAACCCGCGAAACGTGCTCCTCGAAGTCGTGGTCGGGATTTTCGCCATCAACGTCACGGTCAGCAGAATGGCCGCTCGCCGGCACGTCACCCTGTGACCGCGCTCCGCGAAGTTGCTGAGGTGCGGGACATTCGCCCGGTCCGGGCTGGGTGCGAGTCCGAACGCGTGACTTCCGGATCGGCGCACATGTCCGTATGAGCCTGGTAGCGGCGTTCGTACCGATCTGGATCCTCACCGCGGTCGGCTACGCGGCCTGTCGTTGGGGCCTGCTGGGCGATGCGGCGGCGTCGGTGCTCGGCCGATTCGTGTTCCACCTTGCGATGCCAGCCGCCCTGTTCCTCGCCCTGTCCCGAATGCCGCTCTCCGGGTTGGCCGGCCGCCCGCTGCTCGCCTTCGCGACAAGCACCGCCACGGTCATCGGGCTCGGGTGGGTCGGCGCGAGCTGGCTGTTCGGTCGCACGGCCGGCGAACGGCCGATCTGGGGCATGGCCGCCGGTTACGTGAACTCGGCGAACCTCGGCATCCCGATCGCCACGCAGGTTCTCGGCGACGTGTCGTTCCTGGCGGAGGTGGTGCTGCTGCAGGTGCTGGTGGTGACACCCGTGATCCTGGTCGCCCTGGACCGGCACGGCGACCCGGCCGGGCGGGTACGGGTCGGCCGTATCGCCTCCCTGCCGGTACGCAACCCGGTGATCCTGGCGTCGCTGCTCGGTGTCGCGTGCTCGGCTACCGGCCTGCATCTGCCGTCGGTGGCCGGCGCGTCGCTGACCCTGCTGTCGGGCGCCGCGGTTCCGGCCGCGCTGGTCGCGCTCGGCGCGTCGCTGCACCGCACGGCGCTGTCGCAGGCCGAGCCAGCCGTGCCGGGCGAACTGGCCGTGATCACCGCGCTGAAGCTCGTCGCGCAGCCGGTCATCGCGTACGCGGCCGGGGTGGCCTTGCACCTGTCCGCTCCGCAGCTGCTCGCCGTGGTGGTGTGTGCGGGCCTGCCGACGGCGCAGAACACGTTCATCTACGGTCAGGAGTACGGCGTCGGCGAGGCGGTGGCCAACCGGGCGGTGGTGGTGACCACAACGCTGTCGCTGGCAACACTGACCGCGGCGGCGACGTTGCTCAGGTAGGCCGGTCAGCTGACCCGTTCCGAACCGCGTGACTGGCATGCGTGCGTCGGCAACCCGGCCGCGACCAGTGACACAGCGTCACCGGTATCCGTGACGTGGTTGCACTGACGGGTGACCGCGAACGCGGATCGTCTCCGGCACCCTCGCCATCGTCGTGGCCGCCGTCAGCCTCGGCGTCGCCACACTTCAGCTCGGCCTGCCCTGGCAGATGGGCGAGAACGACCGGAACCACGTCTACGAGGGCGCTGCCGGTTCGCAGCGCTACCAGGTTCACCTTCCACCCCAGCACGACGGGACGGCCCGGCTTCCGGTCGTCATGGCCATCCACGGCTGCGCGATGACCGGTTACGGGTGTAACTCCATGAAGTCCACGACGCAGTTCAACAGCCTGGCCGACCGGGAAGGCTTCATCGTCGTCTACCCCACGCAACTGATCTCCCGCAACGTCATCGCCTGCTGGAACTCCGCCGACCCACGGCATCAGCAACGGCACACCGGCGAACCCGCGCTGTTGGCCGGTGTCGCCCGCGAGGTGGTCCAGGAGTACGACGCGGATCCGGCGCGCGTGCACGTAGCTGGTGCCTCGTCGGGCGCGGGGACCGCTGTCATCCTCGGCGTGACCCATCCCGACGTCTTCGCCACGGTGACCTCGGTCGCCGGCGGCGAGTACGGGCTCAACCAGGTCGACCCGGACAACCCGGACGCCACGCCGCCGTTGGACACGGCACGTCAGGGCTGGGCACAGGTGGGCGACCGGGCCCGACGGGTGCCACTGCTGGTCATCCAGGGCGAGCAGGACGAGGTCGTGCCGCCTCTGGTGGGCACCCGACTCGTCGCCCAGTGGACGGAGGTGGGTGACCTCGTCGACGACGGGCTGCCCAACGACAGCCTCGACCCGACCACGACGACCATGTCCGTGCCGGGCGCCGCCGGCCGGCACGCCTACACACGGACGACGATCACCGCGCCGGACGGCTCGTCGATCGTCGAGGCGTACCGCGTCCAGGACATGGGGCACGCCTGGCCTGGCCCCGACGGTGACGGCAGGTACACCGATCACGCGGGCCCGGACGCCAGCGCGATCATGTGGGAGTTCGCCGAGCGCAATTCGATGTCGTGAGGACCGCGTCGGCCGGAATCGGTCGTTCCGTGGACAGGTCGACCGACGCACCTGATGTGGTCGCGGTGCGCCCGACGCCGCCTCGACGAAAGAGAGCACAAATGAAGAGATCCGAGCGGTGGACCGAGTGGGATCGTGGCTGCGCGGCAACAGCCGCACGGCCGCGCGCACGCTCCTGTCCGCTGTGGACGATGGCGTCGGCGGGGCCGTGACTCACAAGCGAAGGGCTTTGAGGACCATGGCGCACATCGATCTCGGGTTGGACGAAAAGCAGTTTCCCGGCATCTCCGGACCGATGCGGTACCGGCCGGAGACGGCGAAGCCACTCAACGAACTGGCCGAGGTGCTGCTGCGTGCCCCTCACTCGCTTCCCGCCGGTGAGCGCGAACTGATCGCCGCGTACGTGTCCGGGCGTAACGACTGCAACTTCTGCTGCGCGTCGCACTCCGCGTTCGCCGCGGCGCAACTCGACGAGGGCTACTCCCTCGTCGACCAGGTGCGCGCGGACCTGGACACCGCCCCGATCTCCGCCAAACTGCGGGCACTGCTGCGCATCGCCGGTGCGGTACAGATCAGTGGTCGCGAGGTCACCACCGAACTCGTCGACGACGCCCGCGCCGAGGGCGCCACCGACCTGGAGATCCACGACACCGTCCTGATCGCCGCCGCGTTCTGCATGTTCAACCGCTACGTCGACGGGCTCGGCACCTTCGCGCCCGAGGGCCGGGACGCCTACGCCGAGACCGCACGTCGGATCGTCGAGGTTGGTTACGGGGCTGCGGTCAGCGGGCCCCCAGCCGCCTGAGCACAGACACGGGTGACCACACCCCGATCCCTCTGCGATGGTCGACGGACAGGTCCGGCCATGCCCGGCACCTGTGACGCTGGAGGGATCGATGGACCTCGCACGCCGGCTGCTCCCCGCGACGAAGCAGCTTCGAGCAGACATGGTTGACCGGCTGGGCGCGCTCGTCGCGCTCGAGTCGGCACCGGGCTCGCTGCCCCATCTTGAGTCCTGTGCCGACCTGCTCGCCCGCTGGGGCGAGGAGGCGCTCGGCCGGCCCGCCTGCCGGGTCGTGATCGACGGTCTGCCGCACCTGCTGTGGCCGGCCGCCGATCAGCGCGTGCTGCTCCTGGGCCACTTCGACACGGTCTTCCCGGTCGGCACGATCCGATCCCGGCCCTTCACCGTACGCAGGGACGTGGCGACGGGACCTGGAGTCTGCGACATGAAGGCCGGGATCGTGCAGATGTTCACGGCACTGCGACTGATCGAGGACACCTCGTCGGTCGGCGTGCTGCTCACCTGCGACGAGGAGACCGGATCCGTCACGTCACGGCCACTGATCGAACGCGAGGCACGGCGTTCGGGTGCGGTTCTCGTCTGCGAGGCGGCCACCCCGGACGGGCAGGTGAAGGTGGCCAGGAAGGGCGGTTCGGTCTACCGCGTCATCGTCGAGGGTCGCGCCGCCCACGCGGGCGTCGAACCGCAGCGCGGAGTGAACGCCACGGTCGAGGTCGCCCACCAGGTTCTCACCTTGGGTGCGCTCGGCGCGATGGACAGCGGCGGCACCTCCGTCACACCGACCCTGCTCTCCGCTGGCACCACGACGAACACGGTGCCGGAGCGCGCCAGTCTGGCCGTTGACGTACGGGCCTGGACCAGAGACGAGCTGGAACGCGTCGATCACGCCATCCGCGCTCTGGTGCCGTTCCTGCCCGAGGCGACGCTGGCCGTGCAGGGAGGGATCAACCGCTACCCGATGTCCGAGGAGCTCGCGCGACCGCTGCTGAAGTTGGCCCAGTCGGTCGCCTGTCAGCTCGGCATCCCGGGCCTCGTCGGCGCGTACGCGGCCGGCGCGTCCGACGGCAACTTCACCGCCGCCCTGGGCGTACCGACCCTGGACGGCCTGGGCGCGGTGGGCGGCGGAGCGCACGCCGCCGACGAGTATGTCTGCCTCGACCGGATGCCCGAACGGACGGCGCTCCTGGCCGGGCTCGTCGAGGTTCTGTCCACATCAGAGCGTCCCGGATCTTGACCCACCGACGTGATCCCGTAACGTAACGTGCTCACCGCCGGCACACGACCGGCAGCGAGAGGTCGGCGTCGGATGACTACGGGACAGCGTGCAGGATCATCCATCCCCCTGCTCGGCGTCGAGGAAGAGTTCCTCGTCGTCGACGTCGACCGGGGCGAGCTCGTGCCGGAGGCGGCGGTCGTCGTCGACCGCGCGCGCCCGGCCCTCGGCACCCGGGTGGGTGGTGAGATCACCAAGTTTCAGGTGGAGACGCGAACCGACCCGTGCCGGAGCGTCGAGGACATCGGCGCGCAGCTCACCGAGGGCCGCGCCGCCGTCCAGGCCGCAGCCCTGTCGGCGGGTCTGCGGGTGATCGCCAGCGGCTCGCCGGTGCTGGGCCGTGCCGTGCCGCCGCCCCTCACCGAAGGGCCTCGCCAGGACCGGGGCACCGCGACCTACCGTGGGCTGCACGACGAGCTCGCGATCTGCGCCGTGCACGTCCACGTGGAGCAGCCCGACCGGGACCGGGCCGTGCTGATCGGCAACCATCTGCGCCAGCACCTGCCGGTGCTGCTCGCCCTCACGGCCAACTCGCCGTACTGGCCCGAACGCGACACCGGGTACGCCAGTTGGCGCAGCGTCACGTGGGGGCGCTGGCCGGTGGCCGGCCCGCCGCCGTTCCTGACCTCGGCGCGGCAGTACGACGACCACGTGGACATGCTGCTCGAGGCGGGCGCGCTGGTCGATCACGGCACCATCTTCTGGGATCTCCGGCTGTCCACCAACCACCCCACCCTTGAGGTACGGGTGGCCGACGTACCCGTCAGTGCCGCTGAGTCCGCGGCGCTCGCGGCCCTGGTGCGGGCTCTGGTGGTCGTCGCCGGGGATGCCGTCGACCGGGGCGACGAGGGGCCGGAACTGGTCCCGGAGCTGATGCGACTGGCGTACTGGCGGGCCGCCCGCGACGGGATGGGCGGTCACGGCGTCGACGCCGCCACGGGGCGACTGCTGCCCGCCACGGCTCTCGCCGAACGGCTGGTCGCGCTCGCCCGACCAGCGCTGGACGAGGCGGGTGACCGCCACCGGGTGGAGACATGGCTGAGGTGGCTCGCCGTGGACGGTGACGGGGCGACCCGCCAGCGGGCCGCCGCGGCGCTGCGTGGGCGCCTGACCGACGTGGTCGACGACATCGCCACCCGGACCGCGCCCGACGTGCCGACCCGCGAAGACAGCACACCTGCGTAACGACATGCCGTCGGGCCTCCGAAATGCTGAACGAACCGGATGCCGGCGGCAGGTGACCCTCCCGCAGAAACCGGCACGCCGGATCAGGGGAGGTTCCAGGTGCACGACACAGACCTGCTTTCCAAGGTCCCCGTCCAGTTCGAGCGTCGATCCCCCGCGGACATGGTGCGGGAGGCGGAGGCGTTCGCCGACCGCATGGCGCGGCGCCGTTCCGTGCGCGACTTCGCCAGCGACCCCGTGCCCGACGGGGTGGTCGAGGCGGCGATCCGGGCCGCGTCGACCGCACCCAGTGGGGCCAATGTGCAGCCGTGGCGGTTCGTCGTGCTGACCGACCCGGTCCGCAAACGCCGGCTACGCGAGGCGGCCGAGGCCGAGGAACGCGCGTTCTACGACCGCCGCGCCTCGCAGGAGTGGCTCGGTGCGATCGCCGGGCTCGGCACCGACTGGCGGAAACCGTTCCTGGAGACCGCACCGGCCGTCATCGTCGTGTTCGAGGTGCACCAGGGGCCGAACACCCCGAAGCCGTACTACGTCAAGGAGTCCGTCGGCATGGCGGTCGGCCTGCTGATCACCGCGCTGCACCATGCCGGCCTGGTCACACTGACCCACACGCCCAGCCCGATGCGATTTCTCAACGAGGTGTGTGAGCGTCCGCCCGAGGAGCGCCCGTACGTGGTGATGCCCGTCGGGTATCCCACGCCGGACGCCCACGTCCCCGACCTGACCCGCAAACCCCTCGACGAGGTCATGATCCGCTGGTGAGATCCCTGGTCAGGAAATCGACCAGGGGCTCGACGTGCCGGTCCGTTCGCCGCCACTCGGCCAGCAGATCCTCCAGCAGATGCTGCTCGGCGAGCAGTTCGGCACCGCGGTAGCGCCGGATCACCGGGTGGATGAAGGCGCTCTCCCTGGCCCGGTCGGGGGTCGGATGCCGCTCGATGGCGAAGACGTCGCCGTAGTCGTCGCGGCCCCACCGGAGCGCGAGCGTGTACCACTGCGTGGCAGCCCCGAAGCGCTCCACGGCGTAGTCCTCCGGCAGGTCCTCGTAGTGGTGGAAGTCGCCGCTGGCGTCGTCGCGGACGAAGACGTCACAGAGGTATTCGAACTGGGTCCACAGCGCCGAGGACCAGTTGACGCGGTCGAGCATCAGCTTGGTCAGCGACGCGGGGTCGGCCGGCGTCGTCGCGTACGACAACGGGACGTCGTCGTACCGCTCACGGAGAATCCGGGTGAACGTACGGAGGTTGTACCGGAAGCCGTCGATGAAGGGTGACGACGCGTGCTTGACGTCCCGGGCCTGGGCGATGGTGCCGGCGAAGTACAGATCGTCGACGTTGCTCGACTGCCAGTCGGGGCGTAGCCCGGGCATGCGGCCGTCGCGCACCATGTCGGGTCGGGACGTCTCGTCGAACATCGCGGTGTTCATCCGGAAGCCGGTGCACCTCAGCACCGTGTGGTAGTCGAGGACAGCGGTCTCCCCCTGGGCGTGGGTGTAGGTGATCGACACCTGGAACCGCCCGTCGACCGGCCGGATCTCGTCGATCGTGCAGTCGAGCACCGAGTGCAGCGTCTTGAACTGGTAGCTGTCGAGGATCGCGCCGTACTGACCACGGACGTCCCCGGGGTGTTTGGTGTTCCAGGCCAGTCGCAGGGGTTGCCGGCTGGCGAGGTGCACCATCGACGCGTGGCCGAGGATGGCCGACGCGGTCTCGAACGCGGAGTTGCCCTTACCGATGATCAGGACCCGCTGATCGTCGTACGCCGAGGGGTCGATGACCATGTCCTCGTACCCGATGGCGTGCTCGATGCCCGTGATGGCCGGAACGAACGGCTGGCCCCAGCCGGTCGCGACGACCAGGCAGCGCGCGCGCACCTCACCCTGGTCGGTGCGCACGGTGAAGCCGTCGCCCGTACGCGTGATCTGCTCGACCGTCGTGCCGTATCGGATGTTGAGCTTGTGCACACGTTGGAACTCGGCGAGGTAGCGCACCAGGTCATCGGCGGCCGGCAGGTATTCCTCGCTGAATTTCGGAAACAGCAGGTCCGGGTCGTCGTTGAGCAGCGAATTCCAGTCCCAGCGCAGGCGAATCTCCGGATCGGTGCTGTCGGTGTGCACCTTGTTCAGCGAGATGAGCCTGCGATGGCGTGGGAACTGCCGGAAAAACCCGCCCGGCGCGTCTCCGCTTTCGAGCGTCAGGTAGTCGGCACCGTGCTGCTGTAGGTAGTAGCTCAGTTGAACGCCGGCGGGACCCGCCCCGACGATGACGTACCTGTGCTCGTTGCTGACCATCCTGCGGCCCCTTCGACGGAGAGACGAATCCATCGACCTTGGAATGAATGTCGGCGCGTGTCAATGCCGTCGCTGCCCAGACGCTCGACCGCCACCAGGAATTTGCGCACTTGAATTCCGATCATGTCATGCGCTGTAGTGGACCGGCACGAGTCCAAAACGATCAGAGGAGCGGTGACGTGCGGTACGCCGACAACCCGACAATCGAGTGTGACCTGCATGTGGCGGCCGACCCCGCCCGGGTGTGGGACCTGGTGACGGACATCGAACTGCCCGCGCGGTTCAGCCCGGAGTTACGGCGCGTGCGGTGGTTGGACGACTGCGAAGGGCCGACGCTGGGTGCCCGGTTCGAAGGCGAGAACCACCACCCCCTGCTGGGCGAGTGGCAGACCGTCTCGCACGTGGTGCGCCTCGACGCGCCGCGCGTGTTCGCCTGGGTGGTGGTCGACGAGGCCGGCCGGTTCGGCGGCGGCCCGGCCGACCCGGAGCGTCCGGGTTCGGCCTGGCAGTTCCAACTCGTCGAGGAGGCGGGTGGATGTCGACTGACCCACTCGGTCCGCATCGGGCCGGGCCGCACCGGCCTGAGCCTCATCATCGACCGCGCACCGGAGCAGGAGGAGGTCATCATCGAACGCCGCACGGCCGCCCTACGGGAGGCGATGATCACCACCTTGGAAGGCATCAAGGCCCTCGCCGAGACGCCCGCCGACGACGGTCGCTGAGGACGAGGGGCCGCCGAGGACGGTCAGGCCACCCGGGGGACGTCGGCGACCGGGGTGCTGTGCGGCACCTCCAGGTCGAACAGCTGACGCAGCGCCGCGGTGTAACGCTCGCCGTCCGGCTCACCGGCGAGCTGACGGACACGTACCGACGGGGGGTGCAGCAGTTGTTGGACCACCCGGTTGACGGTGCGGGCCACCTCGGCCCGCTGCGCCTCGCTGAGGTCAGGTCGGCGCTGGGCCAGCCGGTGCAGCTCCGCGCTGACCGTCCGGTCGGCCCGGCGGCGCAGCGCGGCGACGGTCAGCCCGGCGTCGGCCCCGCGGAGCCGGCCGGCCAGCGCGTCGCGTTCGGCGGCCACGATCCGCTCGGCCGCATCCTGGTCCCGGCGCTCGACACCGTGGCGCGTCACCGCGCCGAGTCCGCCGATGTCGACGACCACCACGCCGTCGAGCCGGGCGACCGCCGGGTCCACGTCCCGGGGCATCGCCAGGTCCAGCACGAACAGCGGCAGGTCCGGGCCGCGGGTCAGCCGGCGACGTAGCGCCGGCGCGACCAGCTCGGCGGTGAGCACCGGGTCCGGTGCGGTCGTCGCGGTCACCACGACATCGGCGGCGGCGAGAGCCGGCACCAGGTCCGCCGCGGGCACGGGCCGCACGCCGTACGCCGAGACGAGCCGGCGGATGCCCTCGGCGCCGCGCCCGGCGACCGTGATCGGTCCGGCGCCGGCGCGGGTCAGCGCGGCGACGGCGATCCCGCCCATCGCCCCGGCACCGACCACCAGGGCGGGTCGGCCGGCGAGGCCACCGGGAGGTGTCCCGCCGGCACGTCGAGGGCGGCGGTCACCGTGCTGGCGCCGCAGCGCCCGACGTCGGTCTCGGCCCGGACCCGTCGGCCGACCCGCAGCGCGTGCTGCACCAGCTCGTGGGTCAGCCGGCCGGCACTCCCGTACGAGACCGCGGCCCGGTATGCGGCCCGCACCTGCCCGAGGATCTGCGCCTCGCCGACCACCATGGAGTCCAGGCCGGCGGTGACGGTGAGGTGTGCGCCACGGCGGCGTCGTCGTGATGCGCGTACAGGTGCCGGGCCAGCACGTCGGTCGACGCGTCGGCGTGCGCGGCGAGCGTCGCGCCGATCTCGCGCAGCCCGGCGTGGAAGCCGCTGACCGCCGCCCACACCTCCACCCGGTTGCAGGTGGACAGCACCACCGCCTCCTCCACCGCCGGCCGGTCGAGCAGCGTGCGCAGCAGCCCTGGCAGCTCGGCGGCTCCGACCGCGAGCCGTTCCAGTACGTCGACCGGAGTGGTCCGGTACGAGGCGCCGACGACGAGCAGGTTCATGGTGCACCTCCACGAAAGCGGCCGGTCCCGGCCACCGGCGGACCCACGACGAGCGGGCCGACCGGTGACCGGGACCGGCGGACGGTCAACGGGCGACCGGTAGCGCCACAGCGGCGGGCGGCGGTGCGGGGGTCAGGTTCTCCTCGGGCCGGTTGCGCTGCACCAGCCACCGGCCCCACCAGAACAGCCCACGGGCGAGGCAGACCAGTGTCACGGCGAAGAACAGCGTGTAGACCACGTTGAACACCATCAGCAGGCCGTAGACCATGCCGACGCTGGCACCGAACATGAACTGCATCCGAGGTGCCGCCGGGGTCGTGCCCGGGTCGGTGATCATGTAGTTGGTGAACAGGACGAAGGCCACCCCGGTCATCGGGACGAGCGCGGCGACCAGCGACACGTCCCAGATGAAGTGCCGGAGCACCGCCTGGATCACGAACGCGCCCAGCCAGCCGACGATCAGCGGCACCTTCTTGGTCAGCATGGCGTTGATCACCGTGCCCGCCGTCACGATGATCACCGGGATCAGAATGCTGATGACCCCGGGCACGTTCTCAGTGAAGTGGTACGGCGGGGCGATGTTGACCCAGGAGAACACCAGCAGCGTGATGGTGATGCCGAAGTTGGACGGGTTCATGAAGTGCCGCATCCGGCCCTTGATCGGCGCTTGGAGCACCGCCTTCTGACCGACCGCCACGACCACCGCGAACGCGATGGGCCAGAAGTTGTCGTTGGCGTACAGCAACATGTTCGCGGCCAGCGCGGTGATGTGCGCCGGCAGCAGGAAGGTGTAGACCCCCCACGCACCGTTGCCGCTGAAGGCCGGCGGTCGTTTCAGCGCCCGCGCCGAGACCATCTCAACCATGATCTCGGTGCCGTATCCAACCGCCAGGGCCAGGATCGGCCACAGCCAGGGCTGCTCGAAACCGAGCACGGTGTAACCCAGGATGTTGAAGACCGTCATCGACATGGCGAAGTTGCGCAGCGCCATGTAGCGCGGGTCCTTGCTGTCCACCCGCGGTACGGCGGGCCGGTCCGTTGTGGGCGTCGGCTGCGGTGCCGTCGCGGACGGCGCGACCGGGGTGGCGAGGGACAGCTCCCTGGTCGCCTCGGGTTGCTTGACGTCCGTCATCGCTTGGTCAACTCCTCGGCTCGACTGGTCAGCATGAAGTCGTGCCACCCGGCGCTCAGGTCGAGCGTCTGTTTGTGGGTGGCACCGGTGAGGTCGCGCCAGCACAGCTCGGCCTTGACCGGCCGGTCCCCGGCGGCGCCGAGGCCGAAGAACACGTCGAAGCTGCGCTTGCCGGAGTGACCCCCGCCCCCGTCGAGCTGGGCGAGTTGGGTGCGGCCGTCGGCGGTGGTGACCCGCACCTGCGCGCCGTACGCCGGTGAGGAACCGTCGCCGGACAGCGTCGGCCGGGCCAGCCGCAGCCCCAGGAAGTTGCCGTTCCCGGGCTTCTCGTTGCGGTAGTAGGCCGGCGGACCCCACTGGCGGGCCACGGCGAAGTCCTGGCCGCCGTCGCCGTTGGTGTCGGCCACCGCCACACCCCGGGTGGGAACGGGCAGGGCCAGACCGAGTTCCTTGCTGATGTTGGCGTACCGGCCGTTGTCCTCGCGTACCCAGAACGCGAGCTCGTTGTCGCCGGCGAGGTCGTCACCGGGCTCGGCCTTGGGCCACATGTCCGGGTCGGAGAGCAGCAGGTCGTTGCTGATCGCCAACTCCTGCAACCAGTTGAACCGGTTGATGGTGCCCTTCACGAAACCGGTGGCCTGGACGACCGCCAACCGTCCGCTGTTGTCGAAGTCGGCCATCTTGGCATCCCAGCCCCAACCGACCCACGCCATGTTCTTGGCGGCGGCCTGGTTGCGGAACGGCGCCTCGCCCCTGCTCAGCATCTTCCGGGCCTGCTCCGGCGTCGAGGCCGTGTTCTGCCAGAGGAAGTTGCTCTCCTCCAGACCCCAGGACTCGGTGATGTTGCTGACGAACGCGTCGAACCGTCCACGCCCCTCCAGGTCGGCGAAGTCGATGGACATGCCCTTGAACGAGTCGTGTCCGAGCACGAGTGACTTCGGGGTGATCGGGTCGCGCTGTCCCTCCACCAGGTCGAATCGGATCTGCCCGGGCCTGGACCGGTTGTGGAAGAGCCGGTCCTGTCCGAAGTCGTTGGCCAGGTAGAGCTCCGGAAGCAGATCGCCGTCCAGGTCCGCGGAGCTGGCGCCGAGCGTCCAGCCGGTGAAGAACTCCGGATCGCCGCCCACCTGCCTCTCGTAGCTCACCGAGGGTGAGTCACCGGTGGTAGCGCCGGTCCACCGCAGGAGGTACGCGCCACCGGCGTTGTGCGCGTGCGACATCGAGTGGTTCATCTGCACGTGCGGCAGGCCCTGCGGGTCGAGGACCTGGCTGTCCGGGAAGTAGTTGAAGATCCCGATGTCCGGGCGGCCGTCACCGTCGAAGTCGGCCACCGCGACGGCGTTGGTGTTCCACAGCGGGCCCCGGTAGAGGGAGCCGGTGGTCTGCTGTGGGATCAGCTCGACCGGGTGGTACGCCGCGAGGCTCAGCGAGGTCACCCCGGGGCGCTGCAGGAACAGCACCGGCGTACGGCCCCAGTAGTAGACGAGCAGGTCCATCCGGCCGTCGAGGTTGAAGTCGCCGGGGGTGCAGCCCATCGGGGCGATCGCCGGACCCATCGGCAGCGGGGCCGGATCCAGCACGAACGGCGCGTACGTGGCACCGCTGTCCGGGGCCGGGGTGACAATCGCCGCGTCGCTGCGGCTGTCGACGAGGCACAGGTCGTTCGCGCCACCCTGGCCGTCCAGGTCGTTGAGCGCCACTGCGGCACCGACCGACGAGATCCAGGACCGGATGTGCTCGTACCGGGGGTTGACCTGACGCACGGTGCGCTCCGGCAGGCCGGGCGGCAGCGCGATCGGTCGTTCGGTGAACGCGTATCGGGAGGCCAGCGCGCTGCGCTCCTCGGCAGAGGCCGAGGGCAGCCGGGCCACCGAGAACAGGCCGGCGACCAGCACCAGGACGAACACGGGTGGAATGAGTCGGCGCAGGATGCCTACGGATTGCGGTGGCAAGTGTCCCCCTCGGGTAGACGGCGCCGGGACATACGGGTCGGCCGGCAGCGGGCGGTGCGGTCGGACGCGGCGTCTCGGTACGAACCATCGCCATGCTTTCGTCCGGCGCGGCGCGGTGTCTTCTCAGGAATTGCTCTCGAAGCTGTTTACGGCGAAGCGCGCACGGATGAAGAAATGTTTTTCGAAAGCGGCGAGTGCCACTGCTCACAACGATTCCGACTCGGCAGGAAAGTGCCCGGAAACAGTCGTGGACGGCACCGTCCCCGCCCGGCGGACCGGGCGGGGACGGTGGCGGAGCACTATCAGTCGGGCAGGCCGACGCGCATGTGCAGGCCGCCGCGCACCCGCAGCGACAGCATCGGCTCAGGCACCACCGGGCGACCCGCCGGACGGGTCAGGCGCAGATCCCGCACCAGCAACGCGGTGGCGAAGGTGGCCTCCATCAGACCCAGGTGATTGCCCACGCAGAAACGGGGCCCCGCGCCGAACGGAATGTACGCGTACCGGGGTCGGTCGACGGAACGGGCCGGGTCGAACCGCTCCGGGTCGAACCGCTCCGGGTCGTCCCAGAACCGCGGGTTCCGGTGCAGGGTGTACGTGCAGATGAGCACGTCCGCGCCGGCGGGGACGTGGTAGCCGCCCACCTCGTCCTCGGCCAGGGCCTTGCGCGGCAGCAGCCACACCGGCGGGTAGAGGCGCATCACCTCCTCCAGCACCATCGAGGTGTAGCGCAGCCGGCCCAGGTCGTCCATGGTGGGCAGCCGGTCGCCGAGCACCGAGACCACCTCGGCGCGCAGCCGTTCGCGTACCTCGGGGTGCCGGTCGAGCAGGTACAGGGTCCAGCTCAGCGTGCTGGCGGTCGTCTCGTGGCCGGCGAGCAGCAGGGTGACCAGTTCGTCGCGGAGCCGGGCGCGCCCGATGCGCGGATCCCGCTCCCGGCCGGCGGAGGCGATCAGCCGGGACAGCACGTCCGCCCGGTCGTCGTCGGCACTGCCGCGCTCAGCCACCAACTGATCGACGATTCCCTCCAGCCGCCGCCGGGACTGCCGGAACCGCAGCTGCCGGGGCAGCGGGAGCACCGGCGGCACCGCGCTCAACGTCGCCAGTTCGAACATCGCCTGGTCCTGCACGGCGGCGAAGTCACCGCCGATGGTCGGGAACCGGCCCAGGTCGGTGTCGAGCAGAGTACGGCCCAGCACCCCCAACGTCAGCGAGGTCATCTCGTCCGACATGTCGACGACGTCGCCGGCTCGGCGGCGGAGCCGCTCGACCAGGGCCGCGGCCTCCTCCGCCACCTGACCGGCCTGGGCGGCGATCCGCCGGCTCTGGAACGCCGGCTGAATCACCGTGCGCTGCTTGCGCCACAGCTCACCCTCGCTGGTGAGCAACCCGTCGCCGAGCGCCCGCCGGGCGTGCACCAACCCGATGCCCTTGTGGTAGTTGGCGGCGTTGTCGGCCAGCACGTGCTTGGCGTGGTCCGGGTGGTTGAAGAAGTACAGGCTCTTCGGGCCGACGGGCAGGCGCGCCGCGTCGCCGTACCGTTGCGCGGCCGAGGTCATCATTCCCAGCCGGTCGCGATTCATCACCATCAGCATGCGTAGCGCCGCGAGGCGCGGCGGACCTGGCGGCGTCCGGCGGGCCCGCGTCGCGACGCTCACGTCGTGGCCCCACTACGCGCATGCTCCAACTGGCGGAACTGACCGTCGACGAAGACCAGCGCATCGTCGGCGTTGCGGTCCAGCGCCACCAGCCGGCCGATGAAGATGCTGTGGTCCCCGCCGTCGTACGCCTGCCACAACTCGCACTCGAAGTGCGCGATCGCGCCGACCAGCAGCGGCGAGCCGGTCCGGGTGCCGGGCTGCCACTCGGCGAACTCGAACTGCTCCCGGCCCAGCGGCCGGCGCCGGTCGGCGAAGTAGCGGGCCACCGGCTCCTGCGCCGCGGCGAGCACCGAGACCCCGAACTGCCCGGCCTCGGTCAGTGCGCCGTGCATCATCGCGTCCCGGCCGACACAGACCAGGGCCAGCGGCGGGTCCAGGGAGACCGCGGTGAATGAGTTGGCCGTCATGCCGTGCGGGGTCGGGCCGCCTACGGTGACCACCGTGACGCCGGTGGCGAAGGCGGCGAGTGCCCAACGGAGTGTCTTCGAGTCGGTCACCAGGCCGGTGGGTTGGGGATGAGCAGTCACAGTGACTCCTGGGGTCGCCGGTCAGGCCCGTACGCCCACGGCGTACGGCTTGAGCGCGGCCTCCAACGCCTCGGGCACCCGGGTGGGGACGGTGCGGGTGTTGGGGCCGCGCATGCACGCCACGCGCTGCGAGCCGCGGGCGACGAGGAGTTCGCCGCCGCCGGCGTCCAGCCGGACGTAGTCGAAGCCGAACTCGACCTGGGTCTGCGCCAGCTCACGCAGATGCATCCGGACGGCCAGCTCGTCGAAGGCGGTGATCTCGGCGAAGAACTCGCAATCGACCCGCAGTGTGAACAGCTTGAGATCCACCCGGAGGTCGTCCAGGACCGCCGGTGCCTTCTCCTTGAGGAACATCTCCCGGCACCGCCCCTGCCACCGCAGGTAGTTGACGTAGTAGACGTTGCCGACGAGGTTGGTCTCTTCGAACCCGACCGTGTGCCGGTACTCGAACCAGCGCTCCACCGTCGTCACCTCCCCTCGGTGAGGATCGCGAACACCACCGGCTCGTCGACGCCGCGCACCGCGGTGACGAAGGCCGCCACCCGCAGCTCGCCGGCCCCGAACACCGTCCAGCCGGGACGCGGCGAGGGCAGCAGGGTCAGCGGTCCGCCGGGCTGGCCGCCGGACTTCTGCACACACTCCAGCGCCGTCCAGACCCGCGTCGCGGCCGTGTCGGCGTTCTCACCGGTGTCCGCGGCGACGAGCCGGGCCAGGCCGGCGTGCTCGCCGAGCAGGCCGTCCCACACCGTGTCGTCGCGGTGGAGCACCGTTTCGACGTCGCAACCGAGGGCCCCGGTCGCGGTCACCGCCAGGGTCAGCCGCGCGCCGTGCGCCACGGACAGCGTCCGCCCGCCCGCGATCTCCGGGCGGCCGTCCGGGCGGTAGGTCACCTCGACCGGCTCGCCGGTTGAACGCCGCGCCGCGATCCGCGACCGGGCCCGCCGCACGGCCAGGTGGCCGCCCGGCTGGTCGACCGGCTCGGTCGGGCCGTCCGGCTCGACCGCCACGGCCACCTGCGCGCCGAGGACGTCGCCCAGCGCCCGCTCCAGGTACGGCCCGAGTAGCGGCGCCACCCAGGGGCCGCGACCGTCCTGCTTGCGCACGGCACGCAGCCGCAGTCCCTCCCAGCGCTCCACGACCTCGCCGGCGGTGGTCCGCAGGACGACGTCGTAGACGTAGGTGTCGCCGTCGCGGCTACGCTCGGTGGCGCAGTAGCGCAGCTCACCCCGGCCGGTCAGCTTCTCCCCCGCCGGGTGGATCCGCTCCACCCCGGTCGGCAGCAGCGTGGCGTCCGGCACGCAGACCTGGTTGCCGTGCATCAGCGCGTCCCGCACACCGGGGTCACCGAGCAGCAGGCGGTCTGGCACGAACCGGGCGAACCAGTCGACGTTGTCGACTGCCTCCACCTCGACGTCGACGTGGCGGGCGGCAGCCCGCCGGTAGCGGCGCAGCCGCTGGAACCGGTCACCCTGGAACAGCACGTCGCCGTACAGATCGTCGGCCGGTGACATCGACACCGGGGCGATCTCGTCGCAGACCTGGTCGGGCGGCCCGTCGGGGGCCACAGTGTCGGTGAAACGCATCGTCGCGGTGAAGTGATCGGCGGCGAAGCCCGTCTCCTCGCTGCGGATGGCGACCTGGACGGTGTCGTCGTCGGTCACCGTCGCGGCCACCCGGATCCGGCTGCGGCCGTACGGCGGGACGATGATCGGCCGGAGGAACTCGGCCCGCTCGATGACCGGCACCCGTCCGTCGCCGGTGACCGCACCGGCCACCTGGGCCATCGCCTCCATGCCGAACACCGCCGGGAAGAGCAGGTTGCCGTCGAGGAGGTGGTCGGCCAGGTAGAGGTCGGTGCCGACGTTGAGGTCGACCTCGGTGACCAGCTCCACGCCGTGGTACCGGATCAACGGCCGTTCCACGAACCGCAGCAGCGGCAGCTCCGGCAGGTCGTAGCGGACCGTGTCGATGCCCTCGGTGCGGCCGCTGATCACCACCGTGCCGGGCGCGTCCGGGTCGGCCAGCAGCCGGCGCAGGATCGCGATGCCCTGGTCCGGCGTGACCGGGGTGACCCCGTCGCGGGTGAGGGACTCGATCACGGAGAGCCGTTCGCCCATGCCGACACCCGACCAGACCGACCACTCGAGGCAGACAGCCCGGCATCCCGGGTGCCGTCGGCCGAACTCCTCGGTGGTCTCGGCCAGCCAGTCGTTGGCGGTGGCGTAGTGCGCCTCGCCGCGCAGTCCGGCGCGGCCGATGATGCTGCCCAGGGTCACCAGCAGCTTGAGCCGGTCCGGGTCGACCGCTTCCAGGGTGGCCTTCAGGCCGTCGATCTTCGGCGCGAGCGTGGCCCGGAAGTCTGCCAGGTCCAGCCTGGCCAGTGAGGCGGGCTCGTTACGGCCGGCACCGTGCAGGACCGCGGTGACCGCGCCGAGCTGCGCGGTGAGTTCGGCGACGGCACGACGTACCTGGTCGGTGTCGGTGATGTCGGCGCGGGCGTAGCGGACCGTCACCCCGGCCTCGGCGATCCGGGCCAGGTTGGCCGCCAGCTCGGTGTCGGACGCCGGATCGGAACGGCCGAGCAGGGCCAGGCTCGCCCCACTGTCGGTGGCCATGGCGAGCGCGCACTCGGCGGTGATGCCCTTGCCGCCGCCGGTGACCAGCAGCACGTCGTCCGCGCCGAGCGCGGGACGGGGCCGGGCGGCACGCACCGGCATGGCGCGCAGCGTCGGCACCCGGCGTACGCCGGAGGTGTCGTAGTGCACCTCGCGGTAGTCGGCGGTGCCCGCCACCTCGGTCACCACTCGGTCCACCACGGCCGCGTCGTCGGGAAGGTGAACGATGGTGACCCGGGCGCGGGGCGCCTCCAGTCGGAGGGTCTTGGCCAGGCCGGCCGCGCCGCGACCGTGCTGGACCAGCACGTACCGCGTGCCAGGGGCACCGCCAATCACCTCTCGGGCCCCGGTCAGCGCCAGGTCGAGCGCCTCCTCCGGGCAGGGGTCGGGCAGGCAGACCAGCACCCCGTCGCCGAGGTTCGCCCGCTGCAGGGCGGTGGCCAACCGGTCGGCCCAGGGGTGTCCGGGTGCGGCGTGCACCTGCCACCGGCCGGTCTCCTCGGGAGCCACCCGCGCGGGCGCGGGCAGCTCGTCCAGGTCCAGCCGCCAGGGCCGGGCCCAGGCGGCGGCTCCGGCCACCGACGGCTCGGTCACCGAATCGGCCTGCCCCGCTGTGCCGGCCAGCTCATCCAACGCCTCGGCCAGCTCGCGGACGGTGGCCGTGGCGAAGTTGGTGGGCAGCGCCGCGGTCGGCACACCCATCCGCTGGGCGAGGTCGTTGACCACCTGGCCGACGGTGATCGAGCTGAGGTGCAGGTCGTCCAGGAGGTGGCTGTCCGGCTGCACCGTTTCCAGCGGCAGTTCCGCCCGCTCGGCGGCCAACTGGCGCAGCTGTTCCTCGGCGGACTCGCCGAGCAGGTCCGTGACCGTCGGCTCGGTGGGCCGGGCGGCCGGCGTGAGCGCCGCCGCGGCGGTGGCCTCCGGCAGCCGTAGCGGCGGTGCCTGCTCACACGGGCTGGCCAGGAAGGAGAACCGCTGGCCGATCTGGAGCGGCCGGATCAGCCGGCCGTGGAACAGCCCGCTGTCCACCGGTGCCGCACCAACCACGTACGCCGCGCCGACCACCTTGAGCAGACTGGCGATCGACTCCTCGTCGGTGTCCAGGGCGACCGCTGGTACGTCGGTGGTCCGGGACGCCAGCCCGGTCAGCACCCGACCCGGACCGACCTCGACGAACAGGTCGACGTCCTTCGCGGCGAGGGTGACCGCCAGGGTGAACAGCACCGGGTCGGTGATCTGGCGGCTCAGCAGGGCGGGCACGTCGGTGTCGGCCGGCAGCACGTCGCCGGTGACCGTGGAGACCAGCCGCCGGTCCAGCGGCCGGAACGGCTCGTCGGCCAGCGCCGCACCGAACGCCGAGGCGGCCGGGGCCACCAGCGGTGAGTGGAACGCGTGCGAGACGGACAGGACGGAGGCGTTCAGCCCCGCGTCCGACGCCCTCCGGCACGCGGCCTTGACCGCGTCCTCCGCACCGGCGATCACGGTGTGGTCGGGGCTGTTGTAGCCGGCGATCACCACCGGCAGGTCGGCGATCAGCGGGTCGACGGCCTCCGGCGCGGCACCGAGGCTGGCCATGGTGCCGGACGCGCTGTGCCGGGCCATGGTCTGGCCCCGCACGGCGGCGATACGCAGCAGGCCCGCCTCGTCGATCGCGCCGGCCCAGTGCAGCGCGGAGATCTCGCCCAGGCTGTGACCGACCGCCACGGCGGCCTCGATGCCGAGCGTGGTCAACGCCCGCAGGCCCGCGGCGGAGCCGGTGACGATGCGCGGCTGGGCCACCTCGGTGGCCACCACGTCGCCGCCGGTGGGCAGGTTCGCCCGCTGGTACACCTCCTCCGCCTCGGCGAACCGGCGACGCAGCGCGCCGCCGCTGACTCCCCGTCCGGAGCCCTGGCCGGGAAAGAGGAAACCGATCCGTCCCGGCCCGCTGACGTGACCGAGCAGGCAGCGGCCGTCGGCGGAGAACATCCGGGTCTCCCCGGCCTCCACCGAGTCGCGTACCTTGCGCAGCCGCCGCTCGGCGTCCTCGGGCGAGGAGACGACCACGGCCGCCCGGAAGGGCTGCTCGCGCAGCTCACCGTGCAGGGTCGCGGCCAGGTCGGCGAGCTGGGCGTACGCCAGGGACGGCACGAACTCGATCAGCTGGTCCAGCCGCTGCACCAGGTCATTCGGAGTGGGAGCGTCGACCACCAGCAGTTCGGCGTCCTGGAGGCCGGTGGCCAGCGCGCGCGTCCGGGTGTCCAGTGTCGACCGGCGGCGTGAACGGGAGTTGTCCAGGACGATGTGGGTGTTGATGCCGCCGAACCCCATCGCGGTGATCCCGGCGCGAACCGGTGTGTCCGCGGGCCAGGCCTCCGCCCGGCGCAGCGCCCGCAGCGCGGGAGTGCCCTCGCTGATCAGCGGGTGCGGGTCCACGCAGCCGATGGCGGGCGGCAGCACCTCCTGGTGCACCGCCATCGCCGCCTTGATCAGGCCGGCCACTCCGGCGGCCGCCTTGGTATGACCGATCATTCCCTTCACCGAGCCGATCACGGCCGGCGGGGCCGACGGGTCCGCCGCGGCGCGGGCGAGCGACAGCGCCTCCAACTCGGTCGCGTCGCCGACCTTGGTACCGGTGCCGTGGCCCTCGAACAGCCCGACGGTCTCGATGCCGAAGCCCGTGCGCTCGTACGCGCGGCGCAGCGCCAGCTGGTAGCCGTTGATCTCGGGCCGGGTGATGCCGCCCTTGCCGTCGGAGGAGATGCCCCAGCCTGCGATCGAGGCGTAGATGCGGTGCCCTCCGGCGCGGGCCTCGTCCTCCCGCATCAGCACCACCATGCCGCAGCCCTCGCCCGGCCAGAAGCCGTTGGAGGAGCGGTCGTAGACCCGCATCTCGCCGGTGGCCAGCGCACCGGTCTTGGCGAAGCCGATGATCTCGAACGGGTCGATGGAAAGGTCGACGCCGCCGGCGACCGCGACGTCCACGTCGCCGTCGATCAGCGTCTTGCAGGCGGTGGCCACCGACAGCAGCGACGAGGAGCAGGCACCGTCGACGGTGTAGCCACCACCGTTGAAGTCGAAGTGGTTGCAGATCCGCCCGGCGATGGTGTTCGACAGGGCGCCGGCCAGGGTGTCCTCGTCGACCTCCGGGAACGGACTCTTGAAGGTGGCCTCGAAGCCGTCCAGGAAGGTGGCGAGCTGATCGTCGTCCCAGTCCTGCTCCTTGAGCGCCGCGCCGACCATCCGCCGCACGTACGGCCAGCGGAGGCGGAGCTGATTCGCGCGGGAGAACTCACCGGTGAGGCTGTTGCCGATGACCACGCCGGTCCGCTCCCGGGGCAGCCCTTCGGCCATCGGGAAGCCGGCGTCGGCCAGCGCGGCGGCGGCGACGTCCAGCGCCAGCCAGTGGGTGAGGTCCGTGGAGCGGAAGGTGCTGCCGGCGATCTTGTAGGCCACCCGGTCGAACTCGTACCCCTCGATGACGGCCGCGTTGCGCGAGTAGAACCGGTCCGGGGTCTTCGGATCGGCGTCCCAGTAGTCGTCCAGCTTCAACCGCACGTCGGGCAGCCGCCGGAAGGCCCGCCGGCCAGCCAGTGCGTTCTCCCACAACTCCCGCGGAGACGTGGCGTCGGGATAGCGGCACGCCATGCCCACCACAGCGATTCTTGTCATACTGACTACGCCCTTCCTCAAACGCCCGGCGCAGCACGGAACAATTCGCGCACGGTCTTCGGTGAATGAAGCAAATCAATTTTTCCGAATCGGCACGAGCGCGTTCCTGATCCGTTGCCGCCACACTTCGTACGCGGGGAAGCCGTTCGCCGGGGCCACCCCGATCCGGGTGTCGTCGGTGACCGCCGAAGCGTCCCGCGTCGACAACCCGCACAGCACCCGGGTGGCCACCTCGTTGTGCGGCACCGTCAAGCCGGCGCGCACCCGGGCCCCGGCCGCGAAGGCCGACCCCTGGGCCAGGTCGCCCCGGTACGACCCGGACAGCTCACGCAGCCGCTCCAGCCCCGCCTCGTCAGCGCCGCCGGCATAGGTGGCGGCCAGCCCGGCACCGGCCCACAGGTCCGCCCGACGCCGCTCCGGAAACCCGGCGAACAGGCGGGCCAGCCGGTCCGGATCGGCCCCGACCACGAACCAGGAGGCCCGGCCGACGCCCTGGTCGATCGCACGCACCGCGTACCTGCCCGGGTCGTCGCCGGGCCAGGGGAAGGTCTCCTCGCGGTAGCGCTGCTCGACGTAGCGTCCGGTGCGGAAGTACGCCTGGTGGAAGCCGTAGCCGTCCAGCACCAGCCAGCGCAGCAGTGGGTCCGGCGCGTGCAGCCGGGACCAGAGGAACCGGGGCAGTCGGGCCATCGCCCAGCCCACCCCGACGTACGCCATGTAGACGTGCGGGTCACCGGGCCCAGCGAGGAACTCGGCCACCCGCCCGCCCCGCCCGGGCAGCGCGTCGCGGATGCTCAGGCCCATGGCCGCGCCTTCGTAGGCGAAGCCGCGCCAGGTGGGTGCCAACCGCTCCAGCGGGGCCACGACGTCGGCCACGACGCGGGCCTCCGCGGCCTCACCGAAGCCGGCGAGGAAGGACCCGCCGACGGTCTCCAAGCGCTCGCGCGTCGCTTCGTCCTTGACGTGGAAGCCCCGGACGTCACACGTCGTCTGGGAGATGTCCGGGGTCAGGACACGCCGTCGCAGCCTTCGCCAAGCTCTCATCAGCACCCCCAGGGCAATAGATATGTCGCCAATATTCGCAGCCCGGGCGATGACATTCTTCTTCATTGTTGCGGCGCTTTGCACCGACCTCGGGCAGGCAGGGGCAGCGCCCGGAAAATGGGCGCCAAAACGGGTAGCGGGAATCGCTACGACACACGCGTCGCGGGCACCGGGAAGTGAGCGCGGATGCGGCGGCGCCACACTTCGTAGTCCGGTTCGGTGTCGTCGGCGAGGCTGTCGACCGCGACGTCGTCGGCCAGGGCGGCGGCAGCCTCGACCGACATGCCGGCCAGTGCCGTCAGCGCGACCTCGGTGTGCGCCGGCTGGAAACCGGAGAAGTGCCGGGCCTTCGCCGCGAAGACCGCGCCCTGCGCCAGGTGCGCGTGGTCCTCTCCGGCGGCGTCCACCAGCGAGCGCAGGCTGCCGAGGTCGGCGCCGCCTGCGAACGTGGCCGCCAGGCCGACACCGCTCCACAGGTCCGCCTGCCGGGCGGGCGCGAACCGCCGCACCGCCGCGGCGACGTCCGCCGCGCCGGCCCCGTGGATGAACCAGAGCGCCCGGCCGATGCCCTGGTCGACGGCGCGCGGGAAGTAGTCCGCCCGCCCCTGCCAGGGGTACGCGGGCAGCAGCTCCTGCCGGGTCACCCACCGCTCGGTCTCGAAGTACGCCCGGTCGAAGCCGTAGCCGTCGACGGCCAGCCAACTCATCGTCGGGTAGTAGGGGGTGCCGGTCAGATCCGGCAGCACGCCCTTCCACAGTGGGCGCGGCAGGCGGGCCATGGCGAAGCCGATGCCGATGTAGGTCAGGAAGGTGTGCGGGCGGCCCGGACCAGCGAGCAGCTCCCGGGCTCGGTGACGGCGTGGCCCCGGCATCGCGTCGATGACGGTGAGCGCCATCGCCGCACCCTCGTACGCGAAGCCGCGCATCTCCGGTTCGACCAGTTCCAGACGACGTTCCAGCTCCCACTGGTCGCGCATGTCGATGCCCCACTCGAACCCGCAGATCACCGCCTGCGGAATCGCCTCGAGGCGGCGGGTTACCGGGCCGGGCGTCACGGGGAAGCCGCGACGGGCGAAGGTCGTCTCCGCCAGTGACGGCGTCAGGACCAGCCGCCGTATCGAACCCACTGTCGTCGGCATCGTCGTCCTCCTCACGGCCCGGCGACGTGCCGCGGCCGGCGTACCCATCGTCGTACGCCGGCCGCGTCTCGCGCGCCTTCGTTCATGCGCTCCCGGGTCACCGTCAGCGTCGCCCCGCCCGGATGCGGGGCCGGCGCAGCAGCACGACGGCCACGACCACGACCAGCAGCAGGTCCAGCACGAGGAGGCCAACGCTGAGCGGGTCGTCGGCACCGTGTTGGTGCCCACCGGGCCCGACCGCGGGGGCGTCGGCGGCCACCGACACGGGCGGCCCGGCAGCGGCCACGGTGAACCGGGTCGTGCCGCTCAGTTGCCGTCCGTCGGTCAACAGCACGTGGTACGCGGCCAGGTACGCCCCGGCGGTCTGAACACTGACGGGCAGCACCAACCGCTGCTCCTCCAGCTTCACCGGGCCGGCCGCTATCGAACGGCTCTGACCGGCCGGCTCGACGGCCAGATGGAACTCCCTCGCTCGCACCGTGCCCTCGAAGGTGACCACCACCTCGGCCGGCGGACCGGCCACTGTCGCGCCGTCCGCCGGCGTCACCGCGGCGACCCGGGCGGTCGGCTTGTCGGTGAGTGCGGCCAGCGCCACCACCGCGCAGACCACAACGGCGAGCAGGTACCCGAACCAGCGGGACCCGGGCTTCGAACGCGCTGCCTCCGGGGCCGTCACGGCATGCTGGGCGCCACGGTCAGCCGTGGGGCGCAGTTGCAGGTCATCAGCGCGGACTCGGCCCGGTTGGGCCGTAGGTGCAGGATGATCGCGATCACCATCGGCAGGAACACCACGGTGTTGTAGAACAGGTGGAGCTCGACCCGGGGCAGGACCAGCTGCAACATGCTGGTGGGAACGGAACGGCCGAAGAAGAACGTGCCGGTCTGAGCCTGCACGAAGAGCATCAGGTGCTCGATGTGGTGCCAGAACTGGATCCCGAAGGCGATCATCCACCAGGTGCGCGACCGGCCCACGAAACCACCGCGCAGCAGCCACAGGCCGACCAGCATCACCAGCGCGTACGCGTAGTGCAGCCATTCGGAGGTGACCAGCCAGGGGAAGTACAGACCGAGCACTCCGCGCGCCTGCGGCACGGGCCAGCCCAGCGCCCAGATCTGGAACGCCTGCGTGAGGTGCTCGGCCCAGTGCGCCAGCACCACGACCATGAACAGGTTCAGCGCGGTACGGTGGTGGGCACCGTTCCACCAGTTGGTCGGGCCGACCCTCCCGGTTCGCGCCGCATCAACACTCATCCTGACCTCCAGTCGCCGTAGCGGTCGCCGCCCGAGCCCTGCGGACGGCATCCCCTCCCACCCTTCCGGGTCGCGGCGCATCGTTTTACTTCCACAATGCTCAGTTGGCGCCGGACCCGCCTCGCCCGCCGCCGCTTCCCTGTCCGCCGCCTTTGCTCTGCACCCGCGGATGCGCCACCCGGCGGCCGGGTGGCACGTCCGGATGCGGCGCGGTGGTCAGCCGTGACGCTGGGGCGGTGGTCAGCCGTGGCGGTGGTCAGCCGTGGCGGTGGGGCGGTGGTCCGGTCACCGGATCGGCCACCTGCCGGGCGCCGACCAGCGAAGCCGCCGACCAGGCGGCCCAGGCCGCGGCGTCGACCAGCGAACGGTCCTCCGGGTGGTGGCGGCGGAACTCCTGGACCACCTCCTCGTCGACCTGGTACGAGGCGACCGCGGTGAGCAGCGCCAATCGCGCGGCGGCCCGGTCCGCCGGTGCCAGGTCGGCGATCAGGCGCTCGCACCAGTCGGTGCTGATTCCGGTGTCCCTCCCCCGCCACCCCGAGAGATGCGCGGTGACCAGGTCGCGTACCTCCGGGGAGAGCGCGCGGTCACCGGCGGCGCGGAAGACCTGGTCGGCCCGGCCCACCGCGGCGGCCACCGCCGGCCGGGGCGCCGCCCAGGCGGTGGCCGCGCGCAGCGGCGCGGCGGGCAGCAGGCCCGAGGCCCGGCCCGGCTCGCGCGGCTCCCGCAGGGTGGGACGCAGGACCCGGCTGATCCCCTGCTTGAGTCGGCGACGGGACCACGGAGCCAGGCCCGGCGGCAGCAGGAAGTTCGCCAGGAACACGTTCACCATGCGGGTCAGGTAATGAAAGGCGACGACCACCCCGATCAGTTCCGCGCGGTCTGCCGGGGACAGCCCGGCAGGCGGCGGCGCGGCGTCGTCGCACTGGTGCGCGGTACGCGCCCACGCCGCCGCGGCGCGCAGCTCCGGCTCGGTGATGTCCTGCATCCGGTCGCCGGCGACCGCCTCGGCGGCGTGCTCGCCGGACAGGTCGTACATGCCGACGGTGTGCATGTCCGCGCAGTACGGGCAGGTGTTCGCCACCGACACCGCCGCGGCGACCGCCTCCTTGGTGGCCCGGTCCACCGGCCCCACCGTGACCAGGGGTTCCCGTGTCAGCGCCCAGTACGCGGCCAGCACGTCCGGTGCCGGAGAGTGCATCAACGCGGGCGGCACCACGAGTCGCATCTCGTCGGCCACCTGCGCGTACACCTCGGCGACCAGCCCGTCGGCCGACCCGGGGGAAACCGGGGAAACGTACCTGACCTGCCGACGCACCATTGAGGACGCTACCCGCCCGGCGACCATGTCCGTCCTCCGTCCGTCGTCGTGTTCCCGGTCAGTATCAGCGGGCGGCGGTCGGTTGGAGTGGCGACGAACGGTCCAGCGCACGACCGGAGAAGCCCGCACGGAACCGCGGGGGTTTTTTCCGGATTCGGGGTGTTCCGTGCGAGCGCAACGACGAAGATGCGGTCCCTGTCGTGCTGCCGTCAGGATGTGGGAAAGCGATCCGTGAGCGGTGGCCGGTGGGTCACCGCCGCGGGTCCGGCACGACGGCCACGGCACCGACCGGCCCGGCGGGCACCTCCTCCGGTCGCGCGTCCGGCAGGCGGACTTCCCGTACCGGCGCGCCGACCACGGACAGGAGACGATGCGGTGCAGCCCGACGAATCCGAGCGCAACCCTGATCGGACCCTCGTGCTTGAGGCGTTCGCGGACACCATCATTCCCGGCGAGAAGCGGTTTCCCGGGGACCGCAGCGTGGCCGGGGTGTCAGCCGGCGGTGGTGCGGTGGCGGCCGGTGCGGTCGAGCTCCTCGAGAACCCGGCCGGCGGTCTGGCCGAAGGGCTGGACTCCCTGGTGTTCTCCCTCAACGACCACGCACGGGAGTACGCGGCCGGCCGCGACCTGACGCTGGACCCGACGGTGCCGCCGTTCGTGGCGCTGCCGTTCGACCACCGCACCGCCCTGGTCGCCGACCTCACCCAGCCGGATCACCCGGAAAAGCAGATGTGGGTGGGCCTGGCGCTGTTCAGCAACATGGCCTTCGACAGCGCCGCCCACCTCAGCACTCCCGCCGCGCTGGCCGCCGGCCACCCGGGGCTGCTCACCATCGGCTACGAACAGCCGCAGGCCGACGGCATCTGGCGGTTCGAGTCCTTCTCCTACGGCCGGCAACTGGCCGACCTCCACCCCGACACGACGGCGACGGGCAGCCCCGCATGACCAGCATCGAATCGACCGACGTTCTCATCATCGGCAGCGGCTTCGGCGGGGCCATCCCCGCGTACCACCTCGCCGCGGGCGGTGCCCGCGTGACCGTCCTGGAGCGCGGCCCGTGGCTGCGCGGCGAGGAGTTCGACCACGACTTCCTGCTCGGCTCGTCGTACACCCGGGTCTTCGACTTCGTGGTCGGCGACGGCATGAGCGTGCTCGGCGGCAACTGTGTCGGCGGCGGAAGCGTGGTCTACTTCGCCACCATGCCGCGCGCGCCGCGCTTCGTCTTCGAGCGACAAGGCAGCATCGGCCGCCGGATGTGGCCCAGCTCGATCAGCCGGGACGCCCTCGAACCCTGGTACGACCGGGTCGCCGAGGCACTGCCGATCACCCGGCAGACCTGGGACAAGATCCCGTACGCCGGTGGCCTGTTCGGCGCGGCCTGTCGGCACGCCGGGCGCACCGCCAACCCGGCGCCGTCCGCCGTCGACGTGAACATGTGCACCAACTGCAACTGGATGATGTCCGGCTGCCGGTTCGACGCCAAGCGCTCGCTGCTGCTGAACTACCTGCCGGCGGCGCTCGCCCACGGCGCGGAGATCCGGCCGCTGCACGAGGTGCAGCAGATCTCCCGTAACGACGACGGCGGCTACCGGGTGCACTACCGGATCGTGGACGGCGAGGACTACCGGATCCTGCACGACGCAGGTGCGATCGACGCGAAGCTCGTCATCGTCGCGGCGGGTGCCGGTGCCACACCGGTGATCCTGCAACGGTCGGAGCCCGGGCTGGGCACCATGCCGCACGCGGTGGGCCGCTACTTCTCCGGCAACGGGGAGCGGCTGAACACCGCCGTCTTCGACGAGGACCGCATCCGAGACGTGCTCGGGCTGTCCCGACCGGACGGGCGGGCCTACGAGGCGTACCAGATCGGGCGCGGCCCGACGGTGGCCAGCTGGGACCGGCTCGACGGCAACCTGCCCGAGTTCGAGCGCTACTCACTGGAGCAGCTCTACTTCCCGCCGGGGCTGGGCACCATCCTGGCGCAGGCGCCCGGCGCCAGCGGCCCGACCTGGTTCGGGGTGGACAAGAAGGAGATGCTGCGCCGCTGGCAGTCCTGGCTGACGATCTTCATCATGTCCGAGGACGACAACGAGGGTGTCTTCGGGCCGCCACCGGAGACCGGCAACGCGCACCGCTTTTCCCAGCAGATGCTGGGGCACGGTCCGCTCAGCTACAAGCCCACCGCGAACACCCGGCGGGGCTGGTCACTGGCCGACGCCGACATCAAGGACATCCTGGAACGCGACGGGCTGGCCCGGGTCGAGCCGTGGACGAACGACCTGGTCGGCGCGTACACGGTGCACCCGTTGGCGTCCTGCCGGATCGGCGACGACCCGGCCACCTCGGCGCTGGACGACCGGCACGAGCTTCGCGGACATCCCGGGATCTTCGTCACCGACGGATCGGCGGTCCCCGGTGCGCTCACGGTGAACCCGGCGTTCACGATCGCCGCCCTGGCCGAACGCGCCATGCCGGGCATCATTCGGGCCGCGCAGGAGCGGGGGGTCTCCGTCACCTACGGGGCACCATCGCCGGACGGCGAGACCGCCGGCCGCCGGGCGGTGTTCACCCGCTGAACAGTCGGGCGTCGGCCGGCCCGTGCGCCGGCCGGCGCCTGTTCTTCCGAGGGAGAATCGGTGCGAAAGATCATCGCGAGGGTCGCTCGACCCGCCACGGCGTTGCAACTCCGGCACGTCACGCCAGTCGCGCCGAGCCGGGCCGACGGCCCGGTGGCGGCCGTGTACCAGCAGATCGAACGGGACTTCGGGATGCTCGCACCGCCGGTGGCGCTGCACGCGGCCTCTCCGGTCGTGCTCGCGGCGGCGTGGACCATGCTGCGCGAGGCGCTGTTGGCATCCGGACGGACGGGCCGGGAGGCCCGGGAGGTGGTGGCCGCCGGGGTTTCCCAGGCCAACCGTTGCCCGTACTGCGTGGACGTGCACGGTGGCACCCTCGCCGGTCTGCTGAGCGGCCCGGACGCCGCCGCCATGCTGACCGGGCAGTTGGCCGACCTGCGGGACCCGCGGCTGCGTGAGCTGGCCGGCTGGGCCGCCCACGGCGGGCCGCCGCCGTTCCCGGCCGAGCACGGTCCCGAACTCGTCGGCGTCGCGGTGGTCTTCCACTACCTGAACCGGATGGTCAACGTCTTCCTGCCGGACTCGCCCCTGCCGCCGGTGCCCGGCCCGGTCGCGGCGGTGCTGCGCCGGGGCGCGGCCCGGATCCTGGCCGGCCTGGCTGGCAGGACCGTGGTCCCGGGTGAGTCCCCGGGCCTGCTGCCCCCGGCGACGGTGCCGCCGGACCTGTCCTGGACCGGCGACCGGCCGCACCTGGTGGCGGCGTTCGCGCGTTCCGCGGCGGTGGTCGACGCGGCGGGCGAACGCAGCGTCCCGGCACCGGTACGCCGGCTGTTGACGGCGCAACTCCCTCGCCTTGGCGCGCCCCCGTCCGGCCTGGACGCGCGCCCGGCCGCCCTGCGACTCCGTTGGCTCGACGAGTGCGTCGCGGGCCTGCCGGAGTCGGACCGCCCGGCGGGGCGTCTGGCGTTGCTGGTGGCGTTCGCCTCCTACCGGGTCACCGCCGCCGATGTCGACCGGGTACGCGCCCGGGGGTACGACGACCGCGGCCTCGTCGAACTGGCCGCCTGGTCGAGCCTCACCGCCGCCCGTTACCTGGGCGCGCGCGCCCTTCGCGTGGCGCCGGCCCCGACGGCGGGCTGGAGCCGGCGCACCATCGGTTGATCCTGGGGGCGTACGGCCCGCCTGACGGCTCCTGGATGTCGCTGGCCGCGCCTTCAGGTGGCGACGACGCGGCCGGTGTCGTACGCCTTCCTGAACAGTAGGACGCGCCCCTCCGGTGTGTCTCCCCCGGGTGTCCCACCGACGGGATACTCGAACGGGGTACGTCAGGCAACCCTCGCCCCCATCCTGGTAGGGACCGTTCCGGGTGGCACGATGCGGTGCGGCCGACGGGATTGCACTGTCACTCCTCCCATTGTTCATCGGGCCGGACGTCGGTTACTGAATCCGCCCCGACTAGCCGCTCGGGCCCACTCGGAACCAGCGCGCCGAGCGACTGATCCAACCATTCGACCCCCGACCAAGAATTGACGAATGCTGGCCACACGGTCCCGGCGCAAGAAATTCAGATAGTGATTCTCTTTGAAAACAAAACAGCTATTGGAAATCCGGGAAAGTCTAACTATTCATTGCATAAATCCAGTTAACAGCGTGAGCAAATAATCCTACCGTCCGCTCGGCGCTCCGGTCAATAATCTTTTTCAGTCGGCAAACCGCCAGATTCACTGAAGGTAGCGAGACGGCCGGGAACATGATCGACAATTACCGACGTTTTGCGTCAAACCGCAGCCCAGGGGCACCGTCTGCGTAACCAGTTTCCACAATGACCACTGCCGGCGCCCCCGTGGAAAGTGGGTCGCACCGCTATCCGCATGGATGGCCATCGAGCTCCATATGAGCGTCGAAAGCACTGCTCAAGGCGTTCCTCTCTTCACGATTGCGGTCTATTGCCCTCGATGATCAGCAGTATTGTCAATCGCTCTGGGCTGGGCTAGCCTCGACCGGAAGCGGAGCCCTTCGGGGCGGCGGGAGTGAGGCAGCAGGGCATACCGGCGCAATCATATGCATCACTACAGCGCTCGATGGGACCGAAACCGCGACGCTTTACACGACAATTATTACCACCTAGTACGAAAAATCGCCGGACGGGTCAGGGGGAGGCATCATGGAGGAATCGACCAAGCAGGCCGTGAATCGTGCGATCAGCACCATGCGAGAGAACCTCGGCGAGCAGCTCACCGTCGACGACATGGCCAGGGCGGCCATGTTCAGCAAGTTCCACTTCACCAGGATCTTCCAGCGGACCACCGGGGTCTCCCCGGGCCGCTTCCTGTCCGCCCTGCGTCTGCAACGCGCCAAACAGCTGCTGATCTCCACCACACTCAACGTCGCCGACATCAGCCTCCGGGTGGGCTACAACAGCGTCGGCACCTTCAGCTCGCGGTTCACCCGCAGCGTCGGCATGTCGCCGACCACCTACCGGCGCCGCGCCGGCTTCGCCCCGCAGATCGCGACCGATCCGGAACCGGCCCCGCTCTCGGAGGCCCGGGTGCACGGCCGCATCCCCTCGCAGCCGGGCCGGCCGAACGGGCCGGTCTTCGTCGGCCTCTTCACGGACCGCATCCCCGAGGGTCGTCCGGTGCGCTGCGCGGTGCTACCCGACGGTGGCTACTTCCACTTCGACACGGTGCCGCCGGGCACCTGGTACCTGCTCGCTCAAGCCGTCGACACCAACGCGGGCGGGCGTCCCGACGAGGCGAACCGACCGATCGCGGTGGCCTCGGAAGGGCCTCTCACGGTCTCCTGGAACTCCGACATCCGGGTGGACCTCGATCTGCAGCCGATCCAGAGCATCGATCCGCCCGTGCTCCTGGCCCTAATGGACAGCCGAAAGCTCGCGTTGGCCCGGGTCGCGGCGGAACAGCAGGCCGCCGAGACGCCCCTCAGCGCAGCGCCCGTAATGATCACGAAGCTCCGCGAGTCCGACCGTACCGCTGCCTGACTGCCTGACTGCTCGACCGCCGGTCCCACACGGGCCACAGCCGCGAAGCGGTGACGGCCCGAACGCTTCCGCCACGAGCGTGCCATGGGATCGCCATCAATCTCCACCCTTTCCACATGGGAGAATCGCACCGCAGGGCTGTGTTGACCAGCTGGGGGAACTCGATGCGCATCTCTGACCTGAGCCGCTACACCGGCGTGCCCGTCGCAACAATCAAGTTCTATCTTCGGGAGGGCCTCGTCCCACCGGGCCGACTGACTGGCCGCAACCAGGCGCAGTACGGCGAGGCGCACCGACGGCGCCTGCTCTTCATCCGTGCGATGACCGGCATCGGCCAGCTCGAGCTGTCCACAGTGATGGGACTGCTCACGGCCATCGAGGACGACGACCTCCCACTTCCCGGGCTGTACCGGACCGCCAACCGGGTGGTGTACCCGGACCTCGACAAGTCCAAGGCCGTCAACGACGTGACGGCCGAGCGCACCGAGGTCGACCGCCTCATCAACGAGCTGGGCTGGCAGGTGGGCGACGACGTCCCGGGACGGAACCGCCTGGCCCATGTCCTCGCAGCTCTGCGCCAGCTCGGCTGCAGCCACGGCACCGAGTTCTTCCATCCGTACGCACAACTCGCGGAACAGTCCGCGGACCGCGAGCTCAGTCTGCTGCCGCGCGACAACATGGAAGTGGAGCGGGCCGCCGCGGTGGCCCGCGCGGTGCTGCTCGACGCGGCGCTCGCCGCGCTGCGCGGGATGGCCCAGGAGCACCTGGTCACCCAGCGTTTCGGCAGACCGGCCGACACGTGCGGCGCGGCCCCGTCGACGCACGGCCGCTCCCCCACCACCGACGCGCCGCCGGCGAACGGCACGCGGCACGCCGGCGACCCGGCGACCGGGGTGCCCCAACAGCCTCCCCGCCAGGCCGACCGTGCCAGCTGAAAGGCACGTGGGAGACGGGCACAGGCACGTCGCCCGGCGGGAGCGCGGCGACACCCGCACCGGCCGCGGCGCGCGCACCTCAGTCGGCGTACGCGACCCGGTGGCGCCCGCGGGTGCTGGCCAGGTCCTACCGCGCGACGGTGCGCGCCGCGAGCCCGCCGTTCATCGGGAGTCACCCGCTGGGCCGGTGTCGTAGGAGGGGCCGTCGAGGAGCGTGGCCGGAATGCCGCGCCAGCGGTCTTCGCCGTTCTCGGCGGGAGAGTTTCCGAGCGTCTGCGGGGCATCCCGCCCGTCTCCGGCCGGCCCGCCGATGTGGTAGCCGGGACCGTCGAGGAGCGTGGCCGGGATACCGCGCCACGGGTCTTCGAGGTCCTCGTGGCGAGAGCCGGCGGCCGAGTCCTCGGCATCGCGCCCATCCTCACCGTGCGCATCGGTGGCGGTCATGTTCTCGCTCCTCACGTACCGAATCGCCATGGACACGGACGCCTCCACCCGGTCCGGGCCGCGCCGCTCAGGGCCGGGGGGCGGCGAAGAAGGTGGGGAACCGGGCGGTCAGACCGAGGTCACCTCGGGTCTTCAACCTGCCCTTCATCACCAGCATCACCGCGTGCGCGTTGCCCGTGACCAGGTGGACGAAATCAGCCGCGGCCAGGTTCAAGGTCAGCTGTGGCTGCCCGTCGGCGCGGGACGACAGAGTGCAGACGCCGTCGGCGATGACCATCTGGTAGGTGTCGACGCCGCCGTCCGGTCGATCGCCGATGCGCCAGTGCACCACCGCCCGGGTCCGGCCGGCGACCTCGGGCCGAAACGCGGACTGCATCCCGCCGATCAGGTGATCGAGGATTTCGGCACGCCGCTCACCGCGCATGACCTCGCGCAGTTCGTCGTCCGGAGTGTGCTTGACCAGACGGGCGAACTCGACCGGATCCATAGCTTCGACACGTGAATCGTGGATGGACATCAAACTCCTCCAAGCTCACCACAGCAGCGGTGCGACGTCCGCGCCCTCCGGTCATCGCCACCCCCTGTTCTCGTCACACATCCTGGCCCCGAGTTCGACCGGGGGCACCTCCCAGGCTGCGCAGGTGCCAGGGCCTGTCTGATCGGGTGTCGCCGGTGCCCTGCGCTGCGGGAACGGCACAGCGCGAGATGCCCGCCGATGCGCCCCGACGCCACGATGGTCGAATGCGACTGTCGCTGAATTTGGGACATCTGGTGGGCGCCGGCGATGCCGCCGGCCGGGTGCGGTTGGCCGTCGAGGCCGAGCGGCTCGGCTTCCACACCGTGTGGGCGGCGGAGGTGTACGGCTCGGACGCGGTGACGATGCTGACCTGGATCGCCGCGCACACCCGGTCCGTCAACATCGGCTCCGCCGTCATGCAGATGCCGGGACGCAGCCCCGCCCTCACCGCGATGACCGCCGCGACCCTCGATCGCCTGTCCGGCGGTCGGTTCCGGCTCGGCCTCGGCGTCTCCGGACCGCAGGTCTCCGAGGGATGGCACGGCGTGCCCTTCGCCGATCCGCTCGGGCGGACCCGTGAGTACGTCGACGTGCTCCGCCTCGCCCTGTCCCGGCGCCCGCTCGCCCACCCGGGCCGGCACTACCCGCTGCCGCTGGCCGGCAGCGCCGGCAGAGCCCTGCGACTCACCGTTCATCCGCCCCGCCCGGACCTACCGATCTATCTGGCCGCGGTCGGCCCGCGCAACCTGGAACTGGCCGGGGAGATCGGCGACGGCTGGCTCGCCCCATTCCTCAGCCCGGAGTTCGCGGCCGAGCAGTTGCGGCACGTCCGGGCCGGCCGGGACCGAGCCGGCCGGCCCATGGACGGCTTCGAGGTGATCGCGTCGGTGCCGCTCGCCGTCGGCGACGACGTCGGGCGGTGCGTCGACCGGGTCCGCGCGCACGTCGCCCTCTATCTCGGCGGCATGGGCAGTCGAGACCGCAACTTCTACAACCTCCTCGCCGCCCGCATGGGATACGCGGACGCCGCCCGTGACGTCCAGGAGCTGTACCTGGCGAAGCGGTACGCCGAGGCGGCCGCCGCCGTACCGGCGGACTTCGTCGACCGTACGTCGCTGCTCGGACCGGGGGACCGGATCGCCGGGCGGCTCCGCGAGTTCGCCGAGGCCGGCGTCACCGAGCTGGCGGTCACCGTCTTCGGCGGCGGCATCGGTGCCCTGCGGGAGGTTCACGAGGCGTACACCGCAGACCGGACGACGCCGCTCAGGCGGGGGTGACCGTCCGGTTCCAGTCGATCCGGTGCCGGTGCACCGGGCCGAACATCCGCTCGGGCTTCAGCACGGTGTGCCGCGCGACCGGGGCCAGCAGCCGCATGAGCGCGTACGCGACCGGGCCGGGTGCCTTGGCCTGATTGGCGCGCGCGGCATCGGCAGCGATCTTCTCCACCCGGGGCCGGCGCATCATCTCGTAGGTGGCGAACGCCGCCTGCACCCCGGGCACATCACGCAGGCAGCGGGCGAGCTGCACGGCGCTCTCCGAGGCCAACGAGGCGCCCTGACCGGACACCGGGGAGGGCGCGTGCGCGGCGTCCCCGACCAGCACCATCCGCCCGCGGTACCACGTCCGCAGCGGGGGCAGGATCTCGATGGCGCCGAACGGGAACACGTCCTGCGGCCCGGCCCGGTTGAGCACGTCGCGCGCCGGTACGTCCTCGGCGTGCACCCGGCGCAACCGGTTCAGCCATCGGTCCGCGGGCACCCGGCGCGCCTCGGACATCGCCATCGGCTCGTCGCTGGTGATGTTGCTGAACCAGTTGACGCGTCCGTCGGATCCGATCCAGTGGCCGAAGAAGGCGTCGTGCCCGTTCGCCAGATGCATGACGCCCGGCTCACCGACCGACGGCACCTCCACGGCGCCGCCCAGGCCGAGCATCCCGGTGTACTGCGCCGTGGGTGCGCCCGGGTCGATGAGGCGCCGGACGGCCGATCGGATGCCGTCCGCGCCGATCAGGACGTCGGCGGTCGCGCTGCTGCCGTCGGCGAAGCTCGCGGTGATGCTGTTCGGCGACTCCGTGGCGCCGACCAGACGCCGGCCGTAGACGATGCGGACACCCGCCGCCTCGGTCCGCTCGCGCAGCAGTCGTTGCAGGTCCGCGCGCTTGACCGCGCGGCTCGGCGGCAGATCGGGCAGGTGCTCGAAATCGCCGAACGGGCGGCCTCGGCCGTCCGTCATCACGGTGCGGCGGATGGGGCTGCCAAGGCGGTGCACCTCGTCCTCGACCCCGACGATGCCGAGCGCGTCGATGCCGTTGGGCGCCAGCATCAACTCGCCGCCGACATCGTCGGACGGTCGGTCGTACGCCTCGAACACGGTCGGCTCGATGCCTGCCCGGTGCAACGCGAGCGCCGCCACACTGCCGGCGATGCCGCTACCGATGATCATGGCTGTTCTGGCCTGTGTCATGCCGCTTCCTCCGAGTCGACGCCCCACTGCCTCGCGATGGAGCTGGTGTGTGGCCTTCGTACCCGTTTCACATCAGATGCCTTCTTCCAAAGTGCGGTGGCGGGTGCCCGTTACGACGAGACCGGGTGGGTGGCGAACAGCCACCCACCCGGTCGTCACGGTTCATTTGAAGGAGAGGCCCTTCGCCTTCATCGACGACTTGAGCGTGCTCAGGGCTTTGGGGCCCATCCCGTGCAGCTCCTTGACCTCGGACTCGCTGATCTTGGTGAACTGCTCCAGCTTGGTGTAGCCGGCACCCTCGAGCGCCCGCAGCGCGGGCTTGCCCAGTGAGCTCGGCAGATCGGTGCCTTGCGCCATCGTGTGACTCCCTTCGATTCTTTGGACGCGCCCGTCCGGCGTTCATGGTGCCCCAGCGACGGTGCGAAGGCGGTCCGGAAACGTTCCGGTCCCGGTGAGTCGCGCGCCGCGCCGCAAAGCGGCCGACCAGGGTCCGGGTCCAGCGGCACCACCCGTGCCACGCGTACGCGTTCGTGCGCAGTCGCCCCGAACACCCCGGCGGCGAAGATCCACACTGCCCCGCTGCGCACTGACGAAGGTGCGTCACCCTCCGTGCGAGGTCGACCATGGAGACGTTTTCCGGGGATTGGCGCACGGGCCCCGCCTGCAGAGAACCGACGCCGATCCAGTCCACACCGCCGCCCGGCTCGCACCGGCCCGACGCCACCCGTACGCCCGATCGAGAGGACCTCACGGTGACCGGACCCGACCCGATCCCCGCCCTGACCGCTGACGGTGACGAGCTGGACCGGCTGCTCGCCGGCCTGGACGACACACAGTGGAAGCTGGACACACCGGCTCCCGGTTGGACCATCGCCCATCAGGTGGCCCACCTGGCCGCGACATTCCGGCTGGCCGGTTTCGCCGCCGCGGACCCGGACGGCTTCCGTGCCCGCGTCGCGACTATGAGCGGTGACTTCGACCGCAACGTCGACGTGGCGCTGTCGGCCTATCTCTCCGACCCGCCGCACGTCCTGCTGAACCGGTGGCGGGAGGAACGCACCACGGCCGAGAAGGCTCTCGCCGCCGTGCCGGACGGTCAAGTGGTGCCCTGGCTGGTGCGGCCACTGCCCGCGCCCGTGCTCGCCTGCGCCGGCATGATGGAGCTGTTCGGCCACGGTCAGGACATCGCCGACACGCTCGGCGTGCGTCAGGTGCGGACGGACCGGATCCGGTTCCTGTGCGGCTTCGCCGTGCGCACCTGGGACTTCGGCTATCAGGCTCGCGGCGAGTCGACCCCCGACGTCGAGTTCGGCTACACGCTCACCGCTCCGTCCGGCGCCGTCTGGCAGTTCGGCCCGGAGGACGCCGAGCAGCGGATCTCCGGACCGGCCGAGGACTTCTGCCTGCTCGTCACGCGTCGCCGGCACCGCGACGACCTGTCCCTGACCGCGACGGGGGCCGACGCCGAGCACTGGCTGGACATCGCCCAGGCGTACCGCGGGCCGGCCGGTGCGAGTCGCAGGCCGGGACAGTTCGGCCGGTCCTGATCATGCCGGAGGCACCTCGTTTCAGCAGCGCAACCACGAAGGCGCTGCGCGACGCCCGCTGTTGCCAGGATGACGGAATGACCGTCGCGCCGCACGCCGCGGACTTCCTGCTGGGTGCCGCGGCACAGCGGCACGCCGGATCCGCACGCCTGGCGGCGCTGGGACCGGTGCACCGGGTGACGCTGCCGTCCGGCGGTCCGGCGTGGCTGGTGGTCGGGTACGACGAGGTGCGCCGGTGCCTGGCCGACACCCGCTTGGAGGGCCGCACCGGCGCGGTAGCCGACCGGCGCGGTCTTTCCGAGCGGCTCCGCCTCGGCATGAACAATCACATGCTGAACCGGGAACCGCCGGACCACACCCGCCTGCGCAGGCTGATCTCCGCGGCGTTCACCCGGCGGCGGATGGAGGACATGCGGCCACGCATCGAGCGGATCGCCGAGGATCTGCTGGACGCGATGGCCGGCGCGGACGAGGTCGACCTCGTCGCGGCGTACGCGTTGCCGCTGCCCATCCGGGTGCTCGGCGGGCTGCTCGGCATCCCCGAGTCGGACGACGCCTCCTTTCACCGCTGGACGACCACACTGACGGCGAGCGCGCTGAGCCTCGCCGAGCTGGAGGCGGCCGCCGGGGAGATGCTGGACTACGCCCAGGGCCTGCTGCGCGACAAACGCCGCGCGCCGGGTGACGACCTCCTCTCCGCCCTGGCACAGGTGCGGGACGGCGGTGACCGGCTCACCGAGGACGAGCTCACCTCCATGGTGTTCCTCCTGCTGATCGCCGGACACGAAACCACTGTCAACCTGATCGGCAACGCGATGCTGGCGCTGCTGACCGACCGGCCGCAGCTCGAGCGGCTGCGCGCCGATCCGGACCTGGTGCCGGACGCCGTGGAGGAGGTTCTCCGGTACGAGAGTCCCGTGCAGGTGGCCGCCCGGCGGGCGCGGCAGACGGTGGCCGTCGGCGGGGCCACCATTCCGGCCGGCGCGGTGGTGCTGGTCTCGCTGCTGGCGGCCAATCGCGATCCGGAGAAGTTCGCCGAGCCGGCCACGCTGCGCGTCGACCGGCCGCAGAACGCGCACGTGGCGTTCGGGCACGGACTGCACCACTGCATCGGCGCGCCGCTGGCCCGGCTGGACGCGACGATCGCCATCCGCGCGCTGGTGCGCCGCTATCCGCACCTGCGGCTGGCCAACCCGGCCGAATCGCTGGCCTGGCGGGCGAGCGTCGTCATGCACGGCCTGAACGCGCTGCCCGTGCGGCTGCGCTGAACTCCCGTCGCCCCAACCGATCTGGAAAGGAGGAGGCGTGACCGCGAACACCCAGGGTCTGGAGTCGGCCGAGGCCGGCCCGACCGTGGCCGACCTGATCCGGGCGCAGGCCCGGCGGCATCCCGAAGCGATCGCCGTGTCGGACGGCGACGTCGAGCTCACCTACGGCGAGCTGGCACGCCGCGCGGCCGGTGTGCGGGCGGCGGTACGGGCGTACGGTGCCGGACCTGGACGACCGGTGGCCGTACTCGCGTCCCCCGGCGCGGACCTGGTCGTCGCGCTCGTCGGCGCACTCAATTCGGGGGCGCCGATGGTGTGCCTCGCCGGCACCGGGACCGCGCACGCCGCGCTCGCCGATCTGGGGCCGGCGTGCGTACTCACCGACTCGGACCCGGACGATCCGGTACGCCGGGCGGTCGACGCGACCGGCGTGCCGGTGCTGGACCTCGCCGGCATCCCCGACGCCACCGACGCCACGGTGTCCGCCGTCGCTCCGGACGCGACCGCCTACGTGGCGTACACGTCCGGCACCACCGGACGACCCAAGGGCATCCGGCAGACCCACGCCGCGCTGGCCCAGTTCACCGGATGGTTCGCCGCCGAGTTCGGCATCGGTGCCGGCACCCGGCTGGCGCAGTGGGCGGCACCCGGCTACGACGCCTGCCTCGTCGAGGTGTTCGCGGCCCTGCGCGGGGGCGCCACGCTGTGCCCGGTGCCGTGGCGAATACGCGCGGACCCCGATCGCCTGGTGCCGTGGCTGTCCCGCGAGCGCGTGACGGTGCTCCAGACCGTGCCGAGCTTCGCCCGTGAGCTGGAGCCGCTGCTCGCCGGCGATCCGGCGTCGACCCGGCTGGCCGCCCTGCTGCTCGCCGGTGAGGCGCTGCCTTGCCCGCTCGCCCGCCGGCTCCGGGCGCGGCTGCCGCGGACCAGGCTGGTCAACCTGTACGGCCCGACCGAGACCATTCTCGCCACCTGGCACGAGGTGTCCGTCGCGGACACCGGTCCCGGCACCGTCGCGATCGGCCGGCCCATCCCCGGACGCGACCTGCTCGTGCTCGACGACCGCGACGGCCCGTGCCCGCCGGGCGAGATCGGGCACCTGGTGATCCGCAGCCGGTACGTCACCACCGGGTACGTGGGGGCGGCGGCCGCGGACAACGGGGTGTTCCACCCGCCGGCCGGCGTCGACGGCGTCACCCCGCACTACCGGACCGGTGACCTCGGCCGGTGGCGCCCGGACGGTGTGCTGGAGTTCCACGGCCGCCGGGACTTGCAGATCAAGATGTACGGCGTCCGCATCGAGCTCGCCGACGTCGAGGCCGCCCTGTCCGCGGACGAAGCCGTGGCCGCCTGCGCCGTGGTGCCCGTGACCGGCTACGACGGCCTGGTCGTCCGCCTCGACGCCTACGTCGTACCCGGCCCAGGCGGGACCCCGGACCACTGGCGCTCGGCACTGCGCCGCCGGTTCGGCGATCCCGTCCTGCCGGTCACCTTCACCACCGTGGATTCCCTGCCGCGCAACACCGGCGGCAAGGTCGACCGGCGCGCCCTGGCCGGCCTCCGTACCGGAAGAACGAAACACCGCGATCCGATGGAGTGTGCACTGTGACCCTTGTCGAGACCCAGACGACCGTCGACTTCGACGGCGAGACCGTCGGCGTGCCCGATGTGTGGAAGGTCGCGGTGGACCGCGTCCGCTGCGGCGTGAACCGGGACGCGCTGGGCCGTGCGGCCAGCAGCCGGGCCATGTTCGAGGACACCGTACGACGCGGTGAGCCGGTGTACGGCGTCACCACCGGTTACGGCGAGATGGTCTACATGCTTGTCGACACCTCGAAGGAGGTGGAGCTGCAGACCAACCTCGTGCGCAGTCACAGCGCCGGCGTGGGGCCGGACTTCGCCGAGGACGAGGCCCGGGCGATCGTGGCGGCCCGGCTCAACGCCCTCGCCAAGGGTTACTCCGCGGTCCGCCCCGAGGTGCTGGAGCGGTTGGCGCTGTATCTGAACGAGGGCCTGACGCCGGCCATCCCGCAGATCGGCTCGCTGGGAGCGAGCGGTGACCTGGCTCCGCTGGCACACATCGCCTCGACCCTCATCGGCGAGGGTTATCTGCTGCGTGGTGGTAGCCGCGTGCCGACCGGCCCGGTGTTGCGCAAGCTCGGCATCGAGCCGCTGGAGCTCCGCTTCAAGGAGGGCCTCTCACTGATCAACGGCACCTCGGGCATGACCGGCCTGGGCTGCCTGGTGGCCAAGCGCGCGCTCGACCAGGTACGCCAGGCGGAGGTCGTCACCGCGCTGGTGTTGGAGACCATGCGGGCGTCGACCAGTCCGTTCCTCGCCGAGGGCCACGACATCGCGCGTCCGCACCGCGGCCAGATCGACACTGCGGCGAACATGCGGGCCCTGATGCGGGGCAGCGGGTTGGCGCTGGAGCACGAGGACCTGCGCCGGCAGCTGCAGGCGACCGAGCGGGCCGCGAACGGCGTCTCCCGTACGGAGATCTACATGCAGAAGGCGTACACGCTGCGGGCCATCCCGCAGGTGGTGGGCGCCGTCCGGGACACCGTGTACCACGCGATGGAGAAGCTGGAGACAGAGGTCAACTCGGCCAACGACAACCCCCTGTTCTTCGTCGGCAAGGAGGTCTTCCACGGCGCCAACTTCCACGGCCAGCCGATCGCCTTCGTGATGGACTTCCTGACCATCGCGCTCACCCAGCTCGGGGTGTTCTCCGAGCGGCGCACCAACCGGCTGCTGAACCGGCATCTCAGCGACGGGCTGCCGGAGTTCCTCGTGGCCGGCGACCCCGGCCTGAACAGCGGGTTCGCCGGCGCGCAGTACCCGGCCACCGCGCTGGTCGCGGAGAACCGCACCATCGGGCCGGCCAGCACCCAGAGCGTGCCGTCCAACGGCGACAACCAGGACGTGGTCAGCATGGGCCTGATCGCCGCCCGCAACGCCCGGCGGGTGCTGGAGAACAACGACCGCATCCTCGCGGTGGAATTCCTGGCCGCGGCGCAGGCGGTGGACCTGCGGGGTGGGCCCGACGGGCTGAGCCCGGCCGCCCGGGCCACCTATGACACCGTCCGCGGCCTCGTGTCCACGCTGAGCGAGGACCGGTACATGTCCGACGACATCGAGCGGACCGCCGAGGCGCTGTCGCGCGGGGTGTTCCTGACGGAGCTGGAGCGCGCCGATGTCGTGCTGCGCTGACGGGGCTACGGCCGGGGCCACCACCACCACCAGCACGCCGGCCCCGGCCGACCGGGCGCAGTGGCTGGCCGCCCGCAGGGCGCTGCTGGAGCGGGAGAAGGAACTGACCCGGGCCCGCGACGCGGTGACCCGGCAGCGGCAGGCGCTGCCCCTGCTGACAGTCGACACGGACTACACGTTCATCGCCCCGGGCGGGCGCCGGCTGAGCCTGCTCGGCCTGTTCGAGGGCCGGCGCCAGCTCATCACGTACCACTTCATGGGTTCGTTGGAAGGGTACGGCTGGTGTCCGATCTGCTCGTTCTGGGTGGACAACATCGGTCACCTGGCACACCTGCACGCACGGGACACCACGCTGGTGGTGGTGTCACCGGAGCCGCCAGCGGAGACGGAGCAGTTCGTCAAGCGGATGGGCTGGACCGTGCCGTTCGTCTCCTGCCACGGCACCACGTTCTACGAGGACTTCCACGTGCGCCTCGACGACGACGAACCCGAGCCGGAGATGCCCGGCGTCAGCACGTTCCTGCGCGAGGGCGACGTGGTGCGCTACGCCTACTCCACCTACCGGCGCGGTAGCGACCTGCTCAACAACACCTACAACTACCTCGACCTCACCCCGCTGGGTCGCCAGGAAGATCACCTGGAGGACAAGATGGACTGGGTCCGCCACCACGACGACTACGAGAGGTGGTGAGCGGATCATGATCAACGTGTTTCAGCCGTCCCTCGGCGAGGCGGAGCTGAACGCCATCGCAGAGGTGTTCGGCAGCAACTGGGTCGGCAAGGGACCGCGCACCGCGGCGTTCGAGGCGGCCTTCGCCGGCCACCTCGGCGTGGACACGAGCAGGGTCACAGCGGTGAACTCGTGCACCGAGGCGACGTTCATCGCGATGCAGCTCGCCGGTGTGGGGCCCGGCACCGAGGTGGTGCTGCCGACCGTGAGCTTCGTCGGTGCGGGCAACGCCATTGCGGCGCACGGTGCACGTCCGGTCTTCTGCGACGTGGATCCGCACACTCTCAACCCCACCGTCGACGACGTGGCGGCGGCACTCACTCCACGCACCCGCGCAGTGCTGGCGCTGCACTACGGTGGCCGACCCGGTGACATCGCGGGCATCGCCGAGCTGTGCCGGGAGCGTGGGATCCTCCTCATCGAGGACGCCGCCTGTGCGGTGGACTCCAGCGTGGACGGCGTGCCCTGCGGCACGCTCGGCGACATCGGCGTGTGGAGCTTCGACGCACAGAAGATCGTCGTGGCCGGGGACGGCGGCATGCTCACCGCCCGCGATCCCGACCTGGTGGCGCGGGCCGCAAAGCTCGCGTACTTCGGTCTGGAGCAGTTCAGCGGCTTCTCTCAGGCCCGGCGCTCGGCGCACCGATGGTGGGACTTCGACATCTCGTCGTTCTCCAGGCGTTCGATCATGAACGACATGCAGGCCGCCGTCGGCCTGGTGCAACTGGGCCGACTTCCGGACTTCGCCGACCGGCGGAGAAAGGTCGAGGCTCGCTACGACAGCGGCCTCGCCGACGTGCCCGGTCTGACCCTGCCCCCGCCGCTGCCTCCCGGCCAGCGCAGCTCGCACTACCTGTACTGGGTGCAGATGGACGAGGGAATCCGGGACGACGTGGCCAGCGATCTGTACGCCCAGGGCATCTACACGACGTTCCGCTACCCCATCCTGCACCGGGTGGCCGCGTACGGGTCGACAGCGCGACTGCCCCGGGCCGAGCGGGCCGCCGAACGCACCCTGTGCCTGCCGATGCACCAGGCGCTCACCGACGACGACGTGGACGCGGTCGTCGCGGCGCTGCGCGCATCCCTCGCCCGTCGGCTCGGCCGGCACACCGTCGCGGCGGGAGACACCCGGTGACCGGCCGACACACGGTGGCCTCGGCCGCCTACGACGCCGACGTGGCCGAGATCTACGACCTGCTGTACGCGGGACGGGGCAAGGACTTCGCCGCGGAGGCGGACGCCGTGGCGCGCGTGGTCCGCGAGCGCCGGCCACAGGCCCGGTCGGTGCTGGACGTGGCCTGCGGGACCGGCGAGCACCTGCGGCGGCTGGCGGCGACCTTCCTGGAGGTGGCCGGACTCGAACTGTCTCCGGCGATGTGCGCTGTGGCGCAGGCCAAGCTGCCGTCCGGCGCCGTCCACGTCGGCGACATGCGGTCGTTCGCGCTGGGCCGCGAATTCGATGCCGTGTGCATCCTGACCGGCACCATCGGCTACGCCCAGGACGTCGACGAGCTCTGTGCGACGGTCCGGACGATGGCGGCGCACCTCGTTCCCGGTGGCGTACTGGTGATCGACCCGTGGTGGTCCCCGGACACCTTCCTCGACGGGCACGTCGCCCACGACGTGGTCCACGACGACACCCGTACCGTCGTGCGGGTCTCGCACTCGGCGCGGCAGGGGCAGGCGGCCCGGCACGAGGCGCACTACGTCGTCGCCGACGACGGCGGTATCCGGCACTTCTCCCACGTGCAGATGCTGACCCTGTTCACCCGGGAGGACTATCTCGAGGCCCTGCGGTCGGCGGGCTGTACCGCCGAGCATCTCACCGATGCCGGCGGTCTGCCCGGCCGTGGCCTGTTCGCCGGGGTCCGCCGATGACCTATACCGCCGAGTTCGCCGAGATCTACGAGTTCATCTACCGCAGCCGGGGCAAGGACTGGGCCGCCGAGGCGGAGACCCTGACCCGGTTGATCCGTGACCGGCGTCCGGAGGCCGCCAGCCTGCTCGACGTGGCCTGCGGGACGGGCGCACACCTGGCCACCTTCGCCGGCACCTTCGACGAGGTGGCCGGCGTGGAGCTGTCCGAGCCGATGCGTGCGACGGCCCGGACGCGCCTACCCGGCGTGCCCGTGCACGACGGCGACATGCGCGACTTTCGCCTGGGCCGCCGCTTCGACGCGGTCACCTGCATGTTCAACGCCATCGGCTACCTGGGCTCGGTGGCCGAGTTGCGTCAGGCCGTGTGGTCCATGGCGCAGCACCTGGAGCCGGGTGGCGTGCTGGTGGTGGAACCGTGGTGGTTTCCCGAGCGGTTCCTCGACGGTCATCTGGCCGTCGACTCCGACATCGACGGGACGCGGGCGGTGGCCCGGATGTCACACACCACCCGCACCGGGCGGATGTCGCACCTGGAGGTGCGCTTCCTGGTGGGGGACGCGGGCGGTATCCGGGAGTTCACCCAGACGTCGCACCTCATGCTGTTCAGCCGCGACGAGTACCTGGGTGCGTTCGCGGACGCCGGCTGCCCGGCCGAGTTCCTGGATGACGGGCTTACCGGGCGCGGCCTGTTCGTCGGGCAGCGCGGCTGAGACCAAGGAGAGCGACGATGCGCTACACCCGACTCGGCCGTACCGCCCTGGAGGTCAGCCCGCTGTGCCTGGGCACGCTCAATCTCGGTGTGCGCACCACGCGCGAAGAGGCGTTCCGCCTCATGGACGAGGCGCTGGACCACGGCATCAACTTCTTCGACACGGCGAACCACTACGGCTGGCAGGTGCATCGAGGGCTGACCGAGGAACTCATCGGCGCATGGTTCGACCAGGGCGACCGCCGGCGGGAGAAGGTGGTGCTGGGGACCAAGGTGTTCAACCCGATGAGTGACTGGCCCAACGACCGTGGGTTGTCCGCCCGGCACATCGTCGCCTCCTGCGAGGACTCCCTGCGGCGACTGCGCACCGACTGGATCGATCTGTACCACATGCACCACTTCGATCCACACGCCGGCTGGGACGAGATCTGGCAGGCGATGGAGATGCTGACCGGACAGGGCAAGATCCGGTACGTCGGCTCCTCGAACTTCGCCGGGTGGCACATCGCCGCGGCGCGGGAGACGGCGACCCGCCGGGGTCACCTCGGGCTCGTCGTCGAGCAGTGTGCCTACAACCTGGTGGCCCGGCAGGCCGAGGCGGAGGTGATCCCGGCGGCCCAGGCGTACGGCGTCGGGGTGTTCGCCTGGTCCCCGCTGCACGGCGGGCTGCTCGGCGGCGCGCTCCGGAAGCTGGCCGACGGCACCGCGGTGAAGACGGCGCAGGGGCGCGCGATGCGGGCCCTGGAGGACCGGTACGAGGCCGTCGCCGACTACGAGAAGTACTGTGCCGGTCTCGGGCTGGACCCGGCCGAGGTGGCGCTCGCCTGGGTGCTGGGCCGTCCCGGCCTGACCGGCGCGGTGATCGGTCCACGCACCGTGGCGCACCTGCGCGGTGCCCTCGCCGCCCTCGACAGCCCGCTCGACCCCGCGGTGATCCGGCGCCTGGACGAGCTGTTCCCCCCGGTCGCCGGCGCCAGCCCGCCGGCGGGCTGGTGAATCACGAACCCGAAGGAGAGACCCGCCATGCGTGTCCTGTTCGTCGCTCCCCCGGACCTGAAGTCACACCTTTACATCATGACGCCGCTGGCCTGGGCGCTGCGCACCGCCGGTCATGACGTGCGCGTCGCCTGCCAGCCGGGCTCGACCGAGGCGCTGGCGCAGGCGGGGCTCACCGCCGTCCTGGCCGGTGAGCCCATGGCCGAGACTCTGGCCGAGGTCGACGAGATGTCCGAGCCGCCGAAACGCCAGGCCGCGCCGGCCACGCTGCCGGTGCAGACCGACTATGCCCGGGACGACCCGTACGCCGAGCTTGAGTACCTCACCACGAACCTCCTCCCGTTCCTGCACACCGACGAGATGCTCACCGACCTGATCGGTTTCGCCCGCGCCTGGCGGCCGGACCTGGTGCTCTGGGACGCGATGACCTACGCCGGACCGGTGGTGGCCCGGGCCTGCGGCGCGGCACACGCGCGCATCCTGTTCGGCACGGACGCCTTCGTGCAGCTCTGGGAGGCGGTCCGGGCGGCCGGCGGGTCCCGGCCGGACCCGATGCGCGCCTGGCTGGAGCCGCTGCTGCGCACGCACGGCGGCGGCGCGTTCGCCGACGACGTCGTGCACGGTCAGTGGACGATCGACACCATGCCGCCGTGGACCTGGCGCCCCAGCTCACCGCACTACGTCCGGATGCGTCACCTCGCCTTCAACGGCCCCTCGGTGGTGCCGCGGTGGCTCTACGAGCCGCCGGTCCGGCCGCGGGTCTGCGTCACGCTGGGCATGACCCACCGTGAGGCGGACGTCGCCGAGGCCTCGGCCACGGACCTGCTCGAGGCGGTGGGCGACCTCGACATCGAGGTGGTCGCCACGATGAGCGCGGAGCAGCTCGCCTCGGTGCCGCGGATACCGGACAACGTGCGGGTGGTCGACTTCGTGCCGATGAACGTCCTGCTGCCGACGTGCAGCGCCATCGTGCACCACGGCGGATCCTCGACGATGGCCTCAGCCTTCGAGCACGCCGTACCGCAGCTCATCGTGCCGAGCGCGTACTGGAGCGAGAAGTGGTTCGGCCCGGTCGCGCAGGCGAACGGGCTGCAGGAGCGTGGCGCCGGGGTGTGGCTGGCCTACGACTCCGACCACCTCACCGCCGCAGGGCTCCGCGAGGACCTGATGCGGGTGCTCAAGGACCCGTCGTTCAAGGAGAACGCGGTCCGCCTGCGCACCGAGATGATGGGTCTGCCCACGCCCAACGAGGTGGTGCCCGCCGTGGAGAAGTTGACTGCGGCCTACCGGCGGGCGGGCTGAGGCAGGGCTGTGCGCCTCCGCGCGGACGGGGGCGGGCCGGCGGAGGCGCACAGCCTGTTCGGGGGTTAACGCAGCGGTTCCAACAGCACCACCGGGATCTCCCGAGATGCCTTCTTCTGGTAGCGGCGGTAGGTGGAGAAGATCCCCGCCATCTTCTCCCACAGCGCGGGCCGCTCCGCCTCAGCGGCGACCGACGCCTTGGCCTGGAAGGTCTCGCCGTACACCTGCACGGACACCTCCGGTTCGGCGCAGAGGTTCAGGTACCAGGCGGGATTCGCCTCCTGCCCGCCCGCCGAGGCCACCACCACGTACCGGTCGCCGTCCCGCCCGTAGATCAGTGCGGTGCGTCGCAGCTTGCCCGTCCGGCGGCCCCGCGTCGTCAGGAGCAGAGTGGGCAGCTTGCCCTGGAAGTCGTGTCCCTTGGCGCCGTCGGTCTCCACGTAGGAGCGCACGTGGTCGGCCACCCACTTGGTGGGACTGTCGTGGATCTCTTCGTCAGCCATGTGTCATCCCCTGTTCTCCGTCGAGCAGCCGACGATAGCGTTCGACCAGCGCCGGAGGTGCCGGATCGGGGCCGGGTGGCACGACCTCCCGGCCGGCCAGGTGATCGTCGAGCAGATCGAGGCCGGCGTGCCAGCCAGCCGCGCTGTAGGCGATGTGACCCGGGTCGGCCACCGTGGTCAGCAACGTGAGGTCGGTCCCGTCCCCGGCGGCGGACAGCTCCCAGCGCAGGGTGTCCGGACCCCAGGTGTACGCGAAGAGGTGGGGCGGGTCGACGGCGAGGACCTGGCCCGGCTCCGTGTCGCCACCGGGCCAGGTGAACGTCATCGCGGCGCCAGCCTCCGGCACCAGCTCGACGGTCATCGGCGTCCACCAGGCGTTGACCTGATCCGGTTCGACGAGACACCGCCACACCGCGGCGACCGGTGCCGGACAGCGGCGCCGCAGCCGCACGCTGGGCCGTGCGCTGTCCCGGCACAGCGTCACCTGGGTGCCATCCACGTCGAGTGACATGGTTACTCCTTCCGCGATGCCCGGCGGGCCAGGCCCGCCGGGCATCGGCGTCAGCGATGAGGCGGAACGGTCTGCGGGGCGTCGTCGGTGCGGCCGGCCTCGACGCCGGCGGCGTCCTCGGCCGTAGCCTGCTCGGCAAGCGGCGGAATGTCGGTCGGCGGCGTCATCTCGCTCAGCTCGGTGTGCCGCAGTGCGAAGTACGCGAAGATGGCCAGGCCGATCATCAGCGCCGCGCTGACCCAGGCGACGTTGTTCAGACCGACGGTGAACGCGGCCCGCGCCGGCGCCAGCAGGTCGGGGAACTGCGCGGACAGCACGCTGGCGGGGGCGATGCCCTCGCGGGCGGCCTCCACCACGTCCGGCGGCACCGTGTCGGGCACCGTGTCCGCCAACTCGCTGCGGTAGGTCGCCATGCCGATGCTGCCGAGCGTGGCGATGCCGATCGAGATGCCGAACTCGTTGCTGGTCTGCTGCAACGACGACGCGGAGCCGATCCTGTCCGGCGGCGCGGCGCCCATCACCAGCATGGTGCCCAGCGACGAGGGCAGGCCCATACCGAACAGCAGCACCGCGAAGCCCGCGACGAGAAGCCCGAGACCGTCGACGCTGTCCACCTGGGCCAGGATCAGATAGCCCACCACCCCGATGCCGAGCCCGAGCGCGATCACCCGGCCCGCCTTCAGCTTGGCGGTGAGGCCCGGTGCCAGGAACAAGGCGATGATCATGGCCAGGGACGGCGGCAGCAGCCACAGGCCCGCCCGCAGCGGTGACAGCCCCTCGATCACCTGGAGGAACTGGGTCACCAGCAGAGACGCGCCGCCGTTGAGCGCGCTGACCAGCAGGCCGAGGATGAGCGCGGCGCGCAGCGTCGCTATGCCGAACAGGCGCAGGTCGAGCAGCGGGTCGGTGAGGCTCCGCTGCCGCCGCACGAAGAGCACGCCGACCAGGACGCCGAACACCATGGCGAGCAGCGCCGGTGCCGTGAAGCCGTCCTGGGCGAGCTTCTTCAGCCCGTACACCAGCGAGATCATCGCGACCAGGGACATGGCGACACTGAGCAGGTCGAGCTTGCCAGCGCCCGGGTTGCGGCGCTCCGGCAACAGCACCGGCGCCACCACCAGGACGAGGACCATGATCGGGACCGCGAGCAGGAATGCCGAGCCCCACCAGAAGTATTCGAGCATGATGCCGCCGACCAGGGGCCCGAGCATCAGGCCGCCCATGAAACAGCTCATCCACGACGCGATCGCCATGCCGCGCTGCGCCGGGTCCCGGAACATGTGTGTGATGAGGGCCAGGGCGGCGGGCATGCCTGCCGCGCCGGCCACGCCGAGCAGGGCTCGGGCGCCGATGAGCATCTCCGGCGTCGTGGCGTACGCCGCCAGCAGCGACGCCGCGGCGAACGCGGCGGAGCTGATCAACAGCATTCTGCGGTTGCCGAAACGGTCACCGAGCGTGCCCATGGTGACCAGCAGGCCGGAGGTGAGGAACCCGAAGATGTCCACGATCCACAACTGCTGGGTCGTGGTGGCGCCGAGGTCGGCGCTGAGATGCGGTAGTGCGAGATACAGGACCGTGAGGTCCACCGAGGCCAGCAGGGTGGGCAGGCAGAGAACAGCCAACCCGATCCATTCCCGGCGGCCCGCCCGCGGCACGGCCGCAGTGGTGCCTTCGGTTGTCATCGAATTCCTTCCTGAAGTTTCCCGAGTCGGGTGTCGGTCGGCGCCACGCGTCCGCGCCGCAACGTGTCGGCCCACCAGATGAGCTGTTCGAGCATGCGACCAGCCGCGACCGTCAGACCGGGATCGACCGGCCGGCCGGCGAGGTCGAAGGCGGACCGGTGGTGAGGGATGGTCACCGGGTCGCGCACCGTCATCGCGTCCAGGTCGGTGAACACCTGGCGCAGGTGGTCCACCGCCCGCAGCCCCGCGGCCGGACCGCCGTAGCAGACAAAGCCCACGGGCTTGCGCCGCCATTCGTCGCGGAACCAGTCGATGGCCGTCTTCAACGAACCGGGGAAGCTGCCGTTGTACTCCGGTGTGACGACGACGAACGCGTCCGCGGCGGCCAGCCATGGTGCGAGGTCGCGAACGGCGGGCGGAGCCGGGTCGCCGGCGACCTCGGGCAGGCGGGCCTCGGCGAGGTCGATCACGTCCGCCTCGATGCGCCCACCACGGTTGGTCTCGTCGCACAGCCAGCGCGCCGGGACCGGACCGAACCGGCCTCGGCGGATGCTGGCGATGACGATCACCAACCGCAGATGGTTCTCGCTCATCCTGGCGTCACCTCTCCCCGGCTCGCCGGCTTCCCGCAGCAGTGGTCAGCCTTCCGTGCCGGGGTTCCGGTTCGGTTCCGGCCGGACGTGCGCCGGCCGGAACCCCCGGGTCACCGCTGGGCGGCGATCTTCTCGAGAACCGGCACGATCTCGCTCGGTGCCGGCTCGGCGAGCATCTCGCCCCGGATCCGGTCCGCGGCCGCCCGGAACTCCGGCTCGTGCACCAGCCGCAGGACGTTGTCGCGGATCGCCTCGGGCGTCGCCCGGTCGAGCGTCAGATCCAGGCCGGCGCCCTGCTCGCGCAACATGTCGGCGCGCACGACGGCGTCCCACAGGTCGGGGACGAGAGTCAGCTGCGGCACGCCGTACGCCATCGCGGTCGACACCACGCCGGCGCTGCCGATGTGCACGACGGCCGAGCAGCTGGGCAGCAGCGCGTGCATCGGCACGAAGTTCACCACCCGGACGTTGGGCGGCACGTCGGCCAGTTCGCTCTCGTCGACGGCCAGCGTCGCGACCACCTCGACGTCGGCGTCGGCGAAGAGCTTGAGCGTCGAGACCGGGATCGGGTCGTAGCCCAGCATGTAACGCATCGAGATGCCGGCGGTCACGCAGATCCTCGGGCGCTCCGGGTGCTCGCGCAGCCAGCCGGGGACCCGAGCCGGACCGTTGTACGGCACATACCGGAACGGCACGGTCCGCAGCCCGACGTCCAGCCGCATGCTCTCCGGCGCCTGGTCCAGGGTGTACTGCCCGGTCAGCACGTCGGCGTCGTAGGTGACACCGAACCGCTCCAGGTGCGCGGCGGCCCAGTCCTGCATCGGGTCGCGCCGCTGATCCTCGGGCTGCTCGGCGAGCAACGCCTGGAACCGGTTGTAGATGCGGGTCTGCGCGTCGGCCCCCCAGAGCAGGCGGGCGTGCGCGGCGCCGGTGACCCGGGCCGCGATGGCACCGGCGAGGGTGAAGTTCTCCCAGATGATCAGGTCCGGCTGCCACTCCCGCGCGTACGCCACGAGGGCGTCGACCATCGGGTCGTTGAACACCTTGGCCGAGGTCTCCACGGCCTCGTCGAAGAACGCCAGCAGGGCTGGATAGTCCATGTCGGCGCCGCCGGTCCGCAGCGCCGTGGTGATCCGCTCGCCCCAGGTCGGGTCGTCGGCCTTGGCCGCGATGACCGACATGAAGTCGTGGTCCTCCCCGACCTGCACGGCGGTCAGGCCGGACTGCACGACCGCGTCCATGAGGGCCGGTTGGGTGGCGACCCGGACCTCGTGGCCGGCGGTGCGCAGGGCCCAGGCCAGCGGGACCATGTTGTAGTAATGGGTGGTTTCCGCATAGGTGGCGAACAGAACGCGCATCGGTGCCCTTTCGGTCGGGTCGTCGTGTGCCCGCCTACCGTCCACCAGCCGCCCTGGCCGGGGCATCTCGCAGATTGCGCACCTCGATCGCCAGGCAGCGGGCGTAGTCCGGCAGCAACCCCGCCTCCCGCGCCTGCTCCAGGGTCGGCGCGGCCCGGTCGCGCTCGGACAGATCGTTCCCGGCGGGGTTTCCCACCGGCAGACCCAGCCGTGGATCGAGGACGGCGACGGCGCGCTCGTCAGCGGGCTCGTACTCCCGCGAGAGCAGGTACTGCATGACCGCGTCGTCGGTCAGCGCGACGAAGGCGTGGCCGACGCCGACCGGCAGGTACAGGGCGTCCATCCGGTCGCCGGTGAGCCGCACCGCGTCCCACTGGCCGTACGTGGGCGACCCCACCCGGATGTCCACCACGATGTCGAGCAGGGCGCCGTGCGCGCAGTAGACGTACTTCTCGGCGCCGGGGGGTGCCGCTGTGTAGTGCACCCCCCGAACCACCCCCCGCCGGGACCGGCTGTAGCTGGCCTGCGCGAGTGGGAACAGCGGACGGCCGGTGGTCTCGGCGAACAGGCCAGCCTGCAACGGGGTGCCGAAGAAACCCCGGTCGTCGGGGAACACCGGCGCGGTGAAGTGCAGGGCCCCGGTCACGGCGAGCGGGCTCACTGTCACGGTGACCCCGTCAGAACCAGTAGCTGATGTACGGGCTGCGCTCCGGCACCGCCATGGCGTCCCACAGTCGCACCTTGCGCGCGTCCGGGGCGCTGATCCGGCCGGCCCGGGTGAGCGCGGCCGCCGGGGTGCCACCGAGCAGGATGACGGCCAGCGCGCCGACGCCCATCTCCAGGTCGGCCGCGGCGGTGACCGGCTCGCACGTGGCGTGCCCGTCGGTCACCTCCAGCCGGAACGTGCCGGCCGCCAGGCCCTCCGGGTCGTGCACCGTGAGCGTGAGGACGCCGTCGCAGGCCCAGCCGCGGGTGCGCAGGAGCCGTGGCACATCCAGCGGGCGGATCCAGAGGGCGTCCTGGCGGCGGACACGCATCCGTCGCGCGTCGTCGACCCACCAGCGCAGCGGGCTGTCCACCGGCATCCGCCACACGTCGATCTCGCGGACCAGGTCGACGGAGAACAGGTGCCGCCAGAGCGCGCCCTCCGCCTCCTGGTCGGCCGCGAGGAAGTCGATGACGTGCAGCTTGCTCTGCGGCGCGGACTCCGCCGTCCAGTCCGGCATGATCCGGTATGTCACCAGCCCACGGTCGTCGATCGCGGCGCAGTGCCGGGGCCCGTACCCCGGGGCGCCCAGGGCGAGAGCCTCCTCCAGCGCGCCGGACGCGGGGTCGCCGGCAAGCCGGTCCCAGTAGCATGAGGGGGTGAGCACCTCCCCGGGCGTCTGCGCCGCCTGCTGGGAGTACAGCTTGTACCCGAGGTCCCGGGCCTGCGTACCGTCGATCCGACGCGGACGCAGGTCGCGGCCCGGCACGTCGTCGCGCAGGCCGACCGCCCGGACGTCGAACTCGACCGCGTCGGACCAGGTCGCCGGGCCGGAACCGAACCGGCCGTAGATCGGCCACTCGGACGCGCCCCCGACGACGATCGCCTTGCCCTCGTCGACGGCCCGCCGGTTCAGGTGCGCGACCGTGGCGCGCAGCAACCCGCGCCGGGCCACCACCGGGTGCGCGGAACCACCGGTGCACGCGGCGGCCGGCACCGTGTTGCCGCCGGGGAGCACAAGGTCACGGTCGAGCGCGGTGTTGGTGGCGACGTACCGTTCGTCGTCGGCGACCGCCACGGCCCGATCCGGCGGGTGCGTGCGCCGGTAGAAGTCGAGGATTTCGGGATCGGCGCTGACCGGGTTGCCGAAGGCACCGAGCCAGCAGTCCAGCCATTCCCCGTACCGGTCGTCCGGGAGGTCGGTGACCAGCTGATAGCCGGGAGGCAGCGTGCTCACGAGTGCGCCCCTTCGTGGGTACGGGCGCCGGCCAGCGGCGCGTCCGGGTCGGCCAGGACCCTGCCGAACAGGTCGCGGAACTCGGCCAGCATGCGGTCCACGGTGGCCTGCTCGAACCGGTCCGTGCTCGAGCTGACGGCGCAGAAGATCTCACCGTCCGGGTCGATGTCGATGGTCCACAGGATCGCGTCGTCGGGGATGCCCGGGCCCTGTGCCTGGGACAACCGCCGGCGCACCGGCGCGTACTCGACCGCACCGGCGGACCGGGTCTTCGACGCCGCGGGGTTCTGGAACACCGCGAAGCCCGGCACGACCATGCCGCCCTGTTCCAGCCCCGCGATGACGTCCGGGGCCCGCTGCGCCAGCCCGACGAACGGCACCTCGTGCGGGAACGCCTCCAGGCAGGTGGCGCGTACCCGGGCGAGGACGTCGCGGTAGGTGACACAGCCCGAGATGTCGGTTCGCAGCGGTGACATGTTGACGAAGTAGCCGACCGTGGCCTCGGCCCACTCGTGCCGGCGGCCGGGCCCGGGGGTGAGCGTCCACACCACCCCGTCCGAGATACCGGTCATCCGCTGGAGATGGATGAGCTGCGCCGCGAAGATCACCATGAACGGTGAGCTTCCCGTCGCACGGCCCAGGCGCAGGGCGGCCGAGCCGAGCCGGGCGTCGATCTGGAAACGGTCGACGCGGGTGACGCCCGGATGGTCGGGGTTCGCCGGCCGGTCCGCGGCGATGACGACGGGGCGCGCTCCGGCCAGCCGCTCACGCCAGTACTCGAAGGACCGGTCGGAGCCGCCGGCAGCGGCATCTCCCTCGGTGCGTCGCACGTAGTCGCGATACCGCGGCGGGTCCGGCAGGTCGGGCTTGCCGCCGGCCAGGCGGGCGGCGTAACACGCGGCCAGGTCGTCCATGACGATGCCCAGTGACCACACATCGATCAGCGGGAGGTACGCGACCAGCACCAGCACCGCGTCCCGGTCGTCGAAACGGCCCAGGTACGCCCAGAGCAGGGGAAGCTCGTCCGCGTCGAAGTGACCGGACTCGGCCTCGTCGAGGAACCGCTCGGCCCGTACGCCCCGGCCGTCCGGGTCGTCGCCCAGGTCATGCACCTGCAGCCGGGCCGGGCACGGGTCCCGCACCTCCTGTTCCCAGCCGTCGGCGCCCCTGATCACCATGGTCCGCAGTGGTTCGTGCCGGGCGATGACGTCGTCCAGAGCCCCGCGCAGCAGGTCGACGTCGACCGGCCCGGTGAGCCGCCAGCCACCGCTGGAGATGGGGCGCGGGCCGAACCCCGCCGTGGAGCCGTCCTCCTGATGCTGCCCGCGCAGGAACTCCTGCTCGATGGAGAACGGGAAGCGGTTCTCTGCGTACACCATTCCACCGTGCCTTTCCACGTGGTCGAGCCCGCTCGGGTCAGCGCCGTTCCGCACGCGCGAGAACCGCCCGGGCGAAGGCGGCTCGCGTCGGATCCTTGAACAATTCCTCGACGGGCACGTCGATGCCGGTCCGGTCATTTATCCGCGCGACGATGCGGAAAGCCGCTATCGACTGCCCGTTCAATTCGAAGAATGTCGCGTCGGGCGGACCGGCCGCGGTGTCGAGAACGTCCTCCCAGATTGCTGTGACGTGGTTCTCTAGATCGGCGCGCGATTGTTCTGACATCCGGATCCCCTCGGCCGGGAATTCACTGTCTCGCGAGCTGAAGCATCACACGTGTTCGACCCGAGGTTCATCTCCTGCGTTGCGCAGGCTCGTCAGCGCCGGGCCATCGACCGGTCGTCGCGCAGCAGGTCGTCGAGCGGCGCGTCGGCCCCTGCGGCGCGCTCCGCGACCAGTTGGGCCGGCCCCAGGTCGGCGGCCAGGAGCCCGGCGACGCGTCGCGAGTCGTGCCGGTCGGCGTCCGGTGACGGCAGTCCCGCCGCGTCGCGGGCGGCGTCCGCCGCGCCCAGCAGTCGGGCCGCCCGCACCGGGTCACCGGCCAGCCGGTACGCCCCGGCGAGCCCTTCCAGGGCGACCGCCACCGCTCGCGGGTCACCGCTGTCCCGAGCCGCGGCGAAGCCCTCCCGGTGCCGGTGCAGCGCGTCGTCGGCCGCACCGCGCTGCTCGGCGACGAAGCCGAGCTCCGCGCCGACCGCGGCCACGCCGGCATGCCAACCGGCCTGCCTGTTCCACTCCAGCCACGGGTGCAGCAGTCGCTCGGCGGCGTCCCATCTGCCCTGCCGGCGTGCCGTGATCGCCAACCCCAGGTCGGCGAACTGCTCCAGGGCCAGATTGGACTGTTCCTTGGCAAGGTGCCGGGCCTGGGCGTGCAGGTCGCCGGCGGCGGCGTGGTCGCCGGCATCCAACGCGATCCGTCCCAGTTCGTTGAGCTGGTACGACACCTCCGGCCACAGGCCCAGCTCGCGGGCGATGCGGAGGGCATCGCGGTGCAGCCGCGCGGCGCGGTTGCTGTCCCCGGTCATCCGGGCCAGCGCGGCCAACGGGTTGGTGGCCTGCAACACTCCCCAGTGGTCGCCGAGATCACGGAACTCATCCAGACTCCGTTCCGCGTCGCGGCGCAGCGCGGCGACATCTCCGCGCAGCAGCGCCGTCCAGGCCAGGCTACTCAGCGCGGCCGCCGCCCCCCAGCGGTCGCCGAGGCTACGGAAGTCCGACAGCACTCCGTCCAACCGGCCGTCGCCGGGCCGGGCGGTGACATCCTCGGGCAGCGCCGAGGCGAGCAACCAGCGGGCCCGCGCCACGGCGTGCGGGTCGGCACCGGCCTCACCCTCGGCCTCCGCCCGGCACAGCAGGTCGTGTGGGTCATCGCCGCCGAGCGCGGCCATGCCCGCCTCCCAGAGCAGCGCCAGGGCACGCCGCCCGGCCGGTGCCTCGCCCGGCACCGCGGCCGCCGCCGCCAGCGCACGGCGGCCCTCGCCCAATTGGCCGCGCAGTACCCAGTACCAGGCGCAGGCGCAGGCCAGCCGGAGGGCGAGCACCGCGTCGCCACGCTCGATCGCCGCGGCCAGGGCCGCCCGCAGGTTGGCCTGTTCGGCGTCCAGCCGGCGCAGCCAGCGGCGCTGGATGGGACCGCGCAGATTCTGGTCCGCCTCCTCGGCGAGGGCGGCCTGGCAGGTGCCGTGCCGCAGCCGCACCGCCTCGTCCTCGCCGGACTCGCGCAGCCGCTCGGCGCAGTACGCCCCCACCGACTCCAGCATCCTGTACCGCACCCCGTCGGCGTTCTCCACCAGCGTGACCAGCGAGCAGTCCACCAGGCGCCCGAGCAGGTACGCCACGTCGGCACGGGACACTCCCCCGGCGGCAGGCGGATCGGCGCACACCTCCTCGGCGGATGACAGCGCGCAGCCGTCGGTGAACACCGACAGCCGTCGCAGCACGGCCCGCTCGTCCGCGCCGATCAGGTCCCAGCTCCAGTCGATCATGGTGCGGAGGGTGGCGTGGTGGGCCGGGCCGCCGCGCCGATGGGCAGCCAGCAGTCGGAACCGGTCGTCGAGGCGGGCGGCCAGTTCGGTGATCCCCATCGTGCGCACCCGGGTGGCGGCCAGTTCCAGGGCCAGCGGTATGCCGTCGAGCCGCCGGCAGACGGTGGCCACCGCTGCCGCGTTCTCGTCGTCGGGGGCGAAGCCGGGCTCGGAGGCGGCCGCCCGCGCCAGGAAGAGCTCCCCGGCGCTGGACCGGCGCAGTTGCGCGACCGTCGTCGTACCCGCCTCCGGCGGCGCCAGGGGCGGCACCGGCACCAGAACCTCGCCGGGCACACCGAGCGACTCCCGGCTGGTGGCAAGAATGCGCAGGTCGGGGCAGGCATCCAGCAGTTCGCGGCCGAGCTCCGCGACATCTTCGACGACGTGCTCGCAGTTGTCCAGCACCAGCAGCAGACGCCGACCCCGCAGCGCCGCCACCAGTCGGTCGACACCGCCGGCGCTGCCCGAGCGGCCGTCGTCCCGGAGCCCGAGCGTGCCGGCGACGGCGTCGATCACGGCGGATGGCGTCCGTCCGCCGCCGGCCGGGCGCGGCACGGTGCTGAACTCGACCATCCACGCGCCGGCCGACACAGCGGGTGCGATCCGCGCGGCGACGGCCACCGCCAGCCGGGTCTTGCCGACACCGCCCGGACCGGTCAGGGTGACCAGGCGGCCGGCGTCCAGCAGTCGAGCCGCGTCGGCGACCGCGGCGTCCCGGCCGATCAGCCCGGTCAGCGGGGCCGGCAGGTTCCCCCGTTCGGGTTCGATCGGCGCCGGCTTCGGGGCCACGCCGGTGAGCGCCGGGTCCTGGCGGAGCAGGGCGCGGTGCAGGGCGACCAGTTCGGGCCCCGGGTCGAGCCCCAGCTCGTCGCGCATGCGGTCGCCGAAGACCCGGAACTCGTCGAGCGCCTCGGCCTGCCGGCCGCACTGGTACAGCGCCCGCATCCGCGCCGCGCGGAAACGCTCGCGCAACGGATGGCGTTCCACAAGGTCGCCGAGATCGGCCAGCACGTCGGCGTGTCGACCCAGGTCGAGCGCTGTCTCGGCCCACTCCTCCTGAGCGATCAGCCGGGCCTCCGACCAGCGCGTGACAGCCGGGCGGACGAACGCCTCGTCCGGGAAATCGGCGAGCGCGGGGCCGCGCCACAGCGCCAGGGCGTCGGTCAGCAGCGCCATCCTGTCCCGGGGGTGGACGGCGCGGCGGGCTCGGCCCACCATCTCGGTGAACAGGCCGACGTCCACCGCGTCGTCGCCGGCGGTGAGGGCATACCCGGCCGGGGAATGCGTGACCAGATCGCGCGCACCCGGCTCGGCGTCGTCCAGTGCGCGCCTGAGCTGCGACATCTTGCTGCGGAGCACGCTGGCCGGGTTGGCGGGCAGTCGGTCGCCCCAAAGGTCGTCGATGAGCCGGTGCGCCGCCACCGGCCGACCGCCGTGGACCAGCAGGTCGGCCAGCAGCGCGCGGACCTTGAGCTCTGGGATGCGCACCGGCTTGCCGTCAGCGGTCCAGACCTCGAGCGGACCGAGCATCCCGAAGCGCATGCGGCATAGGGTATCCCACCCGATGGCGGTGCACCGGCAACGGAATGGCAGGTCAGCCTGCCGCGCGCAGCTCCACGATGGAGAACGAGCCAGCCGGATGGACGGCCACAGCGTGGAGCCCGACGGATGCCGCGAGAGCGGTCAAATCGGCGGCGGTCCGCTCCCGACCACCGCAGGCCGTCAGCATGCGCAGGTCCATTCCCGTGTGGGTGGCCTCCCCACCGGGCCCGGTCTGCTCGACCACCAGCACCGCGCCGGTCTGCCCGGCCGCCTCCGCGCACCGGCGCAGGATCTCCCGCGCAGGGTCGTCGGCCCAGTTGTGCAGCACGAACGACAGCACGTACCCGCCGGCGCCGGCCGGCAGCGGGTCGAAGAAGCTGCCGGCCACCACGTCCAGGCGCTCCCCCAGGTCCGACTCCGCGACCGACTTGCGGGCGGCCTCGCAGTTGTCCGGCATTTCGAGCACCGTGCCACGCAGCGTCGGGTAGGCGTTGAGCAGCCCGATCAGCAGCGCGCCGTTGCCGCCACCGACGTCGACGACCCAGCCCAGCGGGCCCCAGTCCATGCCTTCGACGATCTCCGGCGACCGTGACTCCAGGTCGCTGGTGAGCCGGTTGAAGTTCGCGGCCCGCTCCGGGTCGGCGGCCCAGTCCTCCCAGAAGGAACGGCCGAACTGGACCGGAAAGCCGGCCTCTCCCGTCCGTACGCTGTGCAGCAACTGCACGAACGACAGTTCGGCCCGGCCGACGGAACCCTCGATGTCCAGTCGGGCGCGGGCCTTCGACGGGTGGTCCTCCCGCAGCACGGCGCCGAGCGGGGTCAGTGCGTACCGCCCGCCGCTCTCCCGGGTCAGCAGGCCCCGGACGGCCAGGTACCGCATGACCCGCTCCAGCGCGTCGGCGTTCACCCCTTCGGCCCCCGCGATCGCCTCGGCGGTGTCGGTCCCGGCGTCGATGTGGTCGGCCAGGCGCAGCGTCGCCGCCGTCCGGATCGCCATCGGCGTACCGAGCCCCGCCATGGACCAGATCCTGGCGCTCATCTCGTCGCGTGCCACCGTGCCCCCTCGTGGGTCGTGAGAATCTGATCGTCGCCCGCTCACGCTCGCATTCCTTGCGTAGCAGCGGCATCTCCTGAATTGCCGTTCCGCTTCCATTGCCTTGTCGTGCCACCGAACCGGCTGGCAGGCTCCATGAATATCCGCACCGCCACGCCGAGGAGCTGATTGCCGATGCCGAGCGCAGAATCCACGACGGAGACGCCGGAGGCGCAACCGTCCGGGCTACGGCCATTTACCGGTGCCGAATATCTGGAAAGCCTGCGCGACGGTCGGGAGATCTGGCTGTACGGCGAGCGAATCAAGGACGTCACCGAGCATCCGGCCTTTCGCAACAATGCCCGGACCATCGCGAACATGTACGACGCGCTCTGGGAGTCGCCGGACCGCGACGTCCTGACCGTCCCGACCGACACCGGCAACGGTGGCTTCACCCATCCGTTCTTCCGCGCCCCGGTCGACGCGGCCGACCTGCGCCGCTCGCGCGACGCCATCGCGGCATGGCAGCGACGGTGCTACGGCTGGCTCGGCCGCTCGCCCGACTACAAGGCGTCGTTCCTCGCCACCCTGGGCGCCAAGGCCGACTTCTACGCCCCGTTCGGCGACAACGCCCGGCGCTGGTACAAGGAGTGCCAGGAGCGCGTGCTGCACGTCAACCACGCGCTCGTGCACCCGCCGGTGGACCGCCACCTGCGCCCCGAGCAGGTCGCCGACGTGTACGTGCACGTGGACCGGGAGACCGACGCGGGCCTCGTGGTGAGCGGGGCGAAGGTGGTGGCGACCGGGTCCGCGCTGACCAACTACAACTTCATCGCCCACCACGGGCTCCGGATCAAGGAGAAGCAGTTCGGTGTCGTGTTCATGGCGCCGATGAACGTCCCCGGGGTGAAGCTGCTCTGCCGCACCTCGTACGAGATGACCGCGGCCCGCACCGCCAGCCCGTTCGACTATCCCCTGTCGAGCCGGATGGACGAGAACGACGCGGTCATCGTGTTCGACCAGGCCCTGATCCCGTGGGAGAACGTCTTCGTCTACGGCGACCTGGAGAAGGCGAACACGTTCTTCCACGACTCCGGCTTCATGCCGCGGTTCTCCATGCACGGCGCCACCCGGCTGGCGGTCAAGTTCGACTTCATCTGCGGCCTGCTGATGAAGGCCGTGGAGATCAACGGCACCGACGAGTTCCGGCAGGTACAGGGCAACATCGGCGAGCTGATGGTCTGGCGGCATCTGATGTGGGCGCTGTCCGACGCCATGATCGAGCGGTGCCGGCCGTGGGCTGACGGCTACGTGCAGCCCAACGAGGAGTACGCGCTGACGTACCGGACCCTCGCCCCGATGGCGTACGGCAAGATGCGCGAGATCGTCCAGCACACCGCGGGCAGTGGGCTGATCTACCTGAACTCGGGTGTCGCCGACTTCCACAACCCGGAGATCCGCCCGTACCTGGACCGGTACCTGCGCGGCTCGCACGGCACCGACGCTGAGCAGCGGGTGAAGGTGATGAAGCTGCTCTGGGACGCGGTGGGCACGGAGTTCGGCGGGCGTCAGGAGCTGTACGAGCGCAACCACGCCGGCAACCCGGACGACAACCGGGCCCAGGTGCTGCGCCGCGGCAGCCAGGCCGGCGTCACCGACGACATGATCGCCCTGGTCGAGCAGTGCCTGTCCGAGTACGACCTGAACGGCTGGACGGCACCGCACCTGGCGACGTAGTCGCCGGCGGCGATTCGCCGCGGACCCCTGAGCTGGCGTGGGCGCTCGTCGAGCGTCCACGCCTCAGTCTGTTCGCGAGCGGCGTGCACGCCTCAGTCTGTTCGTGACCGGCGTGCACGCCTCAGTCTGTTCGTGACCGGCGTGCACGCCTCAGTATGTTCGTGACCGGCACGCCGGCGCGCACGCCAGGGCCCGGCGCCTCCCACTGAGGCACCGGGCCCGCGGCATGTCTCAGCAACAGCCGCCCTTGTCCGCCTTGAGCATGCCGAGCGTGGTCCGTCCGTCCGGAGCCGGGGAGCCGGCCTCCGCGGACCGCGACGCCGAGGAGGCCTCGAACTCCGCCTCGCTCAGGCCCTCGGCACTCCCCCGCGCGTTGTCGTGGACCTCCTCGGCGGTCATCCCCATGAAGTGCACGACGATCTCGTGGTTGGTCGACGTCACCGCCGACTCCGAGCCGGTGCGGTAGTACAGGTCGACAGTGAAGTCCACCGGCGACAGGTCCGGCTCCTCGCCGCGCCGGATGGCCGCGACGATGGCCGGCACGTCGTAGCGGAGCTGCACCCCGCTGCGCAGGTAGTACTCCTCATCGCGGACCAGCACCACCGGCAGGTCCTCACCGACCGGGTGGTCGGCGGGGCGGTAGACCGGCTGGGTGAGCAGGTCGTAGCGGAACACCTCGTCCAGCACGGGTGCCGCCTCGGCGGGCACCAGCGGCCGGATCGCCTCGTCCCACCAGCGGTGCAGCATCCGCTCCGCGTCCGGGTCGGTGTAGAGGTAGGTGATCGCCGCCCCGAACGCGCCGGTTCCGCCGACGGCGGTCGCGGCGTACCCCCGCAGTGGCGCGGCCGCCGGGTCGTCCGTGGTGCTGATCCAGGTGTCCAGGTGGCGCAGCACCTGGGACTGGGTGATGCCGGCGAGGTGCCGCAGCGCCGGCCAGATCCAGCGCAGGACCGCGTTCTCCGCCACGACCCGCGCCATGAAGAGGAACCGCTGCATCTGTTGGTTCTCGGCGAAGGTCATGGTGTTGTGGGCGAGCACGTACTCGAAGTCGTCGTTGTCACCGCGGACGGCCTTGATGCCGTACTGCTCCTTCTTCTCCATGTAGTCGGTGTTGGGCAACAGCAGGATCGGGTAGACCGCGATCCGCGACACCCGCCGTGACAGCCGGTCGTAGCCTTCCATGAAGGACTGCACCGTCTCGCCCGGCGCGCCCCAGATCAGCTCGGCGTAACAGTCGAGCCCCTCCTCGTCCAGCCAGGCGGCGAGGTCCTCCCATTCGTTGACCTTCATGTTGCGCCGATTCATGGTGTCCAGTGCGGTGTCGCTGAGCGTCTGCAGCGCGAGCGTGAAGGAGCTCCGCATGCCGGCCTCCTTCATCATCTTGACGATGCGGAAGAACGTCTTCGACTTGTTCTTCGCCCAGGACGTCTCCAGCGCGCGCGGGAAGCCGAGCCGGTCCCGGGTCTCGATGAGTGTCTCGACGAACTCCACGTCACCGGGCAGGAGCCCGAAGTTGGCGTCGCAGGCGACCACGGTGTGCACCTTGAGCCGGCCGAACATCTCCAGCTCGGCGCGCATCCGCTCCGGCGAGAACGCCCGGACCTTCTGCCCGACGGCGCCGCCCCAGTAGCAGAACGCGCACTTGTACGGGCAGCCCCGGTTGGTCTCCATCAGCGCCACGTCGTACCGGAAGTTGCCGTCGGCGTCGGTCATCTCCAGCGCCCCGGTCAGGAAGGGCGACGGTATGATCTCGAGGTCCTCGATCCGGTCCCGGGCGACGTTGTGGCAGGTGGCGCCGTCGGTTTCGCGGAACGAGACACCGGCCACCGCGTGCAGCGCGTGCTTGTCCACTCCGTCGAGGTAGCAGTTGAGCAGATCGCGGAACGTCAGCTCGCCCTCCCCGTTGACCACGACGTCGACCTCGGGGAACATCCGGAACACCCGGTCGGCCTGCTCGGCCACGTGGGTGCCGCCGAAGACGACCCAGCCGTCCGGGTTGAGCTGTTTGAACGTCGCGGCCAGCGATCCGAAGGACCGGTAGTTCCAGCCCAGCACGCTGAACGCGAGAACGTCCGGCTGCCCGTCGCTGAACAGGGCGTTGGCCATGGTGGCGTTGGTGGTGCCGCCTCGGAAGTTGTGAATGCTGATGTCGCAGGCGTCGCGGATCCGGTCGTCGGCCAGGGCCGTCGACTTCAGGTAGCCCGACGCCAGCGGCATCGACTCCAGCGGCATCTCCCAGACACCCTGTTGCACCAGGAACACCTTGGTCGTGGCGTTCGCATTGCCGTCCGGGCTCGTCATGTCGGTCCTCCGTTTGCTGATCGGATCGGGTCGGCCGGGACTCGGGTCGTCCCGGCTGTCCGGCAAGGACCGCCACCTCTTCCGTCACACCGTCGTCAGGGCAGTACGCAACCGGCCCCACACCCGTCATGTCGATGGGCGTGGGGCCGCTTCGCGACCGGCTGTGTCAGCGGTCTGCGGGCAAGACCTGGACGAACCGCCCGGTCAGGCGGGCTCGATGGACATCGCGTGCTGGAAGGTGTTCAGCGGGTCGTACTTCTTCTTGATCCGCTGAAGCTTGGGGTAGCTGTCCTTGTAGTAGAGGTCGTGCCAGGGCACCCCGGACGTGTTCCACGCCGGGTCCTTGGTGTCCTTGCTCGGGTAGTTGATGTAGCAACCGTCGTACTGGTCGTTCGGGACCGGCACCCCGCCGGTGGCGGCGTGCACGTCCCGGTAGAGACGGCGGGTCCACTCCACGGCCTCCGCGTCGGCGTTCGGATCGGCCCAGGTGGAGTCGATCCAGAAGCGCAGGATGGAGTCGCGCTGGGGCACCGCGGTGGCGTCCGACGCAACCGCGTTGACCTGCCCACCGTAGGCACCGAGATAGACCAGGCAGGAGTTCTTGGCATCAGGGTCCGTCAGTGCCCCGTAGACGATGTCGATCTGGTCGTCGGTGAGTGGCTTGCGCAGATTGCTGCCCGCCGACTTCGTCCGGGCGCCGAGCGAACGGGGGTACTCGAACAACGCGTTGGCGAGCCAGAGCTCCTCGTTCATCTCGACGTAGCCCTGCACTGACACGCCCTCGGAGACAGCGGCGATGTAGTCCTCAACCATCTGGCGGCCATTGGGCGCCGTGGCGTCCATCCGGCACTCCAGGTAGAGCGCGTAGTCCCTCTTCATGTTGAGATGCAGGGCGCTGTGCATGACGACGTACGGCGAGTCCGGCCCGCTGTTGGCCGCGTGCCAGGCACCGTGGTTCTGCACCAGCCGCTTGAAGTCCGCCTGGCTCAGCGACTCCCATGGCCAGGTCACCCAGGTCATCAGGAGCCGGGCCGGCGGCCGCGGCAGCGCCTTGGTCGGGTTGTTTCCGGTGGCCCGCGGGTCGCGGAACCAGTACCGGGTGACGACGCCGAAGTTGCCGCCGCCACCACCGGTGTGCGCCCACCACAGGTCGCGGTTCGGGTCGTCGCGGCGGCGCGTGGCGACGACGATGCGGGCCTTGCCCTTGGCGTCGACGGTCACCACCTCGACCGCGTACAGGTGATCGGAGATGAGACCGTACCGCCGGGACAGCGGCCCGTATCCCCCGCCGGCGGTGTGTCCGCCAATGCCCACCGGTGGGCACACCCCACCGGGGATGGTCACGCCCCAACCCAGGTAGAGCGCTTTGTACGCCTGCGCGAGCGTGCTGCCCGCGCCGACCGAGAAGGCGTTCATCTTGGAGTCCCAGGAAACCTGATGCATCGGGGACACGTCGATGAGCATGTCGAAGCGCGGGTCGGCGACCAACGCCTCGAGGCAGTGCCCGCCGCTGCGGACGGTGAACTTGCGGCCCTCCTTGACCGCCCGCTGCACCGCCTCCTGAACCTGGCCGGCCGAGTAGGCCAGCACGATCGAATCCGGGGAGAAGACGAAACGCGCGTTGAACCCGCGCGTCAGCAGTTCGGGGTAACGCGGGTCGTCCGGACGCACCACCACATTCGGCAAGGCCGCCCCACCGCTGTGACCGACGGCCTGCGCAGCGCCGGGCTGCAGGACCAAGCCGGTGACAGCAGCGCCGGAGACAGCAGCGGCCGAGCCGAGGAACTGCCGGCGCGATGCAACCATGTGAGCACCTACCCATCGGAATAAGTCGACTGATCCGGCTCAGTCTGCTTGCTCTGGCCACGCGCGATCTTCTTCCAGATTGCGGTGCCGCCCGGCGCCCGGACCGAACATCGACAGGCGACGCTGCCTGCGATGGCACCACTGTGCCGCAGCGGCGACATCCCGGGCATCTCGCAAGTTGCGCTCAGCGGACGGACGACCCGGCTGCGCAACGTGTGAGATGCCGTCCCGGGCGGTGCTCCGCGATGGTGATCAGGTGATTCCCATGCTGTACGTGCGGTTGCGGGTCGCTCTCGTTCTGGGGCGACGCCGATGAACCACGTGCCGGTCCCCGTTCGCCTGGGCGTGCTCGGCTGCGCGGACATCGCGTGGCGCAAGCTGCTGCCTGCGGCTGCGGCCGAACCGGGTCTGCGTACCGTCGCGATCGCCGGACGTGACCCGGCACGCACCGACCGTTTCGCGGCCCGGTTCGGCTGCGCCGCGGTGAACCGGTACGAGGAGCTACTCGAGCGTTCCGACGTGGAAGCGGTCTACCTGCCGCTGCCGATCGGCCTGAGGCACCGGTGGGCGGGCGCGGCGTTGGCCGCCGGCAAGCATGTGCTGGCCGAGAAGCCGATGGTGGGCACCGAGAAGCAGACCGCCGATCTGGTCGCCCAGGCGGCCGAGCGCGGCCTCACCCTGATGGAGAACTCCGCGTTCCTCCTGCACGGCCAGCACGCCGCGGTACGCCGCGCGTACGAGGCCGGCGAGATCGGGGAGCTACGCGCCTTCAGCAGCGTGTTCGGGATCCCGCCGCTGCACAACGGTGACATCCGGTACCGCCCGGACCTGGGGGGCGGGGCGCTGCTCGACGTCGGGTTCTACCCTCTGCGCGCGGCACGTCACTTCGTCGGCCCGAACCTGCGGGTGGTGGGCGCGGACCTGCGCACCGGACCGTCCGGCGTCGACGTGGCGGGCACCGTGCTGCTGAGCGGGCCGAACCAGGTCGCGGTGCAGGTCGGGTTCGGCTTCGAGCACTTCTACCGCAGCGGGTACGAGCTGTGGGGCAGCACCGGTGAGCTGCGGCTGGAGCGCGCGTTCACGCCGCCGCCGGAACACCGCCCGGTGCTCGGGTTGCGCCAGCAGGACCGCCGCGAGTCGCGGACGCTGGCCGCCGAGGACCAGTTCGCCGCTCTGGTCCACACCTTCGTGGCGGCGATGCGCGGCGAGCACGACCTGTCCGGGCACCACGCCGAGATGCTGGGGCACGCGCGGCTGGTCGACACCATCCGCCGGGCGGCCGGCCTGGGCGAGCCGTGACCGGGCGCGCCCTGGTGGTCGGCACGGGTCTGCTGGGCCGGCACGTCCGTGACCGACTGACCTCGGCCGGCTGGGACGTGGTCGTGGCCGGGCGCCGGCCCGAGGTCGCGACCCGGTCGCTGACCGAGGCGATCCGCGCGACGCGACCCGGCGTGGTGGTCAACGCCGCCGGTGAGATCTGGCGGCCGGAGCCCGACCGGCTCACCGCCGCCAACGTCGAACTCGCCGGACTCGTGGTGCGGGCCGTGGCCGAGGCCGGTGCCGACGCCCGGCTGGTGCATCTGGGCTCGTCGCTGGAGTACGCGCCGCAGCCACCGCCGACAGCCCTGACCGAGGACTCCCCGGCCGCACCGCGCAGCGCGTACGGGCGGTCGAAGCTGGCCGGCACCGAGCTGGTACGCCGCCTCGCTGCCCGGCACGGCGTCGAGGCGGTGGTGCTGCGGCTGTTCAACGTCATCGGCGCCGGCATGTCACCGGTCAGCGTGCTGGGCCGGACGGTGAACCGCCTGGTGGCGGCGCACCGGACCGGTAAGACAGCACACCTGGAGCTGACGGACCTGGCGCAGTACCGCGACTACGTGGACGCACGCGACGCCGCCGACGCCGTCCTGGCCGCCGGCACGGCACAGCAGATCGCTCCCGGGCTGTTCAACATCGGGTCGGGTGTCACCCGGACCGCAGAGGAACTGGTTCGGGCGCTCGCCGAGGTCAGCGGTGTCCCCTACCGACTGGAGCTGCGGCCGTCACCGACGACCGGCGCGCGCTCCGCCGACGGCGACTGGCAGCGGGCCGACACCCGCCGGGCGTACACGGTGCTCGGCTGGTCGGCGCGCCGGAAGCTGCCCGAGACGCTGCTCGGGATCTGGCAGGCCGCCCGGTCCCACCCGTTCCCCGGCCATCCCGCGCAGGAGGCGAGCACACCATGACCCCGGACCTCAAGGCAATGATCCTGGACCTGGTCCGGGCTTATCACACCGAACGCACACCGGACGACCAGGAGTTCGTTCCGGGCGTCACGCCGGTGCTGTCGTCCGGCGCGGTGCTCGAAGCCGAAGACCGGCTGGCGCTGGTCGAGGCGGCGTTGGACATGCGGATCGCCGCGGGGTTCCACGCGCTGCGCTTCGAGCGTTCCTTCGCGCGGTACTTCGGCCTCCGCAAGGCCCACCTGGTCAACTCGGGATCGTCGGCCAACCTGCTCGCCCTGTCCTCGCTACGCGCGTCCGAGCTGGGAGACCGGCGTCTGCGGCCCGGCGACGAGGTCATCACGGTGGCCGCGGGCTTTCCCACCACCGTGAACCCGATCGTGCAGAACGGCCTGATACCGGTGTTCGTCGACGTGGAACTCGGCACGTACAACACCACAGCGGAGCGGGTGGCCGCAGCGATCGGGCCACGCACCCGCGCCGTCATGATCGCCCACGCGCTCGGCAACCCGTTCGAGGCGGCCGAGATCGCCGACCTGGCCGAGCGGCACGGGCTGTGGTTCATCGAGGACAACTGCGACGCGGTCGGGTCGCTGTACGGTGGGCGGCTCACCGGCACGTTCGGCCACCTCAGCACTGTCAGCTTCTATCCGGCCCACCACATCACCACGGGCGAGGGCGGCTGCGTGCTCACCGACAGCGTGGAACTGGCCCACCTCGTGGAGTCCTTCCGGGACTGGGGGCGCGACTGCTGGTGCGAGCCCGGGGAGGACAACCGCTGCAAGAAGCGGTTCGACTGGCAGCTCGGCACTCTCCCGGCCGGATACGACCACAAGTACACGTTCTCGCAGGTCGGCTACAACCTGAAGGCGACCGACCTGCAGGCGGCGCTCGGGCTGAGCCAGCTGGAGCGGATCCAGGCGTTCGGCGAGGCCCGGCGCAAGAACTGGCAGCGGCTGCGCGAGGAGCTCGACGGCGTGCCGGGACTGCTGCTGCCGCGTCCCACACCGAGCTCGGATCCGAGCTGGTTCGGATTCGCGCTCACCGTCACGCCTGACGCACCGTTTGGCCGCGGTGAGCTGCAGCAACACCTGGAGGAGCGGCAGATCCGTACCCGGCTGCTGTTCAGCGGCAACCTGACCCGGCACCCGGCCTACCGGAATGTCGAGTTCCGGGTCGCCGGTGACCTGTCCAACAGCGACGCGGTGGTGCACGGCACCTTCTGGATCGGCGTCTATCCCGGCATCACCGACGACATGATCCTCCACGTCGGGCGGACCATCCGGGAATTCGTCGCCGGACGCCACTGAACGAGCGTCCACACTTCCTGCAAGGAAAGGAATTTCCACGGTGAAGGCTCTGGTCCTGTCGGGCGGTTCCGGCACGCGATTCCGCCCGCTCAGTCATTCCATGCCGAAACAACTGCTCCCCGTGGCCAATCGACCGGTACTGGAACTGGTGCTGGAAACCGTCAGCGGCCTCGGCGTCACCGAGATCGGGGTGGTGGTCGGTCGGTGGGGACCCGACATCAGGACGGCGCTGGGCGACGGCCGGCGTTTCGGCGTACCGATCACGTACCTGCACCAGGACCAGCCGCGTGGGCTCGCGGACTGCGTCCGGCTGGCACGTTCCTTCCTCGGCGACGACGACTTCGTCATGTACCTGGGCGACAACGTGCTGCCCGACGGTGTCGCCGACATCGCCGCCGACTTCCGCGCGCACCGCCCGGCCGCCCAGATCGTGGTGCACAAGGTCAGCGACCCGCAGGAGTTCGGCGTCGCCGAGCTCGACCCGCACGGCACCGTGCTGCGGGTGGTGGAGAAGCCGGCCCGGCCGCGCAGCGATCTGGCGATGATCGGCGTCTACTTCTTCACGGCGGCGGTGCACGAGGCGGTGGCCGCGATCGACGCGAGTACCCGCGGCGAGCTGGAGATCACCGACGCGGTCCAGTGGCTCCTCGCGTCCGGCGCGGACGTCCGTGCCAGCGTCTACGACGGCTACTGGAAGGACACCGGGCAGGTCGACGACCTGCTCGACTGCAACCGACGCATGCTGGCCGACCTGACGCCCGGCGTCGCCGGCGACGTCGACCCGGCCAGCATCCTGACCGGGCAGGTCGTCGTCGAGCCCGGCACCCGGGTGGTGCGCTCCCGCATCGACGGCCCGGCCGTCATCGGTGCGGGAACCCTCGTGGAGGACAGCACGGTGGGGCCGTTCACCGCCGTCGGCCCGGACTGCGTCCTGCGTCGGTGCACCGTGGCCGACTCGGTGGTGCTCGCTGGTGCCACCATCTCGGCGGTGCCGCCACTGGCCCGGTCGCTGATCGGGCGCGCCGCGACGGTCAGTGCGGGCGACGGCCTCGCGCACCGGCTGGTGATCGGTGACGACACCCGGATCGAGCTGGCCGCATGAGCGCGCCGGGGGCGGCGCTCCGGCTGCGCCCGCGTGAGGACGACGGGCTGGCGCAACGCCTGGCTCGCTCGGCGGCCGAGACCGAGGCCGGCGCGGCCATCCGTACGGCGGACGTGCCGGGTTGGCTGGCGGAGCGGGCGCGCGCCCAGCGGTTCCGGGTGACGCCGATCCCGTTCCAGGATTTGGACGGTTGGGGGTTCGCTCCGGGCACCGGCAACCTGGTGCACCACAGCGGCCGGTTCTTCACGGTGGAGGGCCTGCACGTACGCACCGGTGGGTCGCCGCACCTGGAGTGGTGGCAGCCGATCATCAACCAGCCCGAGGTGGGCATCCTGGGCATCGTCGCCACCGAGTTCGACGGCGTTCTGCACTTCCTCCTGCAGGCCAAGGCCGAGCCCGGAAACCCGACACCGGTGCAGCTCTCGCCGACGGTTCAGGCCACCCGCAGCAACTACACCGGGGCGCACCGCGGGGCGCCGGTGCGCCACCTGGAGCTCTTCACCGATCCGCATCGCGGCCGGCCGCTCACCGACGTGCTGCAGTCGGAGCACGGGTCCTGGTTCCACCACAAGACGAACCGGAACATGATCGTCGAGACTGGCGCCACGGTCGACGCCGGCGCGGACTTCTGCTGGCTCACCCTCGGCCAGATCGGCCGTCTGATGCAGGTCGACAATCTGATCAACATGGACACCCGTACGGTTCTGGCCTGCGCGCCGGTGGCCTTCGGCGATGCGGTGGCCCGGCACGACGACACCGAGGTGCGCTCCTGGTTCACCGCGGAACGCACACGCCACGACCTCCACGGCCGGCTGGTGCCGCTGCGCGGGCTGCCCGGCTGGACCATCGGCGACCGGACCATCGAACACGTCCCGCCGCGCTACTTCCGGGTGATGGCGGTCTCGGTCGAAGCCGACAACCGCGAGGTACGCGGCTGGACCCAGCCACTCTTCGAACCGCTGGAACGAGGGTTGATCGCGTTCCTGACCCGCCGGTTCGGCGGCGTGCCGCATCTGCTCACGCACGCCCGGGTGGAGGCCGGCTTCCACAACACGGTGGAGCTCGGGCCGACCGTGCAGTGCACACCCGGGCACCACGGCTCGGGCACCGGGCCGGCATTCCTGGACCTGATCAGGTCGGCGGCGCCCGGCCAGATCCGATACGACGTGGTGCACGCCGAGGAGGGCGGGCGTTTCTACCACGCGGAGAACCGCTGCGTCGTCCTGGAGTCCGACGCGGCGCCCGCCGATCCGCCGCCGGGATACCGCTGGCTGACACCGGGCCAGCTGACCGCGCTGCTCCGGCACGGGCACTATGTCAACGTCCAGGCCAGGACGTTGCTGTCCGCCATCACCACCGGCGCGGTCGTTCTCTGACGCACACCACGGCCGGCCGGGATCACCCGGCCGGCCGCGGCGGTGGTCGATCATCGCACCAGACGCACGAACTCCCGGACGTCGTCGACCAGGGGGCCGGGCTGCTCCAGGGCGGCGAAGTGTCCACCCTGGTCAAACTCGGTCCACCGGGCGATGGTGGGGATGTGCGCCTCGGCGAATCGGCGTACCGGCAGGAAGATGTCCTTCGGGAACACGGCCACGCCGACCGGCACGGTGATCGGAGGGGGTGCCGCCCCGGCGGCCGCCGCCTTCACCGCGGCCGCGCCCTCGTAGTAGAACTGCGCCGAGGGCCCGGCGGTGGCGGTGAACCAGTACAGCGACACCAGCGTCAGGATGTCGTCGCGCGACACCGCGTCCTCCGGCACCTTCTCGCTGTCGGTCCACTCCCGGAACTTCTCCACGATCCAGGCGAGCTGCCCGACCGGTGAGTCGGTGAGCGCGTACGCCAGCGTCTGGGGGCGGGTCTGCTGGATCTTCATGTAACCGGACAGGTGCTCGTCGAACTCGCGCAGCCGGCCCAGCCGCGCCATGTCCCGCTCGCTCAGGCCGTCCAGGTCGGCCGGGTCGCCGGACGGGAAGGTCATCAGCATGTTCACGTGCACCCCCGCGCAGTGCGTCGGGTCGATGACGCCGAGCGCCTGGGAGATCACCGATCCGGCGTCACCGCCCTGCGCCACGTACCTGTCGTAGCCGAGCCGGCTCATCAGCTCCGACCACGCGGAGGCGATCCGCACCACGTCCCAGCCGGTGTCCGGCAGGCTGGAGAAGCCGTACCCGGGCAGCGACGGGATCACCACGTGGCACGCGTCAGCCGGGTCGCCACCGTGTGCGCGCGGGTCGGTGAGCGGGCCGACGATCTCGGTGAACTCCGCGAACGAGCCGGGCCAGCCGTGGGTGAGGATCAGCGGCACCGCGTCGGGTTCCGGGCTGCGCACGTGCACGAAGTGGATGCTCGCGCCGTCGATCTCGGTCCGGAACTGGGGCATCTGGTTGAGCCGAGCCTCCGCGGCCCGCCAGTCGAAGGTGGTGGCCCAGTAGTCGGTGAGCTCCTGCAGGTAGGTCAGCGGCACGCCGCGATCCCAGCCGACGCTGGCGAGCTCGCCGGGCCACCGGGTGGCCGCCAGTCGTCGACGCAGGTCGTCGACGTCGGATTGTGGGATGTCGATCCGGAACTCTTCCATCGCGCAATTCCCTTCCATTGGCTGAAGCACGCGCTTATCGGATCTGTGCGGGAAAAGACTTCAAACCGTTCACGAAGTTCGACTCCAACCGGATCTCCGGTCCGGTACGTACCAGCGACGGCAGGTGCGGGAGGATCGCCCGGAGCAGGGCGGTCAACTCGTGCCGGGCCAGGTGCGCGCCCAGGCAGAAGTGAGGCCCGATGCCGAACGCCAGGTGCGGATTGGGACTGCGGCCGAGGTCGAGCCGGTCCGGCTCGGTGAAGACGGCAGGGTCGCGGTTCGCCGAGGTGTAGTAAAGAACCACCTTGTCGTCGGCCGCGATGGCCTGCCCGGCCAGCTCGGTGTCGCGAGTGGCGGTACGTCGGAACTGCATGATCGGCGTGACGTGGCGGATCAGCTCGTCGACCGCCGCGGCGATGGGCACCGTGCCGGCCACCAGTCGGTCGCGCTGCTCGTGGTCGTCGACCAGGGCCGACAGCGAGCCGGCGATGAGGTGTCGGGTGGTCTCGTTGCCGGCCACCACCAGCAGCAGCCAGAACATGCAGAATTCGCGGTCGGACAGCCGCCGGCCGTCCACCTCGGCGACGGCGAGCCGGCTGATCAGGTCGGGCTGCGGGCGCGCGCGGCGCTCGGCCGCCAGCTCCAGCGCGTAGGTGAACGCCTCGGCGAACGTCCGCCGGTACGCGTCCACGTCCCCGCCGCCGAACTCCGGATCGTCGAAGCCGACGAGATGGTTGCTCCAGCCGTACAGCAGGTGGCGATCGGCGCGCGGGACACCGAGCAGGTCGCAGAGCACCAGCAACGGCAACTCGGCCGCCAGGTCGGTGACCACGTCCAGCTCGCCGGCACGCACGACGCGCCGGACCAGCTCGGTGGCGTGTGCCGCGACCCCGTCGGCGAGTCCGCCGACCGCCCGGGGCGTGAAGACCGACGTCACCAGGCGGCGGATCTGGACGTGCTGCGGTGCGTCCATGCTGATCAGCAGCTGCCTGGTCTGCCGCAGGTCCGCCGGTGTCCGTGGGTCGACGAGGAAGGCGCCGGCCCGCCCGGACGAGAAGTCGCCGGTGCGCCGCGACGCCTCCTGCACCGCCGCGTGCGTGGTGACCGCCCAGTACCCACGGCCCCGCTCGGTGATCCGGCCGCTCGCGCTGTGCCGGGTCAGGAGCGGCTCGTCGACCCAGGCCACCGGTTCGTCGCGCCGCCGACGGGCGAACTCGGCGTGCGGCACCCCGTGCGCGTAGGTGGCCGGATGGGCGATGTCCGGCCGGGTGACGCCCGACACGGCGGTCACAGCACCGGCTCCGCCGACGACGTCCGCTCCAGCACCGCATCCGGGTCGTCCGGCGCGGGCGGCGCGATGGCGCGGCGCAGCGCGTCCTTCCGCAACTTGCCGGAGGTGTCCCGGGGCAGGGAGGCCACCACGTGGTACGCCCGAGGCGTCTTGAAACCCGCGAGCGAGCGGCGGCAGTGCGGATCGAGCAGCGCGAACAGGTCGGCCGGCTCGGGCAGAGCCGGCTCGATCACCGCGACCACGTGCTCTCCGAACTCGTGGTCCGGCACGCCGATGACGGCCGCGTCCCGTACCGCCGGATGGGCCAGCAGCACCGCCTCGACCTCCGTGGGATAGACGTTCACGCCCCCGGTGACGATCAGGTCCTGGGCACGGCCGTCGAGATACAGGAAGCCGGCCTCGTCCAGGTGTCCCAGTTCGCCGTAGGTGAACTTGTCCGCGGCCAGATGCACGGCCCGGGTCTTCTCGGGCGCCTTGTGGTACTGGAACGTGCGCCCGGTGAGGCGCCGGACGAACACCCGCCCGGACACGCCGGCGGGCACCGGGGCGCCCTCCTCGTCGACCACCACGAGTTCGTACGGCGGCACGGCGCGGCCCACGCTGCCCGGCCGGCGCAGCCAGTCGTGCGAGTTGATGAGGCTCACGACGCCGCCCTCGGTGGCGCCGTAGTACTCCAGGAACACCGGCCCCCACCACTCGATCATGGCCCGTTTGACGTCCGGCGGGCACGGCCCGCCGCCGTGCCAGACCCGCCGTAGCGATGCGCCGGAGAAGCCGCGGCGGACGTGCTCCGGCAGCCGGAGCAACCGCACCAGCTGGGTCGGCACCAGATGCGCCGCGGAAATCTGCTCCGCGTCGATGACCGCGAGCGTGGCCTCCGGGTCGAACCGCTCCTGGATGTGCAGCGTGCAGCCGCGCAGCAGGGCGAGCAGCGCGAGGAACAGCTGCGACGAGTGGTACCAGGGCCCGTCGAGCAGGAACCGCTCGTTCGCCGGGACGTCGAGGACCACGCGGGCGTACTCCAGCAGTTTGGCCACCCGGGTGAACGGCGCTCCCACCACGAACATGCCGTTGAGCACGCCCTTGGGTGCGCCGGTGGTCCCGGACGTGTAGAGCATGGTGGAGCCGCAGAACTGCTCTGCCGGTTCCGCCGGATCCGCGGCGGCGAGCAGAGGCTCCACCGCCCGGAAGCCGGGCACGTCACGGTCGCCGAGCACCAGTCGCGTCGGGACCTCCCCCGGCGCGCGGGCGGCGGCCCGGCCACTCACCTGCGCGTAGGGCTCCTCGACGATCAGCCCTCGACACTCCGAGTCGGTGATCAGGTAGGCGATCTCCGGCTCGGTCAGGTGCCAGTTCACCGGCACCACGGTGATCCCCCGGTGCAGGCAGGCGAGCAGGATCTCGAACGTCTCCCGGCGATTGCCGAGCACGCAGGCCACCTGGTCGCCGCGGCCCAGCCCTTCGGCGGCCAGGACGCCCATCCAGCGATGCACCCGCGAACCGAGTTCCGGCCAGCTGGAACGGCCGCGCTTGTCGACCAGGGCCGGGCGGTGTCCGTTCGCGGCGATGAGGTCGTTGATCAACGTCGGCATGGGCGCGTCTACTCCTCGATCAGGTCGGGTTGGGCGCGGATGATGTCGTCGTACAGCGGGGAGAAGTTGAGCCGACCCATGCCCGGCGTGCCCATCAGGGCCGCCGTGGCCCGCGCGGCGTCCGGGCGGATCGGCACCGGCCGGCCGGCCGCCTCGGCGAGCAGTTGCACCTGGCAGCTGCGATCCATGGTGATGAACCACCACGCCGCCTCCTGCACGCTCCCGCCGACGGTGAGCAGGCCGTGGTTGCGCAGGATCACCGCCTTGGCGTCGCCGAGCCGGTCGGCGATGTGCTTCGCCTCCTGCGACTCCAGGACCACGCCCTCGAAGCCGTCGTAGACCGAGTGGTCCTCGTAGAAGGCGCAGGCGTCCTGGGTGAGCGGGTCGAGCGGCCGGCCGAGGGTGGACCAGGCCCGCCCGTACGTGGAGTGCGTGTGCGCGGCCGCCACCACGTCCGGCCGGGCGGCGTGCACGTGGGAGTGGATCGCGTACCCGGCCGGGTTCACGCTGCCCTTGCCCGCGACCACCGTGCCGGACTCGTCGACCAGCAGCAGGTCGGCGACCCGCACGTGTCCGAAGTGCATGCCGAACGGGTTGATCCAGAAGTGGTCCGGCTCGATCGGGTCACGGGCGGTGACGTGGCCGCCGGCGCCGTGGTCGAAGCCGAAGCGGGCGAACAGCCGCAGTGTCGCGGCGAGCCGCTGCTTGCGGTAGCGCCGTTCGGCGAGCGGTTCGCGGCGCGTGGTCATCCGCATCCGCCCGGGGTGTCGAGGTCGTACGGCGGGGTCAGCCGGGCCGACTCGGTGACCACCGGTCGGTCGTCACCCGCCTGCCACATCTCCAGGAAGGCGTCGACCCGTTCCAGTCCCCAGAACCGGTGGCGTCCCAGCTTCAGGTAGGGGATGCCGAAGATGTCGTCGAGGTACGCGCGGTACAGGCAGTCCACGCCCTCCTCCCGGATGCTCGCCGACTCAGCGGCCAGCACCGCCGTCTCCGGGGCGAACCCGGCCTCCTTGGCCGCACGGCGCACCGTGACGGGCTGGCAGATGTCCTCACCCCGTCCCCAGCGGGCCTGCGCCAGCGCGTCGTAGAACGCCTCGGCCAGGCCCTCGCGTCGTGCGGCCAGCCAGGCCAGATGCGGCAGTTCCCACCACGGGTCCCGGTCGATCGGCCAGGCCATGGTCAGGTTCTGGCGCTGGGCCAGGCGTTTGGTGTCGAGCAGCATGTACAGGTGCTTGGCCCGGCTCATCTGCACGTAGTGGAACTCGCCGCCGCGCGCCGCCAGTGCCGCCGTCGACCGCTCGTCCGGGTCCCAGTACGGCTGCAGGTCCAGCCTGGTGAACAGATCCGGTACGGCCTCGCGCAACCGCCGCACCGCGAGCCAGCTGTACGGGCTGCGGAACGAGAAGTACAGCCGCGGCCGGGCGCTCATCGTCGGTCTCCCCGCAGCGCCGCGACCACCTCGTCGTCGAGCTCGGCCATGCCGCCCGCGCCGGGTCCGGCGGCGATGGCGTAGCCGTGCAGGATCCGCGCCTGCGCGACCTGCACCAGGCGGTCGCCGCGTTGGACGTGGCAGCGCATCCGTCCGTCGAACAGCACGCCGCGCAGGATGTCGGTGACGGTGACGACGGTGTGCACGGTCTCCTCCATCCGCGCGGCCTCGACGAGCTGCAGGTGGCTGCGCGACACCACCGGGATCCAGGACCGCTCGGTCAGCAGGCGGCCGACGGAGATGCCGCGGTCGGCGAGGAAGCGGTCCACCACCTCCTCCAGAGCGCGCACGAACCCGGAGTGCTGGACCCGGTCGGAGTAGTGGCAGTAGAAGTACGGCGCTCGCCAGGACCACAGGTGTGCGCCTGGTTCCGCGCCCAGCACGTCCTCGGCGGTCTCACCGGGTGCCAGCGACCGGTGGTCCGGGTGTCGCACCGTTGTCGCCGCAGCCAGCTCGGGGACCTCCAGGGCGTCGAGCCCGCCGGGCGCGCGGCGGTAGGTCTCGGCGGTGCGCTCGCGCACGAGCGCGACCCGCACCCGGCCCCGCAGCGCGGTCACCTCCTGTCCGTCCCGGGTCGACACGAGCCGGACGCTCAGCAGGTTGTCCCTGGCCGCGGTGACCTCGGCCCGCACCTCGTCGTCCAGTTCCAGCACGGCGGGCAGTTGTACGGAGCTCTCCACGATCTCCAGGCCGAGACCGTGCCGCAGGTACAGCTCACCGGCACCGGCGCCCTGGTCGCGGAGCCAGCGCAGCACGCCCTGCTCGACCAGGTAGAGGAAGTGCTTGAAACCGATCCAGGTACGGATGTTGGCGCCCTCGTACCCCGGTTCGGTGTGCACCACTGTGGGTCTTGGTGTGATCGTCACGGTCATTGCTCATCCCGCCGTTCCCATCGTCGCCCGGGCCAGCCGGGCCAGGTCGGCGACCTGGTCGGCGATTCCTTGGGCGTGCCGTACATGGCAGAAGTGGTCGTAGTCGTCGCGCAGGTGCAGGAGGCCGCCCGGCATGCCGGCGGCGAGCACCTCCGCCGCCTTCGGGGTGAGCGTGGGATCCGCGCCGCCGGCGAGCACCGCGACCGGCCTGTCCACCGTCTCGAGCGACAGATCGGCGGTCGCCAGGTACTGCTCGAAGACGGTGAGGAACCCGGCCGGGCCCACCCGCTCGATCGCCAGGTCCGTCATCGCCGCCAGCAGCCCGGCGTCGATGCGGGCCGCCCGGCTGCCCATCCGGGCGCGCAGGCCGTCGTGGATGTGCTGCACGAACGTCTCCCGGGAACGGTCGAACAGCGCCCAGGTGACCGGCCCTCCGGGAGGTCGGTACAGGGGGCAGATCAGCGCGACGGTCCGCCCGGCGAGGGGTTCGTCGGCGCAGAGCAGCTGGAGTGCGGCGTTACCGCCGAACGAGTGCGCCACCAGCACGTCCGGGGTTCGGGGCAACACGGCCAGGCCCGAGCGCAGCCAGTCCGCGGGCGACCGGTGCCGCCACCGGTAGTCGTTGCCGGCACGCCACGGAAGGTCCAGGGCGACCAGGCGCCGGCGCGGGCCGAGCCACTCGGCGAGAGGTCGCCAGCTCTGCCAGGTGTCCTCCAGCCCGTGCGCGAACGCCACGAGCGGGGCACCCGGATCACCCTCGTTGAGCACGTGCACGGGGACGGTCACGACGCACCGCCGAGAACGGCGAACGGCGTGTCGCCGGGATCGCCCACGGCCAGTGCGCCGTGTCCCTCGTCGGCCACCAGGTGCGCGGCCAGGGCGAGGGCGACGATGTCGCGTGCGCCGTAGGAGTCACCCCAGTCGTCCACCGGGCCCGACGGCAACGGCTCCGCCACGGGCAGCGGCGGTCGCGAGTGGACGGCGAGGGGGCCCGGGCGCGCCGTGAGCACGACGCAGGCGGCACCCGCGCGCAACGGCGGGGCACCGGCGTGCAGCGCCGACGCGATCTCGTCGGCCGGCTCCACGCCGACCAGGACCACCCGGTCGGCGCGGCCCGCCGCCAGCAGCAGCGCGGCGGTGTGCAGGCCGGCCCGCCCGGACCGGGCGCCGGAGCAGATCATCAGATTCGGGCCGCCGAAGCCGAACCACAGCGCCACCGCGCTGGACACCACGTTGCTGGACACGCCCGGCGCGTCGAGCACACTGACCGCGCGCCCGCCCTCCTCGGTGACTGTCCGGGCCACCCGGGCCACGGTCTCGACGTTGCCCAGATTGCTGCAGGCCACCACCGCGGTTGCGGGCAGCGGCGTCGGCAGCGGGTGACGGCCCGGTGTCAATCCCAGCGCGCGGTGCACGGCGCAGAGCGCGAGCCGCGTCGCGGGGTCCTTGGAGAGCAGGCCCTTGCGACCCAGCAGCGTGGCCGCCCGGTCGGCGGTGGCGGCCTCCGCGCGCGCCCACTCCCCCGTTCCCACGGCGCTCAGGTCGGCACCGGGCAGGTGGAGGCTCCAACCGGTCGCGTAGATGGCGGTGGTCACGACGCCTCCAGCAGGGAGACCGCGTTGACGCCGCCGAACCCGAAGGCGTTCACCTGCACCAGCCGGGGCCGCGACCCGACGAAGTCGCCCACGACGAAGCGCAGTCCGGCGCCCTCGTCCAGGACCGTGCGCAGGCCGGCCACCGGTGGCACCAGCCCGGTCTCCAGGCAGCGGATAGCCACGTCGACGTTGACGAGCGCCGCGGCACCGGAGGTGTGCCCCACCGCGCCCTTGACCGCGGTGATCAGCGGCGAGCCGCCCGCGGCGTCGACCACAGCTCGCAGTGCCCGGCACTCGGCCGGATCGTTGAGCGCGGTGCCGGTGCCGTGCGCGATCACCAGATCGGTCTCCGACGGCTCCCGCCCCGCACGGGCGTACGCGTCGCGCATGGCGCGGCAGATGCCGTCCACGTCGGGCGCGGTCTCGTGCCGGGCGTCGCAGGACAGGCCGGTGCCGGCGACCCGCGCGAGCGCCGGTCGGGAGGCGTCCGCCGGTTCCACGACCAGCGCCGCCGCGCCGTCGCCGAGCAGCACACCGGTGCGGTCCCGGTCGAACGGGCGGACCCGCGTGGTGGGCGGATCGCTGACCCGCCCGATCATCGCCAGCATGGAGCGTGTCATGGTGTCGGCGGCGGCGACCACGACGGCGTCGGCGTCGCCCAGGGCCAGCATGTCCTCGGCCAGTGCGAGGACGTGCCCACCCGCGCTGCACGCGTTGGACACCGTGATGACGTCGGTGACGCCCGGCAGCACGCGGCGCACCGCCTCGGCGAAGTGCAGCTTCGACCGCGGCGGACGGACCCCGCTGAGGGCGAACTCCTCGACCGCGCCGAGTTCCCGCAGCCCGGTACCCACCAGGGCGGTGACCCGGCGACGGCCGGCGTCCAGCCCGGACGCGGCCACCGCCTCGGCCACGCACGCCGACAACATCCGGGCGGCGCCGAACGGTGCCGCGCCGGCGGCGTGGTAGCCGTGCGAGACGTTCAGAAGCGCCCGGCCGGGGTGCCGCAACGGTGCCGCGCCGCAGGCGCCGCTGAGCAGCGCCGCGAAGGTCCGCTGGCCGTCGCCCAGGCAGGTACGGACGGCGCTACCGGTCACCAGTGCCGGCATCGGCGCACCTCCTCACGACAGCTACGGCCACCGCGCCGTCGGCGTTGCGGGCGGTGAGCAGGGCCGGCCCGGCCGGCTCCGGGTCGGCCAGCCAGACCGCGAGCGCGGCGGCGGACGAGGCCGCGTCGCACTCACCCAGCAGCCTCTTCGCCGCTACCCGGCGAGGTCGGTGGCGGAGCAGCCCGGCGACCGCGAGGTACTCGTCCTGACCGTCCTCGTCGGCCTCGCCGGTGAGGACCGCGGTGACGTCGGAGGGTGCGACGCCGGCCCGGTCCAGGGCGCGCCGGGCGCAGGCCAGGAGTGCGCGCGCCCCGGTGCCGCCGGGACCGAACCCGGTGGCGGTGACGAGGTCGGCGACCGGTGCGGCCCCGACCCAGGCCGGTGGCCGGGGCGCGGACAGGACGAACACGGCGGCCGCCTCGCCGAGCGGCACCTCGGCCGTCGTACCGGTGAGGTGTGCGGCCCACGCCCGGTGTGCGGAGAACTCCTCGACGGCACCGGCGAGCATCACGTCGGCGTATCCGCCGGCGAGCACCATCTCGGCGTACCGGACGGCGTTGAGGAAACCGAGCGCGCCGCCCGCGACGGTGGCGTTGACACCGCGCAGGCCGTGCCGGATGGCGACCTGGCCGGCGGCGCCGTTCATCACGGTGTTCGGGAACAGCATCGGGTTCACCAGGTACGGCTTCTCCTGCACCAGCGTCTCGCGACTGAAGTCGCTGGTGGACCGGAAACTGCCGATCGTCGTGCCGAGCACCACACCGACGCGGCCGCGGTCGGCGTCGGCGGACAGTTCGGCCGCGCCGAGGGCGTCCTCGCAACAGACCACCGCCAGCCCGGTGGCCCGGTCGTACGTGCTGGTCCCCTTGCGGCCGAGCCGGGCCCGGATGTCGAAGCCCGGCACGACGTGTCCACGCGGCGAGGGAAGCGACTCGGTGAACAGGCCACCGGTGCCGGGGGCGACCGGGGCGTCGGAGCGCGGCAGCGACGCGGTGGCCGTGGACGTGGCCATGCCGGCCGAGGTGAGCGCCGACCAGCCGAACACGCTCACGCCGGTCATGCCACCGCTCCCAGCATCACGATGGCGTTGTTGCCGCCGAAGGCGAACCCGTCGTTCTGCACCACACGCACGGTGGCGTCGCGGGCCACGTTCGGCACGGGGTCGAGACCCGGCAGCCCCTCGTCGGGGTGCTCCCAGTTCACCGTGGGCGGCAGGAAACCCCGGTCGATCGCCAGCACCCCGGCGATGGCGCCGAACCCGCTCGCCGCGCCCATCGTGTGCCCGATCATCGACTTGATCGAGCTCACCGGCGGCGGCTCGGGCCCGAAGACCTCCAGGATCGCCGCGCCCTCCACCAGGTCGTTGGCGGGTGTGCCGGTGCCGTGCGCGCAGATGTAGTCGACGTCCTCGGGTTTCACCCCGGCGTTGCGGTGTGCCAGCCGGATGCAGTCCGCGATGCTGGGTGTGTGCGGTGCCACCGGATGGTGTGCGTCGCAGTTGCGCCCGTACCCCAGCAGCTCGGCATAGATCCGCGCGCCGCGGGCGCGGGCGTGCTCGAACGTCTCCAGCATCAGCACGGCCCCGCCCTCGCCGGTGAGAATGCCGGAGCGGTCCCGGTCGAACGGCGCGCACGCGTGCTCGGTGAGCGCGCCCAGCCTGAAGAAGCCGGCGTGCGCCCACCGGCACACCGCGTCGGCACCGCCGGCGAACACCACGTCGGCCTCACCGGCGACGAGCAGGTCGTAGCCGTACCCGATCGCGTAGTTGCTGGCGGAGCACGCCGTGGCCAGGGTGAGCGACTCACCGGCGAGGCCGAGTTCCTCGCTGACCGCGTGCGCGAGCCGGTTCGCCGGTAGCTGCGCCAGCAGGGTCGGGTCCTGGCCGGCGAACCCGTCGGCGAGGATCTGGGCGGTCAGCGCCTCCAGCACCTGTGACTCGCCACTGGTGGTGCCGATCACCGCGTGCGCGCGTCCGGCGTCGATCAGGTCCGGGTCGAGACCGCCGTCGGCGGCCGCGAGCCGCGCCGCGGTGGCCGCGAACAGGCTGGACCGGCCCCACCGGGACGGGTCCAGCCTGGACAGGTGCTCACCGGGCCGGAACCCGTGCACCTCACCTGCCTTGACGAACGGAAACCCGGAGGTGTCGAAGCTGGTGATCCGGGATATGCCGGATCGCCCGGAGCGCAGCGAGTCGGCGAACGCCGACACGCCGACCCCGATGCTCGATACCGGACCGAGCCCGGTCACCGCGACGCGGACCACGGTTCAGTCCCGGCCGGTGGCGTGCCGGGTCAGGGCGGCGTGCACGGCCTTCAGGTTGCGCAGTTCGGGAAGCTCCGCCTGCGGAATCTCCACCTTGAACTGCTTGTCGATACGGGCCAGGATCTCGATGGCACGCAGCGAGTCCGCCTCGTACTCGTCCATGAAGTCGCCGGTGTCGGTGAGCTCCTCCGGCTCGACCTCCAGCACCTCCGCGACGATCTCGCGAAGCTCCTCCAGCTGCTGTTCCTTGATCGTCATCGCTGTCCTTCCGTGCTGACCGAAACCATTGGATGAGGGTGTGCGACGCCGGACGGCGGGACCGCCGGCCGGGCGACGGGGCGGCGGGTGGCGATGAGGGTGCCCACGGTGGCCACCCGGCGATCGCCGATCCAGGTCTCGCCGTGGGCGAACGCGGTGTCGGCGACCACGGAGTCGAGGTGGACCTCGTGCCGGAGAACGTCACCGGGGTACGCCGAGCCGGCGAAGTGCCAGTCCCGGGCGCCGGCGAACATCAGCACGCCGTCGTCGTCCGGCGGTGGGCTGTCCCCCAGCCAGAGCAGGGCGGCGCTCTGGCCGAACGACTCGATCAACAGCGACCGCGGGTACGCGAACTGCCACGGCTCGGCGCTCTCCGGCAGGTCGGCGTAGCAGGGCTCGGTCGCGCTGACCAGCTTGACCGTCCGGATGGAGCGTCCCGGCTCCAGCGCGAGCACCCGGTCCACCAGGAGCATCGGATGACGTTGCGGGAGCACCGCCCGGATCTCGTTGTGCTCACCCATCGCCGGCTCCGGTGGCGGCGAAGAGGGCGCGCAGGTTCGCCGTGGTGGTGCCGTCGGCGCGGTACGCCACCGCGCGCACGTCCCAACCACCGGGCGACTCCTCGGCCCGCACCGTGAGCGTGAGCGTGTCACCGTCGAGCAGCGGCGCGAGAAACCGCACCGAGCGCAGCTCGACCAGCTCGGGCGGGCGGTTTCCGGCGGCGCCGGCCATCGCCCGGCACAGCGCCTCCACGACGAAGACCCCGGGGAACACCGCCAGGTCGGGAAAGTGGCCCCGCAGGTACGGATCGTCGCCGCGCACGGGGACCCGCACGGTGAAGGCCGCCCCGGAGGAGTCCAGGCGCACCAGGTCGGCGTCGCACAACGGGGATGCCACCGCCCGGGTCACAGCGTGATCCCCCCGTCCACCTGGAACACCTGGCCGGTGACGTAGGAGGCGCGCTCGCTGAGCAGGAAGGCGACCATTTCGGCGACCTCGTCGGCCCGGCCGAACCGCCGTACGGGAATCTGGCCCAGCGCCTGCTCCCGGAGCCGGTCCGGGAGCGCGTCGGTCATCTCGGTCTCGATGAAGCCGGGCGCCACCACGTTGACCCGTACGCCGTGCCGGGCCACCTCCTTGGCCAGCGACTTGCTGAACCCGATGATGCCGGCCTTGCTCGCGGCGTAGGCCGTCTGGCCGACGTTGCCGTAGACCCCGGCCACGGACGACATGTTGACGATGGCGCCGCTGCGCTGCTTCATGAAGCGGAAAGCCATGGCCCGGCAGACGTTGCGGGTTCCGGTGAGGTTGGTGGCCAGCACGGCGTCCCAGTCGTCCGCGGGGGCCAGCACCAGGGGCGCGTCGCGGGTGATGCCGGCGTTGTTGACGACGAGGTCGAACGTGCCGAGCTGGTCTTCGGCGGCGCGCACGAAGTCCTCGACGGCGGCGGGGTCGGCCACGTCGCAGCGCGCGAAGTAGCACGGCACGCCGAGCACCCGGACGTCCTCCTCGGTACGCCGGGCGGCGTCGTCACCGGAGTGGTGACAGCCGGCGACGGCGTACCCCTCGCGGGCCAGTCGCAAGGCCACCGCCCGGCCGATGCCGCGCGACGCCCCGGTGATCAGAGCCCGGTGCTGTTCGGCCATTTCGCCTCCGTCGTCATTTGCGCGCGAACCATTAACAGCCGCATTGATGAATTGGCCTTAAATGGTGGAGATCGCTACTCGCCTACTTTATCGGCCGACCGGCCGGGGTCCCTTCTCTCACGTTGCGACATCGCTTTTCAGCTCGTTGCGGATCTCCTCCGAGTCGGCGCCGGGCGCCGGTGCGGACCGGCGGATCCGGGTCGGGGTACGCGAGAATTTCACCGCCGGGCCGACGAGCGGCGCGGTGGTTCCGTCGCTCAGCACGGTGTCCTGGAGCATCCCGCGGGCCCGTACGTGCGGGTCGGCGACCGACTCGCTCAGCGTCCGGACCGGAGCGGCCACCAGCCCGGCGCCGGTCAGCACGTCGACCGCCTCGGTGACCGGGCGTCCCGCGCACCAGCCGGCCACGACGAGGTTGACCGCGTCGCGGTTGGCGATCCGCTGGTCGCCGGTCCGGAACCCGTCGGCGTCGGCCAGTTCGGGGCGGCCGATCGTGCGGGCCAGTACCCGCCAGTGCTTGTTCAGCGCGACGGCGAGGTAGAGATGCCCGTCGGCGCACGCGTAGACGTTCGACGGCACCGCGAACGGGGTCTCGTTGCCGTGCCTGCCGGGTGGGGCTCCGGCGGCGGCGAGGGTCGGCAGGCCGCTGCTACCGAACAGGAGAGCATCCAGCATGGACACGTCGACGTGCTGACCCTCGCCGGACCGGTCCCGATGGGCGAGCGCGGCCAGAGCCCCGATCGCGGCGTGCAGCCCGGCCAGCTCGTCGGCGATGAAGGTGGGCGCACGCACCGGATCGCCGTCGACCGGCCCGTTGAGGGCCATCCAGCCGCCGGCCGCCTGCACCACCGGGTCGTACGCGGGTCGGTCCCGGCCGGGACCGTACTGGCCCCACCCGGAGACGGACACGAACACCACGTCCGGGCGGACGGCACGGCAGTCGGCGTATCCGGCGCCCCACCTGGCGAGCGTGCCCGGTCGGTAGTTCTCGACCACCACGTCGGCCACCTGGACCAGCCGCAGGAACTCGGCGCGACCTTCGGGCGTACGCAGGTCGAGGCCGAGGCTGCGCTTGTTGCGGTGCACCGTCTGGCGGAACCAGGACAGCGAGGTGCCCGGGATCACCGGGGGCACCTCACCGTCGCGGCCGTGCGCCAGTTCCACCCGGATCACGTCCGCGCCCAGGTCGGCCAGGACGCAGGTGGCCATCGGCCCGGACCACACCTTCGTCACGTCGAGCACGCGGACGCCGTGCAGCGGCCCGGACAGGTCGGTCCGCGCTTCGGCGTAGAAGTCCTCGGCCCGCATGTCAGAGCCGCTGCAGCAGTGAGGCGGTGCCGAGGGAGCCCCCGCAGCACATGGTGATCAGCGCCGACTCCCGGCCGGAGCGCTCCAGTTCGTGCAGTGCGGTCACCAGCAGCCGGGTGCCGGTGGAACCGAGCGGGTGGCCGAGGGCTATCGCGCCGCCGTTCGGGTTGACGCGTTCCGGGTCCGCACCGTACGCCGCCTGCCAGGTGAGCACGACGCCGGCGAACGCCTCGTTGACCTCGTACAGGTCGATGTCGTTGATCTTGCGCCCGGCCCGGGCGAGCAGCCGACCGGTGGCGGCGACCGGACCGTCCAGCAGGTAGTACGGGTCAGCGCCGGTGACCACCTGGTGGCTGATCCGCGCCCGCGGACGCAGGCCGGCGGCACGGGCCCGCCCCTGGGACATCCACAACACCGCCGAGGCGCCGTCGGAGATCTGCGACGTGGTCCCGGCGGTGTGCACCCCTCCCTCGATGGTCGGCGTCAGCGCGGCCAGCCCTGCGGCGGTCGTGGGGCGCAGCCCCTCGTCGCGCTCGACCAGGCGGAACGCACCGGTGGGGCTGCCGTCGCCGTTGAGCACCGGCGCGCGCACCGGCGTCACCTCCTCGGTGAACCGGCCATCGGCCCAGGCCGCGGCGGCCCGCCGCTGGGACGCCAACCCGTACGCGTCGGCGTCGGCGCGGGTGATGCCCTCGCGCCGGGCGATCCGCTCCGCGCCACCGAACTGCGCCTGGGGCGGGTCGTCCCACGGATAGTCGGCTGTCTTGTAGTGCCCGGGGCCCTGGTAGAGGTTCGTGCCGACCGGCACCCGGCTCATCGACTCGACGCCGCAGGCGATGCCGACGTCGATCTCCCCGGCCGCGATCAGCGCGGCCACCAGGTGATTGGCCTGGTGGGCTGACCCGCACGACACGTCCACGGTGGTGCAGCCGACAGCCGGGTCGTGCCCGGTGCTGAGCCAGGCGTTGCGGGTGACGTTGAGGCTCTGCTCGCCGGACTGCGTGACGCACCCGCCGATGATCTGTTCCACGTCGGACGGGTCGGTGCCGGTCTCGTCCAACACCGCCAGCAGCACGTGCCGCAGCAGCTCCACCGCCTTGAGACCGGCCAGCGCGCCGCCCCGCCGCCCGATCGGCGTACGGGTGGCCGCGACCATGACCGGCAGCCGCTCACCGGACGCCGTCACGCGTCGGTCCGCAGGGTGATGGCGAGCTTGGGGCAGCCCCGGGCCGCGATCTCCGTCGCCGGCCACAGTGCGGGCGCCGGGTGCTCCGCGCGGACCCGGAGCACGTCGTCCTCGCCCAACTCGAACACCTCCGGGGCGGCGTCGGCGCACAGGCCGTTGCCGTCACACTGGTCGAAATCGACGATGACGTGCACGAGTGCCTCCCCGGGTCCGTGTCCGACGCCATCGTCGCCGCCCGGCCCGTACGGGCGCATCTTCAAAATTGCCGCCTCGCATTTCCGGTGCCCCTTCTTCTCGCACGTTGCGGAATGCGCCGACAAATAGCGATGCCGGCCCCCGCGAGCATTAGCGTGCCTCTATGCGGCTGGACGACAGCGACGAAGAAGGCGAATTCCGGGCCGAGCTGCGCGCCTGGTTGCGCGCGCATGTGCCGGCCCCCTCCGCGGGTCCGCCACAGCCGTGGCCGGAGCCGGAGATGCGGCAGTGGAGCGCCACCCTCGGCAAGGCCGGGTACGCCGGCCTGACGTGGCCGCGGGAGCACGGCGGGCGGGGCCTGCCCCCGCTGTACCAGGCGATCCACGCCGAGGAGAGCACGCTGGCCGGCGCCCCGGACCACCTCAACGTCATCGGCCTGCACATGGTCGGTCCCACGCTGATCCGGTACGGCACCGCGGCCCAGAAGGCCGTCAACCTCCCGGGGATCCTGTCCGGCGACATCATCTTCTGCCAGGGTTTCTCGGAGCCGGAGGCTGGCTCGGACCTGGCCTCGGTGCGCACCCGGGCGGAGCGGACCGCGCACGGCTGGACGATCACCGGCGAGAAGGTGTGGTCCTCGTACGCCCATCTCGCCGACCGCTGTCTCCTGCTGGCCCGCACCGAACCCGACGCGCCCAAGCACCGCGGCCTGACCTGTTTCCTGCTCGACATGCGCGCCCCCGGCGTCGAGGTGCGCCCGCTGCGCCAGATCTCCGGTGACACCGACTTCAGCGAGATCGTGCTGACCGGCGTGGAACTGCCCGAGGACAGCGTGGTGGGTGCGCGCGGCGAAGGCTGGAAGGTGGCGCTCACGACTCTCTCGCACGAACGCGGCACGTTCGGCATCACGCTCACCGCTCGCCTGGCGGTGCAACTGGACCGGCTGATCCGCACCGCGCACGCCGTCGGTGCCACCGCCGACCAGGCCGTGCGCCGGGAGATCGCCGATCTGCACGTGCGGCTCCAGGGGTTGCGCTTCACCGGTTACCGCGCGCTCGCGCAGCTGGAACGGGGCGGGGAGCCCGGCCCGGAGAGCTCGGTGCTCAAGCTGCGCTGGTCGCAGACCCACCAGCAGATGTGCCGGCTGGGACTGCGGCTGGTGCAGGGCGACACCGTCGGACACTCCGGGCAGTGGGCGGCGTACTGGCGACGGGCGCAGCTGCGCAGCCGCGCGAACACCGTCGAGGGCGGCACCTCCGAGATCCTGCGCGGGATCGTCGCCGAACGTGTTCTCGGCCTGCCTCGCCACCGTTAGGAGAGCGCACCATGGACTTCGCCACCACCACCACACAGCGGGACCTGGCCGACGCGGCCCGACGCCACCTGAGCGAGCGCTTCCCGCCGTCCCGGCTCGCCGCGACGGCGGATCACGGCCTCCTCGATCCGGAGGACTGGGCCGCGCTGGACCGACAGGGCTGGCTGGACGCGGAACTCGGACCGGTGGACCTCGCCCTGCTCGCCGAGGAGAGCGGGCGGGCGCTGCTTCCCCAACCCTGGGTCGGCACGGCCGGATCGGCTCTGCCGGTGTACCAGTCGGCGGGGATGCCGCTACCCGGACCGGCCGCGCTGGTCGATTCCTCGGACACGTGCGCCGCCCACGACACGCCGGACTGGCGGATCAGCGGGAGCGCACCCGGCGTTGTCGACGCGCACCTGGCCACGGAACTGGTGGTGGCCGCCACGACCCGCCAGGGGGTGGCGCTGTTCGGCGTCGCGCCCTCGGAGGTCTCCATCGCCGAGCGGGACGACATCGATCCACTGCGCCGGTACGCCACCGTCCGGTTGCTGCACGCGCCCGCCCGACTGCTCGCCGACCCCGCCCGCACCGCCGACCTGCTGCCCGCGCTGCGGTTGCGAAGCGCCATGCTGCTGGCCTGCGAGGCGGTGGGTGTCGCGGACGGCGCCCTGGCCGAAGCCGTGCGGTACGCCGGGACCCGGACCCAGTTCGGCCAGCCGATCGGGTCGTTCCAGGCGGTGGCACACCAGCTGGCCGAGGCGTACGCGGAGATCGAGACCGCACGGTCGCTGGCCTACCGGGCGGCGGTGACGTTGAACGGCGAAGACGCCGTCGAGGCGGTGGCCTGTGCCGCCGTGGCCGGTCCGCGCGCGGCCGTGCTGGCCTGCGAGGTGGCCCTGCAGGTCTGCGGTGGCATCGCCATGACCTGGGAGTTCGGCCTGCACTTGCGCTACCGGCGGGCGCTGTGGCTGGACGCCCACCGGGTCACCTCCGTGCCACCGCACGACGTGCTCGCGGCCCTGCTGCTGAGCTGACCGCCGGCGCTCACCGCCGAATCGAGAGGACGACACATGTCGTTGCAGCTGCACTGGTTCCTGCCCACGCACGGGGACGGACGCGAGGTGGCCCAGCCCTCCTCCGGCCCGCCACCGCCCGGCGCGCGCCGCGACGTCGACCCGGACTACCTGCGTCAGGTCGCCCTGGCGGCGGACCGATTCGGGTTCACCGGAATGCTCGTGCCGTTCGGCATGTTCTGCGAGGACCCGTGGCTGGTGTCGGCCGCGCTCGCCGCGGACACCCGGCGGATCCGCTTCATGGTGGCGATGCGCCCCGGGCTCATCTCGCCGGTGCTGGCCGCGCAGTCGGCGGCGACCCTTCAACGTCTCTCCGGCGGCCGCCTCCAGCTCAACGTGGTCACCGGCGGCGACGCCGACGAGCAGCGGCGCTACGGCGACTGGTTGTCGCACGACGAACGGTACGCCCGCACCGGCGAGTTCCTCGACGTGTTCCGCCGAGCCTGGACCGGTGAGCGGTTCGACCACACCGGCACGCACTACCGCATCCGCGCGGGCCTGCTCACCCGGCCGTACCCGGTCGCTCCGGAGATCTTCGTCGGCGGCTCCTCCGACGCGGCCCGGGAGGTGGCCGCCGCGCACGCCGACGTGCTGCTGGCCTGGGGCGAGCCACCGGCGGCCATGGCGGAGGCGATGGGCCGGGCCCGCGAACTCGCCGACGCGCACGGACGCACGCTGAGCTTCGGCACCCGCTTCCACGTCATCGCCCGGGACACCTCCGCGCAGGCCTGGCAGGTGGCGCGACAACTGGTCGACGGCATGGACCCGGCGCGGATCCGGCAGGCGCAGCAGCGCTTCCGGTCCACCGAGTCGCAGGGGCAGCAGCGGATGGCGGCGCTGCACGGTGGGCGTACCGACGATCTGGAGGTATACCCGAACGTCTGGGCCGGGTACGGCCTGGTCCGTCCGGGCGTGGGCACCGCGCTGGTGGGCAGCCACGAGGACGTGGCGGACCGGATCGAGGAATACCACCGGCTCGGCCTGGACCACCTGATCCTGTCGGCGCAGCCGCACCTCGAAGAGGCCTACGTGGTCGGGGAGGGCGTGCTCCCGCTGCTGCGCAAGCGCGGCGTGCTCGCCGGCTGATGCCGGCCCCGGACCCGTCGGTGCCCCGGCCCATAAGGGCCGGGGCACCGAATTTCTTGGATCAGACCTCCGAGGCGGTGCCGACGGCGTCGGGCTGCCACGCTGGCACCTCCGGTGCCGGACGGCGGCTGCGGGTCAGCACCCGGAGCATCATCGCGGGCCGCATCAGGGCCTGTGGCGGCTCGACGAGCCCCGCTACCCGCATGAAGGTCCGCGTCACCTGCGGGTCGCGGGTCGCGGCCGCCTGCATCTTGGCCATGTACGCGTTCGCCATCCGCACCTTCAACGGTCGCGGGCCCTGCACCTGCGGGAAGCTCAGGTCACCACCCGCCGAGATCTCCCAGGGCACGTCGGTGACCGCGGACACGGCCTGTTGGAAGTCGGTCGGCCGGGGTGCCGTGCCGCCGGCCAGGTGGTCGCGCAGGGTCAGCGCCTCCAACGCCGCCACCGTCATGCCCTGGCCGTAGACCGGGTTGAAGCTGCACGCCGCGTCGCCGAGGACCAGGAAGCCGTCCGGCAGCCGGGACAACCGCTCGTAGTGGCGACGGACGCTGGCCGGGTACCGCAGGGACACGGGTTCGTCCAGCGGCTCGGCGTCCTGGATGGCCTGGTAGATGTCCGGAACCGGCAGCGACTTGACGAACTCCAGGAATCCGGCCGGGTCGGCCGGCGCGCTGTCGCCGAGCACCCCGGTCAGCGAGACGATGCACCGGCCGCCGTCGATACGGGACAGGAACGCGCCACGGGGGTGCGACGGCGACGACACCGGGTTGATCGACAGGTCGCCTTTCAGAACATCGTCCGAGGCCAGGCGATACAGGCGCGTCGTGTAGGTCAGGTCGATCCGGATCCGGTCCTCGTCCGGCCGGCTGTACCCCAGTTCCTCCAGCCAGACCGGGGTGCGCGACCCGCGGCCGGTGGCGTCGACCACCAGATCCGCGGTGATCGTCTCCTCGGCCGCGCCGTCACGCCCCTGCACCCGCGCCCCGGTGACCCGCCCGCGGTCCGGGGTCGTGGTCAGCCCGACGATGTCACGCTCTTCGGCGAAGCGTACGGCCGGAAGCTCGGCCACCCGTTGGCGCACCAGCTGCTCCAACACGGGACGGGCGGCCGACACGCAGGTCAGCCCGGTGCTTGCCGGCGCCAGCGGACGCCCGTTGAAGAACCACCGCAGCTCGCCCAGGTCGCCGGTCGGCACCCCGGCGGCCACCGCCTCCGCTGTGAAACCGGGAAACAGCTCGTCGAGGATCTGCTGGCCCCGGGCGAGCAGACCGTGCACGTGCCGGCCCTGTGACACGCCACGTCGGGCGGTGGAGACGCCGGTGAGCCGGTCGCGGTCGACGATGACCACCTCGGCGTACGCGTCGGCCAGCACCCGCGCCGCGAGCAGGCCCGCCATGCTGCCGCCGAGAACGACGGCACGCTCTCCCACCTGTGCGCTCACGGCTGTCCCTTCCTGGCCTGGTTGCTCACGACTCGCCGCGCGGGCTGTTCTGGTAAGCCGCCAGCAGCCACTCGCCGTCGCGCTCGACGAGGATCCAGGACGCCCGGATGGCCCGGGCCGGCGACACGTTCTCGGCGCCGGGCTCCAGAACACCACCCTCGGTCGTCAGCACCGCGACGCCGGGCGCGATGAGGCGGGCGTCGACCGGCGTGCCGGTGACCCGGGTGCCCTTGAGCTGGCCCTGGAACGCCTGCTCCATGTATCCGCGGATCGTGTCCCGGCCACGGCAGAAGACCCCGGGCAGGATCATGGTCGCGTCCTCGGTGAACGTGCGGGCGAACGCGTCGGCGTCGTGCTCCGCCCACGCGGTGACGATGTGCCGCGGTACCGCGGCCACGGCGGCCTGAGCCTCGGCGTTGAAGGTGCTCGTGGTCATTCTGGTGTCCTTTCTCGGCGGCTCAGAGATAGAGGGTGTCGGGTTCGAGGCCGCACAGGATCCGGCCGTACAGCTCGGTGTTGGTGTCCGGGTTCATCAGCGCGTGCAGGTTGACCGCCTGCACGTCGCGGGCGATGCGCTGGATGGGCACGTCGTCGTAGAGCGAGGAGCCGCCGCTGGCGCCGGCGAGAATGCCGACCGCCTCCCTCGCCAGGCGGCACGCGGCTCCCAGGTCGGCCCGGGCACGGGCGCGCTCCGCCAGGCTCCACGGCTGGCCGCCGGCCGACTTGTCGTCGACCTGCGCGGTGAGGCGGTGCACGTGGAACTCGGCCTCGTCGGTCTTCAGCTCCGCCTCGGCCACCTGGCGATGGGTCAGCGGTGCCTCGGCCTGCTTTTCGTACCCCGTGTAGGTGATCTTGCGCTCGGGCAGCCGCTCGAGGAACGTCTCACCGGCCGCGCGGGCCAGGCCCAGCACGGTGCCCACCGACGACGCGGAGGCGACCGGCAGCAGCGGCGCCCGGTACATGGCGGGCGCGCCGGCCGCGTCCGGTCCGGCCCGGCCCTGGAGCACCACCGGCAGCGGCAGGAACCGCTCCGCCGGCACGAACAGGTCCTGGGCGACCGTGCTGACGCTGCCCGTGCCGCGCAGGCCGGACGTGTGCCAGTCGTCGACGATCTGCAACTCGGAGGTCGGCACCAGCGCCATCACCGGCATCGGCGGACCATCGCCGCCGACCAGCACCGCGATGATCTCCTGCCAGTGGCTGTGCAACGCGCCGCTGATGAAGCCCCACTTGCCGTTGACGACGATGCCGCCATCGGCCGGGACCGCCATGGCGGACGGGCTCAGGGTGCCGCAGATCCGCACGTTCGGCGTGGAGAAGACCTCCTCCTGCACCGCCTCGGGGAACAGGCCGGCCATCCACGTCGGGATCCAGTAGACGGAGGCGGTCCACGCGGTGGCACCGTCGGCCCGGCCGAGCGCGGTCGCGACGTCGGCGAGCGTGCGGGTGTCGGCCTCGTAGCCGCCGAACCGCTTCGGCACCCGCAGCTTGAAGACCCCGGCGTCGGCCAGGGCCTCGATCGTTTCGTCGGGCAGTCGGCGGTCCCGCTCGGCCTGTACGCCGTTCCTGCGCAGCAGCGGGGCGAGGTCCGTGACGCGCGCGACGATGTCCTCGCGCCTGGGTGTGTCGGTGGTGGTCAGCACGGCGGCTCCCTGAGGTCGTCGGTGGATGTCAGGCGGCGGGCACGGGGGCGGTCAGCCGGACCGGCAGCGTCCGGTGGCCGTTCATGATGAAGGTGGGCAACGGCTGCAGGTCGGCGACCGGCACCGCCAGCGCGATGTCGGGAAAGCGCTCGAACAGCGAGGAGAGGCCGGTGGTCGCGACCGCCCGGGCCACCCCGGCGCCCAGGCAGTAGTGCGGTCCGTGGCCGAAGGAGAGGTGCTCCTTGTCGGCGCGCTTCAGGTCGAAGCGGTCGGAGTCGTCGCCGTGCAGGGCGGGGTCGCGACCCACCGCGCTGTAGTTGATCAGGATGGGATCGCCCTGCGGGATCGTCACGCCGTCCAGCTCGATGTCCTCGACGGCGTACCGCAGCGGCAGGTGCGCCAGCGGGGACTCGACCCGCAGCGTCTCGTCGATGACGTCGTTCCAGGTGGCCTCGCCGGACAGCACGAGATCCCGCTGCTCCGGGTTGCTGAGCAGGGCCGTGATGGCGTTGTCGAAGAAGTTGATGGTGGTCTCGGAGCCAGCGCCCAGGATGGCGAAGATGGTGTCCGTCAACTCCTCCTCGCTGAGCCGGGAACCGTCCTCGTCCCGCGCGGCGATGAGGTCGCTGGTGATGTCCTCACCCGGGTTCTCCCGCTTGGTGGCGATGAGATCGGCCATCGCGCCGCGCCACCCGGCCAACACGGCCTGCGCCTGCTCCGGGGTGACGGTGGTGTCGACCATCATGTCGATGACCTTCGCCGTCTTGGCGCGAGCCTCCTCGGACATGCCGATGAGGTCGGCCACCAGGCGGGCCGGCAACGGGTACGCGAACCGCTCCCGCAGGTCCACCACCTCACCGGGGGCGGCGGCGGCCAGACCGTCGAGAAGCTCCTCAGTGATCTTGGCGATCCACGGCTGGATCGCCTCCGTACGCCGCGGGGTGAAGGCCTTGCCGACCAGCTTGCGCAGCCGCACATGGTCCTTGCCGTACGCGGTGACCATGTTGTCCATCGCGATCCAGCTGATCATTTCCCAGTCCGGCGGGATCTCGCCGTTGATGAACGCCGGCCAGTGGTTGCGGGCGCTCTTCGTCACCCGCGGATCGGTGAGCAGTTGCTTGATCACCGCATAGCTGTTGATCGACCACGCCACCACGCCGCCGGGCAGAACCACCTGAGTGGCGGCGCCCTGCGAACGCAGCTTCGCGGCCTCACCGTGGATATCTTTTCCGGTGGTGTCCAGAGAGAACGGGCAACTGTCCATGGATGACTCCCAGTTTCGGCGGAGTGTTTCGGCCACGCGCCGGTCCGCCCGGCGAAGCCGATGTGCCCGTTCCGTGGGGCGCAGCGGATCGACCGGTGGCGTTGCACGAGCGTGTCATCAGCCGATCCGGCGATGCATCTCTCGGTGTGCGCACTCGGTGGCGGCCAGCGGGAACGCCATGTCAGGTTCGGCGAGGGCAGCCGAGGTCGGGGCGCGAAAACCAGGCCGGCGACGGTGAGCCCGCCTAGGTTCTGTCTCGCGGATCATGAATCTCGCTCGTTAGGCCTGTGTGGCACGAGGCGATCTGACGAACCATGAGTGGGCTGTGCTGGCGCCGC